>CAZOMI010000009.1:0-58205 GCA_964580925.1 uncultured Methyloversatilis sp.
ATGCGCCCCCCTGTGGGGGGCAGCGAGCCGGGTTTGCGAGCGTGGGGGGCCATTAGTCTCCGCAGGGCCGCCCCAAGGAGACATGCGCCCCCCTGTGGGGGGCAGCGAGCCGGGTTTGCGAGCGTGGGGGGCCATTACTGTTCCATCATGTTGATGAAGCGGTCGAACAGATAGGCGACGTCGTGCGGTCCGGGGCTCGCCTCGGGGTGGCCCTGGAAACACAGCGCGGGTCGGTCGGTCCAGGCCAGCCCTTGCAGACTGCCGTCAAACAGCGACACGTGCGTAATCTTGACATTGTCCGGTAGCGTAGCTGGATCGACCGCGAAGCCGTGGTTCTGGCTGGTGATCATCACCTGGCCGGATTCCAGGTCCTTGACCGGGTGGTTGGCCCCGTGGTGGCCGAATTTCATCTTGAGTGTCTTGCCGCCAGCGGCCAGGCCCATGAGTTGATGGCCCAGACAGATGCCGAAGGTCGGCAATTTTCTGTCCAGCAATTCACGAATGGCGGCAATGGCGTAAGCGCAGGGCTCAGGGTCGCCCGGACCATTCGACAGAAACACGCCATCGGGCTTGAGCGCCAGCACTTCAGCGGCAGGCGTCCGGGCCGGTACCACGGTAATGCGACAGCCGCGCGCGGCAAGCATGCGCAGGATGTTGCGCTTGACGCCGAAATCGTAGGCGACGACATGAAAGCGGGGGTCTTGTTGCGGCACGTAACCCTTGCCCAGTTGCCATTCACCTTCCGTCCATTCGTAGGCCTGGGGGGCGCTGACCACCTTGGCCAGGTCCATGCCGGCGAGGCCGGGGAAGGCGCTGGCCGCCTTGATGGCGCGGGCGACGTCGGCATCGCTCAGCGTGCCGCCCGCTGCGCCACCGATCAGGCAGCCGGCCTGCGCACCTTTCTCACGCAGGATGCGCGTGAGTTTGCGGGTGTCGATGTCGGCAATGCCAACAACATTTTCGGCGCGGAGATAGTCGGCGAGGCTTTGGGTGGAGCGGAAATTCGAGGCAAGCAGTGGCAGATCGCGGATCACCAGGCCGGCGGCGTAAATGCGACCGGCTTCGCAATCTTCACGATTGACGCCGGTGTTGCCGATGTGTGGATAGGTGAGGGTGACGATCTGCCGGGTGTAGGAGGGATCGGTAAGGATTTCCTGGTAGCCGGTCATGGCGGTGTTGAACACCACCTCGCCGACGCTGGCGCCTGTTGCTCCAATACTCTTACCGCGAAATATCGTTCCGTCAGCGAGGGCTAGCAGGGCGGGCGCGAAGGCGGACGGGTCGGGCAAAATCGCTGGCAAAATCGGGCTCCTGAGCGGTTATTTTCGTGCCGCCGACGCCCGAAATCAGAACGCCAGCCAAACCGCGCCATTGTAGCCGATTAGCGCAGTCCGAGCACGTCCTGCATGTCGAAAAGACCGTTGGTCTTGCCGCGCAAAAAGCGCGCCGCCCGCAGGCTGCCTAGCGCGTAGGGCATGCGGCTGGCGGACTTGTGGGTGATCTCGATGCATTCGCCGGTGCCGGCAAACAGCACCGTGTGGTCGCCGACGATGTCGCCGCCGCGAATCGTCGCAAACCCGATCTGCGTCGCCGGCCGCGCGCCGGTGTGGCCCTCGCGTCCATAGACGGCGCACTCCGCCAGGTCGCGGCCCAGCGCGGCCGCCACCACCTCGCCCATGCGCAGCGCGGTGCCCGAAGGCGCGTCGATCTTGTGGCGGTGATGGGCTTCGATCACCTCGACATCGTAGCCTTCGTTGAGGATGCGCGCCGCCACGTCGAGCAACTTGAAAACGGCATTCACGCCAACGGCCATGTTGGGCGCAAATACGACGGGTATGTCGCGAGCTGCCGCCTCGATCTGTTGTTTCTGATCGGAGGAGAAACCTGTCGTGCCAATCACCGCATGCACACCCAGGCGCCGGCAGATTCCCAGATGTTGCAAGGTGCCCTCGGGGCGGGTGAAGTCGATCAGGCAGTCGGCGCCGCTTAGCGCGGTCTCCACGTCGTCGCCGATATCGAAGGTGGCGGCCAATTTCGCATCGGGCGCCGCAAGGACGGCCTCGACCAGCGTCTTGCCCATGCGGCCGTTGGCGCCGGCAATGGCATAACGGATGCCGGTCATTTCTTGGACTCGGCGGGCACGTCGATGACCCGCGCGGATGGCGCGGCGGATCCCTTGCTGGCCGCGGTTTCGGCCACGACGTCGCCGCCGACCCTTACCAGTTTGCCGTCTTCGAAGAACACCACCAGTCGGCGCGACTGCGCTTCACCTCGTCCAGGCTGAAAGCGATAGACATAATCCCAGCGATCGGCGTGGAACATGTCGGCCACCAGCGGGGTGCCGAGGGCAAAACGCACCTGCTCGCGAGTCATGCCGGGCTTCAGGCGCGCCACCATGTCCTGGGTGACGAAATTGCCCTGGCGCACATCGATTCGGTAAGGGGAGAGATAGGATGTCACTTCCGGCGTGCCGGAGCAGGCGGCCAGGAGTGGCAGGCTCAATACAAGAAGGCGAGGCAGGGTTCGCGGCAGCATGGTAGGGATGGGGAATGGGGGCGGGAAGGGATGAAGGAGCCGGAAAACTATATCATATGGGCTTGCGCTTACTCGATCGATCCACTCAATGGTTCCGGACCCATGTCAGACTCCATAGACCCCAAGGACAGCAGTTCCCTGTCCGATCCCGAAGAACTCAAGAGCATCGGCCTCAAGGCGACCGTGCCGCGCATGGCCATCCTCGACCTGTTTCGCAAGTCGAGTACGCGCCACCTTACCGCCGAGGATGTTTATCGCCAGTTGCTTGCCGATGAGACCGACATCGGGCTGGCCACGGTCTATCGCGTCCTCACCCAGTTTGAACAGGCTGGTTTGCTCGAAAGGCACCATTTCGAATCGGGCAAGGCGGTTTTCGAACTCGATGATGGCAAGCACCACGATCATCTGGTCTGCCTGCAATGCGGCCGCGTCGAAGAATTCAACGATCCCGAAATCGAACGCCGCCAGGCCAAGGTTGCCAAGTCGCGCGGCTTCGCCGTCGTGGAGCACGCGCTTCATCTATATGCCGATTGCACCAAGAAGGACTGCCCGCACCGGACGGTCAAGGGTGATTGACGGCTGATCGAGCCGGTGTGGCTCGTCGTCTGGCAGTGATGAGATCGTGTCGCCGAGAAGCGCAACTGGCTACACCCTTGCGCACCTGACTATAAGTGGTATGAATATAATATATATAATATTTATTATGAATTACCTTAATAATGAGCCTTTTGCAAAACATCGATTGCACACTGTGCAGGACGGCCTGCGCAGCATGGTCGGCGCTTCGCAAAAGGGCGCGCAGGCGCTTCGCGTGCTGCCGAGGTTCTGACCGGTGTGGCCCGCCAGTCGGCGTGTGCCACCGAAGTGCAGACTGAAGCGGCGTCGGGTATGGCGTCCGCCGCGGTGTCGATCGACCAGGTGCGCGACCATGCGCGCGCGGTCGTTTCAGGCGCGGGCGACGAGTCGCGGGCCGGCGGCCAGGTGGTGCACTCTTCCGCCGAAGAATTCGCCATGTGTCTGCTGCCGTCAATGAAGCGGCCGGCACCATTCGCGAACTGGAAGCCTACTCGAACGAGATATCCTCGGTCATCAATGTCATCCGTGAGGTGGCCGACCAGATCAACCTGCTGGCACTGAATGCGGCCATCGAGGCGGCGTGCGCCGGCGAGCAGGGACGCGGTTTTGCTGTCGTTGCCGACGAAGTGAGGAAACTGGCCGAACGCCTACCCGCACCATCGCTGCGGTAATCGACAAGGTGCAGGCCGGCGCACGGCGTGCAGCGCACAAAATGGAAAGCGGTGTGGCCCGCGTCGACGGGGGCGTCAAGCTGGCCCATCAGGCCGGCGAGTCGATCACCGGCATCCAGTCCAGTACACAGCGGGTCAGCACCGTGGTGGATGACATCGGCAGCGCCCTTGACGAGCAGGCGGTTGCCGCCCAGGAGGTCGCCCGGGGGAGGCGAGCGCATCGCCAGCATGTCGGAGGAAAACAGTGCCAGTGTGCGCCAGACGATAGCTGCCGCCGAGCACCTGCAGGAACTGGCGGCCGAACTCGACAGGTCGGCGGCGCGCTTCAGGGTGTAAGCAATGGAAGTCAGCGCGGGCGGTAGGGCGCCTGCTGGGCTTAATCAGCAGCCTTGCCGCCGGGTTGCCACAAGGCAAAAACAACAGTTACCTCGCCGTGCGGTGAGGCTGGGAGGGGCGGTCGTTTATTGCAGCTTCAGCGATTGCCACAAGCTCTTTGCCATGCAGGGCACCCAATCTGATGGTGACGAGCTTGCCCGTCCGGTCGATGGCCACGGTGAAGGGTAGTCCCATCCGGGGGTTGCCAAGGGAGCGCATCAAGGCCTGGCCATTGGTCTGCGCCAGTACCACCGGGTAATCCATCCGGTAGGATTTTGCAAAGTCGCGCACCGGCTCGACCTTGCCTTCCAGGGCGATGCCCAGCACCTCCAGACCGCGCGACTGGTAATCCCGGTGCAGTTTGACTAACTCGGGAATCTCGGTGCGGCAAGGTTGGCACCAGCGGGCCCAGAAATTGACGATCAGCGGCTTGCCCTGGTACTGCGCCAGGGCAATCGGCTGGCCGTCGAGACCTGTGAGCGTTGCCGCGAACAGTGCGCGAGTACTGTCAGCTTGCGCCGCGGCATTGGGTAAGAGGACAAGCACGGCAACCCACCAGACCCGTTTGCCATGTTGGAAGCACATGCGGGCTGCGAGCCATCCGGCACTGAAAATCGACAGACTGTTAATGCTTGCCATCTTTGTCGCACATTGCTCCGGGCATTGACAGGCGCGCCTGGTAGGCTGCAATTGCCACCAACTGCTCGTCGCTGAAATTTTCAATGACCTTGACCATGTCCTTGTTAACGTTGCAGCGGGTGCCGTCACGAATCGCCGTCATCTGGCGCAACAGGTATTTGTAGTGTTGCCCCGCGATCACCGGGTAGAACTTCTCCTCGTTGCCGGCGCCGTTCTTGCCATGGCACTTGATACAGCTTTGTTCATAAAGTTTCTTGCCCAGCGCAATTTTCTTGGGGGCGTCGGGACCTTCATATCTGCCGTTGTTGCTGGGAATGCACAACTCTTCTATATGGGCGGCAATATCGGCCATGACCTTCGGGTCGGTGATCTCCTGAATGAACGGATACATGGTCGGGCTGTCGCGGTGGCCTGAACGGATGTCGATCATCTGTTTGACCAGTACCGCCGCATGCTGGCCGGCAAGTTGCGGGTAAGAGCCGTCGGCCTTTCCCGCGCCGGAAGGCAGGTGGCAGGCACTGCAAATCATGTAGGCTTTCTTGCCGTGCTCGGCATTGCCCTTTTTGGCCAGCGCCGCGGGGGACGCAACGCTGGCAACGACTGGCTTTTGCCGTTGCTCGGCGGCCAGGGCAAAGTTGGCGATCAAGGGAGCGACAAGGGCCAGAATCAGCATTATTTTCACAATCTCATCCTCGTCAGTTACAGTTGCATATTATCGCAGAAGAAATATAAGCAAACTTTGATATAGTTCAACAAATCATAAATATCAGTATGTTAGTCGATGTTTGCTGGTGGTGGCAGCTATTTTGTTATGCTTCCCGTCAGGCATCAGCCTGTACTGAATTCCGCTTATCTTGAATGTCCGCCCGCAGATCCCTCCTTGTTGATTCGGCCATGGTCCTCGCCCTGATTGCGATCGGGGTGGCGGGGTACAAGTATTCCCCCATGCTGCTGCCCAAGACGGACATGACCGTCAGCCCTGATCCCGGATGCGATCTGCATGCCGGCGCCTGCAACGCCACACTGCCGGGTGGCGGACGGCTCGGTTTTGCTTTGTCGCCAAGGCCGATTCCGGTCACTGCACCGCTGGAAATACTTGTCGAACTCGATTCTTTGGAGGCGGACAAGCTTACGGTCGACTTCGCCGGGGTGAATATGGCGATGGGTTACAACCGTCCTACCCTCGCGCGCACTGGCCCCGGTCGCTATGCCGGGCAGACCACCCTGCCGGTTTGTGTCACCGGGCGTATGACCTGGCAAGCGACGGTGCTTATTGAATCCGGTCGCACGCACATCGCCGTGCCATTCCGCTTTGATGCCGGACAGTAGGACCGAAGGGAAATGAAAAGACTGCTCATTGCAATCAACGTATTACTGGTATTCGTTATCCTCGGTCTGCTGCTTTTCTGGCATCCTGAACAGGAGAGAATGCCTGCTTCCGGCACGCAGCCCACCCACACCGTACTGAATGTTCCGTTGGCCGCGCCACCGGCCGGCGGCGATTTCGCGCTTGACGGCCCGCGGGGGGCATTTGCGTTGGCCAGCCTGCGCGGCAAGCTGGTGGTGCTGATGTTCGGTTATACCTACTGCCCGGATATTTGCCCGACGGCGTTGTCGGTCATTGCCCAAGGGCTGGAAAAACTGACACCGGCGGAATTGGCCAAGGTGCAGGTGTTGTTTGTCAGCGTCGATCCGGAACGCGATAGTGTGGCGCGGCTGGTCGAGTACACAACATTTTTCCACTCATCCATCATTGGCTTGACCGGAAGCCCGGCGCAACTTGCGGAGGTTGCCGGCCGCTATGGCGCCGCTTTTGTCCGACAGGACAATGTCTCGGCCGGTGGCTATGTTGTCGACCACACTGCGCTGACCTATCTGATCGACCGGGACGGCCACCTCGTCGCCAATCTGCCCCATGCCCTGCCGCCGGAGCAACTGGCCACTGAAATCCGCAAACATCTACCCAATAACTGAATGGAGCCAGCCGTGAAACTTGTTCTCCCACTTGTACTTCTTGCCTTGCTCCATTGCGTCGCTCCGGTTTGGGCTGGCGGCATGGCCGACCAAGTCAGCGTGATCGATCCTCATGTGCGCCTGGCCCCCCCCGGCGCCAAAGTCACCGGTGCTTACATGACACTCAGGAATGCCGGCGACAAGGCAGTTCCGATGGTCACGGCCGGTTCATTGGCCGCAAGTATCACCGAGTTGCACAACCACATCAACGACGGTGGCGTGATGCGCATGCGCCAGGTGAAGGAAATCGTCGTGCCGGCCCAAGGCGAAGTGTCGCTCAAGCCCGGTAGCTACCATGTCATGTTGATCGACATGAAGACGCCGCTCAAGGAAGGCGACATGGTTGCCATCACGCTCGGGTTCGCCGATGGCAGCAGCAAGACCATAGAAGTGCCGGTGAAAAGGCCAACCGCTGGAATGTTGCCCAAGGGCGACATGGGCGGCATGGATCACAGCAAGATGAGGCACTGATAAAGTCGTTCCTCCGGCCCCTAGAGGGGCGAGGGGAGAAAGCTAACCCAGCAGTCTCGCCGCCGGGCCGCCCCAAGGCGAGACGATACGCGGCGCCGGCCGCAATCCGCTCCCAAGCATGAGCGGGGGCACCCAGTAACAATTGAGCGCAGCGAACAACAGTCACCCCTCCCGCGAGGGAGGAGCTGGGGGAGGGTGGGCGTTTAATCCCCGTGAGGGGGAGGTTGGGAGGGGGCGGGCCCTTACCTGCCTTCGTTGGCGATGGTGATGAAGTGCGTCAGGCGCAGTGGATGGATTGCGCCGCTGGCAACCGCTGTCTTGAGTCCGCAATCGGGTTCGTTTTCGTGGTGGCAGTCGCGAAAGCGGCAATGACCCAGATGGGCCGGAAATTCGACGAAGCCGAGCTCGATCTCGCCACGCGTCAGGTGGGCGAGACCGAACTCCTGCAGGCCGGGTGAATCGATCAGTTTGCCGCCATCCGGCAAGGGGTACTGGCGCGCATGGGTCGTCGTATGCTTGCCGGAATCGAGTGCAGTGGAGATTTCACGCGTTGCCGCGGCGGCATCGGGAATCAGCGCGTTGACAAGGGTGGATTTGCCCATGCCGCTCTGGCCCACCAGCACGGAAACCTGGGCGGCGAGCCAGGGCAGCAGCGACGTGGCGTCGGTCAGGGCGCTAAGTTCAATTACTGGTAGATCAAGTTTGACAAAGGGCGCCAGCTGCGCGCGTGCCGCGGGCAGGCTTGCTGTCAGGTCGGCCTTGTTGAGCACAATGACGGCGCGCATCTGTTCGTGCTGCGCAGCGACGAGGGCGCGCGAGATCAGTTCGGTGGAAAAACCGGGCTCGGTGGCCACCACCAGCACGATCTGCGTTGCATTGGCGGCTATCAGTTTCTGTTTCCACTGGTCGCTGCGGTAGAGCAGCGAGTTGCGCGGCGCATGGCCGAGAATCTGTGCTTCGCTGTCGTGGAGCGGTCCCAGCGTGACGCGGTCGCCGCAGGCGTAGGGGCTTTTCTTGCCGCGCGGGATGCCATTGACGCTGCGGCCGTCATCCAGCTCGACCTCGTAGTGGCGGCCAAAGGCAGCCACGATGGTGCCGGTCAAAGTCACAAGTTGTCTGTGCGCAAATGCGCGATGCGCTGGCTGGCGGGCGGGTGCGAGTCGTAGAACAGGGAATAGAGCGGATCGGGCGTAAGCGTTGCTGCATTGTCGCGGTAGAGCTTGACCAGTGCGGCGACCAGTGCGTTGCCGCTGGCCTGCTTTGTCGCGTATGCATCGGCCTCGAATTCGTGGCGCCGTGACAGCCACGACATGAGCGGGGTGAAGGGGAAGGTGAAGACCGGCAATACCAGCGAGAAGAGAATCAGCGCCATCGCCGTGCTGATGGCACTGTTTTGCGCCGTCCCGCCAGCGCCGACTTTTAATCCCTCATAAAACCACGGCTGGTCGATGACTTGACCCAGCAGCCAGAGCAGGGCGAGCGACAGCGCAGACATCACGGCGATGCGCTTCCAGACATGGCGGTGCTTGAAATGCCCCAGTTCATGTGCGAGTACGGCCTCGACCTCCCCCGGCGCGAGCTTGTCAAGCAGGGTGTCGAAAAAGACGATGCGCTTGGCGCGGCCAAAGCCGGTGAAATAGGCGTTGCCATGCGCCGAACGCTTCGATCCATCCATGACGAATAAACCGGAACTGGCGAAGCCGCAGCGCGCCAGCAGCGCCTCGATGCGGTCTTTCATTTCGCCCTCGGCCAGCGGCGTGAACTTGTTGAACAGCGGCGCGATGTAGGTCGGGTAGAGCAGCAGCACCAGCAGGTTGAAGCCCAGCCAGGTGCCCCAGACGTAGAGCCACCAGTGCTCGCCCATCGCGCCCATCAGCCACAGTACGGCGAGCAGCAGGGGAACACCGATCAGTACCGTCAGCAGCAGTTGCCTGAAAATGTCCGCGACAAACAGGCCGGACGTCATCTTGTTGAAGCCAAAGCGTGTCTCGATCCTGAAGGTGCGATAGAGCGAGAACGGCAGGCCGACGGCGAATCCGGCTAGTCCGACGCTGGCGAACAGGGCCAGGCCATGGGCGTAGCCCGTGTCGGCAAACACGCCGCGCCAGAACTGGTCGAAGGCGGTCAGCAGGCCGCCGAAGGTGAACAGTAGCAACAGCACGGCATCGAACGCCAGCTCGATGATGCCGAGGCGAATCTTGGCGCGTGAATAGTCGGCTGCTTTCTGGTGGTCAGCGAGGTCGATGCGGTCGGCAAATTCGGTGGGTACCGTGCTTCGATGCGCAGCAACATGCTGCAACTGGCGCAACGCCAGCCAGATACGCATACCGGTCGTCAATGCCAGCAGTGTCAGGAAGACCAGGGAGAAGAGTTCGGCCACGAGGAGTGAGATGGGGGAAATGTGCCAGAATGCAATCTGTAAAACCGCTAGAAAGCTGATGAATTATGGCACAAGACCAAAATGCCCTTGTCTGGCTCGACATGGAAATGACCGGGCTCGATCCCGAGCGCGACCGCATCATCGAACTGGCGATGGTGATCACCAATTCACAGCTTGAGGTGATCGCCGAAAGCGTGGCATGGGCGGTACACCAGTCCGATGAAGTGCTCGGGGCGATGGATGCCTGGAACCAGAAGGCGCACGGCAAGTCCGGGCTGATCGACAAGGTGAAGGCATCGGCACTGGCCGAAGCCGAGATCGAGGCGCAGGCGCTCGATTTCCTCAAGCGTCATGTGCCGACCGGCAAGTCGCCGATGTGTGGCAATTCGATCTGTCAGGACCGCCGTTTCATGGCGCGCTACATGCCGAAGCTGGAAAACTATTTTCATTACCGCAACCTCGACGTATCGACGCTGAAGGAGCTGTGCAAGCGCTGGACACCGGAAATTTCCAAGGGTGTCAAGAAGGGTGGCAAGCATGAGGCGCTTGCCGATATCTACGAGTCGATCGAGGAACTCAAGTATTACCGCGAACACTTCTTGAAAGTCTGAGGCTGCTGGCATGAAACCGCGGCTGGTCCTGCTGATTGTTGCCATCATTCTGATGATGGCGGCGCCCTTGCTGCTGTCGGGCTGGCTGCTGTGGTCGGACATGTCTGACGAAAATCGCCTGCTGTTTGTCCAACTGGTGGAGCCACGGATCAGCCTCGCAATTTTTGTGCTGGTGGTGATGGCTTTGGTCGGGGCCTCCCTGGCGCGCCTGTTGTGGCGCGAATATCCTGGTCAGGCATTGAAGCTGGGCGAGGCGATCGGCGTAATGACCGGAGCCAACCCGGCGTATCGACCTGAAGTCGGGGAGGTGGCGCCGGAATTGCGTGCCCTGGCCGAGGCCATCGGTGTATTGGCCGATCAGCGCGATGCCGCGCGCCACGATGCCGTTATCCAGGCCGGCCAGTCGCGCGCCACGATGGAAGCCGAACGCAACCGGCTGGCCGCGCTGATGGCGGATCTGCCGCTGCCGGTGATGGTCTGCAACCTGGACGGACGAATCCTCCTTTACAACAATCGCGCGCGCTTGCAGGCGAGCGCCCTGCTGCCCGACATCCATGGCGCTAGTGCGGTGATCGGACTGGGCCGCTCGATTTACGGGGTGTTCGACCGTTCGCTGATTTCGCATGCGCTCGACTCCCTGCAACATCGCCTCGAACGGGAGGGCAGCCAGCCGCTGGCCAGTTTCATCACCACCACGCGGGCCGGACAGTTGATCCGGGTGCAGATGGCGCCGGTAATTGCGGTATCCGACGTCACTCCGGAGGATGTGGCGGAAAAGCCGCCGCAACGCAGCATCGGCGGCTATGTGCTCGTCCTGGAAAACATCACCCGCGCGCTGGAAAGCGGTGCGCAATGCGACCGCACGGTGCAGGTGCTGGCTGACGACACGCGGGCTGCGCTGGCGGGCATTCGTGGCAGCTTGCAGGGCTTGCGCATGGCGCCCGACGCCGCCGGGATCAAGGCGGCGGTGGATGCCATCAACGACGAATTGCAGATTCTGACGGTGCGCCTCAACCAGTCGGCGCAGGAATATGCCACCACCCTGGTGAACCGCTGGCCGCTCGAGGAGATGCTCGGCGCCGACCTGGTGATGGCGGTGGGACGGCGCATCGAAAGCCGGCTGGGCGTGAAGGCCAAGATCGATGACCTGGTGCAGGATCTCTGGGTGAAGGTCGACAGTTATTCGATCACGCAAGCGCTGAGTTTCCTGACCTCCAAGCTGGAGGAGAGCTTTGCGGTCAAACTGGTGCGGTTGCGCCTCATGCACAGCGGCCGCATGTTGCAACTGGAATTGCGCTGGGCCGGTACGGCCGTATCCTCCGAAACCCTGCTGGGCTGGCAGATCGAACCGATGTCGGTGGCGGGGGAAACCACGCCGCTGACCTTGCGCGACGTGACCGATCGCCATGGTGGCCAGTTGTCCTGCGGTCGCGATTCCGCGATCCAGCAATCTTTCTTCCGTTTGCAGATTCCGGTGGCCGAAGCCCAGATTGCTGGCGAAGGCGCCAATCTGGTGCACGTCGAGAGCCGCCCGGAATTCTACGATTTCGACCTGTTCAAGCGCGTTGGCGAAGATCATGCGCACGACGACATGCCGCTTGCCGATCTCGCCTACACGGTGTTCGATACCGAAACCACCGGGCTGGAACCGTCCGCCGGCGACGAGATCATCCAGATCGGCGCGGTGCGCATCGTCAATGGCCGCCTGCTGCGTTTCGAGAACATCGACCAGATGGTTGATCCGCAACGGCGCCTGCGCCCGGAAAGCATCAAGATTCACGGCATTACCGAAGACATGGTGCGCGGTCAGCCGACCATTGCCACCGTGCTGCCGCAGTTCCATACCTTCTGCGCGGACACCGTGCTGGTGGCGCACAACGCCGCTTTCGACATGCGGTTTCTCCAGCTCAAGGAAGAAAAGCTCGACATCCGCTTCAACCATGCGGTGCTGGATACCCTGCTCCTCTCGGCTCTGGTTCACCCCAATCAGGAGAGTCACAAGCTCGAAGCCATCGCCGCACGTTTTGGCATCACCATCATTGGCCGCCATACCGCGCTCGGTGATGCGATTGTCACTGCCGAGGTATTCCTGCGCTTACTGCCGATGCTTGCCGAAATGGGCATTCACACGCTCGGCCAGGCGCATGCCGCGGCCGAAAAGACCTACTACGCACGCCTCAAATACTGAACCCTCATGAGCACTTCACGTCCCACCCTGCACAGCCAACTGGCGGCCATGATCCGCCGCAAGCCGATCACCGTCACCCCCGAGAGCAGCTTGCGCGAGGCGGTGTTGTTGATGTCCGAGCACCGCATCGGTTCGATCATCGTCGTCGAGCCGGAGAGTGGCCGGCCGCTGGGCATCTTCACCTTGCGCGACCTGTTGCACCGCGTCGCCGCGAAGCACTACGACCTCGACCAGATGGTGATGTCGGTGATGAGCGATTCTGGCCTGCTGATGCTCAACTGGCGTGCCACCGTGTATCAGGCGGCGCTGATGATGGCGCGTAATGGCGTGCACCATGTCATCGTCGTCGATGCCACCGACAAGCTGGTGGGCATCGTTTCGCAGGAAGACATCTACGAACTGCAGAGCGGTGGCGGCAAGGCGATTTCCGGCGCCATTCGCGGTGCGCGCGACATGGAAGGACTGATCGCAGCGGCCGAGGACATCCATCGTCTCGCCGAACGTACACTGGCCGAGGGTGGCGCCGCCGAGGCGCTCACCCAGCTGATCTCGTCACTCAACGATCATCTGGTGGTGCGCCTGATCGAGCTGACCAAGGCTGAATTCGATTTGCCGAAAGTGTCGTGGGCCTGGCTGGCCTTCGGCTCCGAGGGACGCTACGAGCAGACACTGTCTACCGACCAGGATAACGGCCTGGTGTTTGCCGCACCCGGCAGCCAGGCGGCGGCAGTGCGCGCGGCCCTGCTGCCCTTTGCCGCCGAGGTCAATCGGCGGCTGGATGTCCTCGGTTTCCCCTTGTGCAAGGGCAACGTGATGGCGAGCAATCCCGAGCTCTGCCTGTCGCTTGACGAGTGGCACCAGCGTTATGCGAGTTGGTTGCGTTCGACGACGCCCCAGGCCCTGCTCGACGCGTCGATCTATTTCGATTTTCGCCCGCTCTACGGCGACGAGGCCCTGGCCGGCGAATTGTCCGAATGGCTGCGCAAGAACCTTCCCGGCGCCACCCTGTTCCTGCGTTTCATGGCCGAGAATGCCCTGCGGGCGCGGCCGCCGCTCGGCATCATTCGCGATTTCACCTTTGACGACAGCAAGGAATTTCCGCACACCATCGACCTGAAATCTAGCGGCACCCGCTTGTTCGTCGATGTGGCGCGCATCCTTGCCTTGGCCAATGGCATCGGTGCAACGAGCACGCCTGAGCGTCTGCGCGCCGCCGCCGAAAAGGGCAAGATCGGCCGCGATGACGTGGCGGCACTCATCGATGCTTTTTTCTTCCTGCAGAAAATGCGCTTGCGCCAGCAGCAGCAAGGAACGCCGCTGGGCCTGGCCAACCGCGTCGATCCCGAAACGCTCAACGAGCTTGACCGCTTTGTCCTCCATGAATCCTTCAAGCAGGCCAAAAAATTGCAGAACCGCATCCGCCTTGACTATCGACTCTGAACCGAACTCGCCATGAGCCAGACCGCCGCCTTTCTCAAACTCATCGAGTCGCGCCACTCGATCCGTGCCTTTTTGCCCGCTCCGGTGCCACGCCAGATCATCGAACAAATACTCGCCACGGCCGCGCGCGCGCCCTCCGGCACCAACACCCAGCCCTGGCATGTGCATGTGCTCACCGGCACCCGGCGCGCGCAGTTGGTGAAGGCGGTTTGTGACGCCTATGACCATGCGGCAGCCGATCACGAGTATGAATATGACTACTATCCGACGGAGTTCTTCGAACCCTACCTGTCGCGACGGCGCACGGTAGGCTTCGCGCTGTATGGATTGCTGGGCATCGCCAAGGGCGATCGGACCGCCATGCAGGCCCAGCACCGGCGCAATTACGAATTCTTCGGCGCGCCGGTCGGCCTGATGTTCACCATCGACCGGCGGCTCGGCAAGGGCAGCTGGCTCGATTACGGTGGTTTCCTGCAAAACATCATGCTGGCGGCACGCGCTTTTGGTTATGACACCTGTCCGCAGGCCGCCTGGGTGCAATTCCATCGCGTGGTCGGCACCCAGCTTGTCTTGCCGAACAACGAGCAACTGGTGTGCGGCATGGCGCTTGGTCGGGCCGACCCGGCGGCGCCCGAGAATCAGCTGGTTAGCGAACGCGCGCCCCTCGCCGAGTTCGTCAAGTTCCATGAATAACCGCCAGCGCCGTATCCCATGCGCGGCACGCCGTCCCGCCGGCGCCGACTTTTAATCACGGCATGCCCAATATCGATTTGATGCTTGCCGTAATACTCGGCATCCTGCTGGGTGCCGGCCTGATGTGGGCGGGACTGGGCGGGCGCGTGCGCGACGCGCGCGACACCCAGTCGCAGCAAGCAACCGAGCTGGCCCAGTTGCGTGAACGTGCTGCCCTGTTGCATGCCGAACTGGAGCGTGAGCGGGCCGTGGGCAGCGAAAAAATTGCCGCCCTTGAAGAGGCGCGCGGCGTGTTTGCCGATGCCTTCCGCGCCTTGTCGACCGAGGCCTTGCATCGCAACAACCAGGCATTTCTCGACCTGGCGAAAGGCACGCTCGAAAAGCATCAGGAAACCGCCAAGGGTGATCTGGAAAAGCGCCAGCAGGCGATTGGCGAGCTGGTGATGCCGATTCGCGCCTCGCTCGAAAAGTTCGAACTGCAGGTGCAGGGGGTCGAGAAGGCGCGTATCGACGCCTATGCCACGCTGTTCGAGCAGGTGCGCGCGCTCGGCGACGGGCAGGGGCAGCTCCGGCGCGAAACCGCCAATCTGGTGCGTGCCCTGCGCGCGCCGCATGCAAGGGGCCGCTGGGGCGAACTGCAGCTCAAGCGGGTCGTCGAAATGGCCGGTATGCTCGACCACTGTGATTTTTACGAACAGGAATCGGCCGATGGCGATGAGGGCAAGCTGCGCCCCGACCTGATCGTGCGCCTGCCCGGCGGCAAACAGCTGGTCGTCGATGCCAAGGCGCCGCTGGCGGCTTATCTCGATGCCATCGAGGCCGAGGATGATGAAACGCGCCGCAAGAAATTGCATGACCACGCCCGCCAGGTGCGCGAACACATCGCCAAACTCTCGCGCAAGTCGTACTGGGAACAGTTCCAGCCCGCGCCCGATTTTGTCGTGTTGTTCCTGCCCGGCGAGATGTTTTACAGCGCCGCGCTGGAAGTTGACCCTGGCTTGATCGAAAGCGGCGTCGAGCAGCGCGTCATCCTGGCCACGCCGACCACGTTGATCGCGCTGCTGCGCGCGGCGGCCTACGGGTGGCAGCAGGAAGCCCTGACTGAAAACGCCCAGAAGATTTCGCAGCTCGGCAAGGAACTGTACGAACGCCTCGGCACGCTCGCCGAACATTGGGCCAGCGTCGGCAAGAATCTCGCCGACTCGGTTTCAGCCTACAACAAGGCGACCGGCTCGCTCGAAAGCCGCGTGCTGGTCACCGCGCGCCGCTTCAAGGAACTGCAGGCGGTCACCGGCGACAAGGAGATTCGCGATCTGCAACCGGTGGATAGCGCGCCGCGGTTGCCGCTGGAGCTGGATCCTTCCCCCTCCCATCCGCCCCCTCGCGGGGATTAAACGCCCGCCCTCCCCCGGCCCCTCCCTCGCGGGAGGGGTGACTGTTGTTCGCTGCGCTCATTTATTACGGGGAGCTCCCGTTCATGCATGGGAGCGGGTTGCGGCTGGCGCCGCGTGCCGTCTCGCCTTGGGGCGGCCCGGCGGCGAGACTGCTGCGGGATGCTCTTTCTCCCCTTTCCCCCGGCGGGAAAGGGGCAGGGGGAAAGGGGGAGCCATCAGAATGCCCTTCACCCGCAAAGCGGGAGAAGGGCGGCCCGGCGGCGATACTGCATATGAAGGTAACGCAGCTTCAGTTCAGCTCGTCGTCTTTCCAGTATTTGGAGCCCTTGACCGTGGCCTGGAGGGCCAGGCCGTTCTTGGTCAGTTGGTAGACATTGATGCCGTCGATCAGGGCTTCGCCGCCGACAGCCCCGCCTTTTTCGCCGGACTTGGCGGCGGCGTCGGCGTGGCCGCCGAATTCCCAGCCACTGCTGATGAACCGGTCCAGCGACGCCCGGTCGCGGAACACGAAGACGGCACGGAAGTCCTTGGCGCCGAGGCCCAGGCCGATGCCGGCTTCACCCATTTTCATGTAGGTCTGCTTCCCGCTGCGGTTATCCCTGACCACGCCATAGCCGCCGCCGAAACTGGCGAAAATGATATTCACATTGACGTTGCTGAATACCGCATAACCCGGCGCGGCGGCGATCTCGGCACGGGTGGGCGGGCGCAGTTTGTAGAGTTCCGTCAGTACCTCGCTGCTCATGTCCTGCACGGCCTTGCGTTTTTCCTGCGGGGTTGTGCCGCCCGAGGTGGCGCAGCCGCCCAGGGCAAGCGTCAGGATCAAACTAATAAGTAGTGCCGACATGCGCTGCATCGTACGTCCTCCGATTGTGGATGGAATGTTACTTCTGGTTTGCCTTGATCTGCTCTGCTGCGCGGCGGAACAGTTGTAATGCTTCAGGTCGCCGTCCGGCGGCTTCAGCGGCGCGTGCCTGTTCGAGCAGCTGGTTAATGCCAGCCTCGTCACCGGCGGGATAGCTGAGGGCGGCGCTTTGCTGCTCGGGCTGGCTGCGCTTGGCGCGGATCACCAGTGCGCTGGGGGTCTTGGCAGTAGGTTTTGCGCCACTCGCCGTCTTGTCAGTCCCGAAAAGGGGATTTCCTTCGGTCACGCCGACTTTTGGTGGCGTGGGTTGCGCTTTCAGTTCCGCCAGTGCCTTGCGATAGGCAGCGAGTGCCGCGCCGCGTTGCCCCTGCGCTTCGGCCAGGCGCGCCTTGCGCAGGTGTTCTTCGACCCGATCTGACACAAGCGTGGAGCGCTGGGGTTTGGGCGGGGGGTTGGCGACCGCCGCACGTGCCAGTTCGGCAAAGTTTTCGGCACTGGTAAATGCCTGGGCGATCCGGAAATTACCCTGACGCATCGCCCAGGAAACGGCGTCGTCCTCGAAGTCGTTTTTCATGGCCGGGTTGGCGCCAGCAGCCAGGAGACGCCGGGCGATGGCTTCATGGCCTTCGCGGGCCGCCATCATCACCACCGTCGAGCCATTGGTGGAGCGGGCGTTGACGTCGGCGCCGGCAGCCAGCAGGTGCTCGGTGAGTCCGGCGTGGCCGGCAAACACGGCGTAGTGCAGGGCGGTCCATTCACGTTCGGCACGGTTGCTCCGGTTCGGTTCGGCGCCACGCTCGAGCAGCCATTGCATCGCCGCGCGCTGGCCTTTCCAGGCCGCCAGCATCAGCGCCGTCTCGCCATGGCGGTTGATGCGGTGGAGGTCGGCGCCGCGCTCGACAAACAATTCCATGAGCGGAATGTTGCCCTCCCAGGCACCGATCATCAGGCCGGTGCCGATCAGGGCGCCCTCGAAATTCGGATCGAGGCCTTCATCCAGCCAGGCGCGTGCCTGGCTGAGGTTGCCCAGTTCCAGCGTCACCGAAAAACGGGCCGGATCGGGCAACGCGGCTTGCGCAGTGGCAGGCAGATATTGGCAAACAGCCAGGAAAAACAAAACAAGCAGACGATTCATTTTCATCGGGATGCGGCAGCAAGGGAGTGCAGTCTACCTGTTGCGGTAGCATTCGCTTCATGACGGCGATTTCTCAAGAAGCCCGCCGGGCCACCCCGCCAGCGTTGCGGTTCGGTTTCTCCACTCTGGCGAGCGTGCTGCTGCATGCCGTCGTTCTCTGGCCGTTCGGGTTTTTCGTGCAACCTCCCGCGCCGGTGTCGAATCCGGTTCTGGAGGCCGTGCTGCTGGCACCCTTGTTGGCCACCCAGGAAAGGTCGAGCGAAGCCGCGCCAGCCAAACCGGAGGTCAAACCCGCGCCGAGCGCCGTTCCACCAGAGCCGACTTCTGCGCCAAAGCCGCGCGAGTTGCAGGGGCGTGCCCTCAACACTGCGCTGGCGGCCATCGCTAAGCTCGATTTTTATCCGCGCGAGGCGATCGAGCGGGGCATCGAGGGCGATGTCATCGTGTTGCTCACCCTGACGCCAAACGGGGGGGTTGCTGCCGCTGCGGTGGCAACCAGTTCAGGGCACCCCATCCTCGACGCCGCAGCCCTCGTCGCGGTGCGCGGCATCAACGGCCTGCCAGTTGGGCAGCGTCAGGTATTGCTGCCGGTGCGCTTTCGACTGGATTAGCAGACCTTGCAGGCTTCCACCGGCAGCTTGCGTGCCAGCCAGCCGGGGCCGGCCATGCTGCCGGCCATGCCTTCGGGAACGTTGTAGACCTGCGTCAGGCCCTGCATCTTCAGGAAACGCTGTACCTGCGAGGTGCGGTTGCCGGTGCGGCAGATCAGGGCAATCGGCGCATTCAAGTTGCCGCCGGTCTTGGCTAGCACTTCCTTGAGGAAACCAGCGGCACCCTGTGGGTGGATCATGTTGATGAGGGTGGCGCCCTGGGCGACACCGGTCTGCTGCCACTCGGGCGGGGTGCGGATGTCGATCAGGGTGATCTTGCCGGTGCGGGCGGCTTCTAGTGCCTCGTTTGGCGTCATTTCCTGCGCGTTGGCGGCGCCGGCGAGCAACAGGGACAGCGATAGTGCGACAAAACGAAAATATCTGGACATGGAGGTTGGGTGGGATGTTGTTGTAAGGCACGGATTTTATAGCATTACCCCAGCAGCCTTGCCGCCTGGCCGCCCTTCGCCCGCTTTGCGGGTGAAGGGCTTTCTCTGGTGGTACCCCCTCTCCCCCGCCCCTCTCCCGCAAGGGGAGAGGGGGGAGAAGCGCGGTAGTGGCTGTGAATTAACAGCCTTGCCGCCGGGCCGCCCCAAGACAAGGCCGTAGGCCGCAGGACAGCCGAAGGCTGGTTCCGCGCAGCGGAATGCGACTTTGTCGCACACAAGGCGGCCCGCGCCGCCAGGCGCAATCCGCACAAAAGCGTGAACGGGGCCACCCCGTAATAAATGAGCGCAGCGAACAACAGTCACCCCTCCCGCGAGGGAGGGGCCGGGGGAGGGCGGGCTCTCTTGGTATAGTCCGTGCCGATGCTTGCCTACCTGATCCGCCGCCTGTTCTACGCCCTGCCGATCCTGATCGGGGTGAACTTCATCACCTTCGCACTGTTCTTCGTCGTCAACACGCCTGACGACATGGCGCGCATGCATCTGGGCGCGAAGCGCGTCACCGCGGAAGCCATCGACAAATGGAAGGTCGAGCGCGGCTACGACAAGCCGCTGTTCTGGCACGCGGCGGCGCCCGGCGCCGCCAAGCTTACCGACACGATTTTCTTCAGCAAGTCGGTGCGCATGTTCGTCCTCGACTTCGGCCGTGCCGACGACGGCCGCGACATCGCGCGTGAAATCAAGGCGCGCATGGGGCCGAGCCTCGCGGTGGCCGTGCCGGTGTTTGTGCTTGGCCTGTTTTCCGCCATCAGCTTCGCGCTGCTGCTGGTGTATTTTCGCGCCACTTATCTGGATTTTGCCGGCGTGGTGCTGTGCGTGGCGATGATGTCGATCTCCAGCCTGTTCTACATCATCGGTGGCCAGTGGCTGGTCTCGAAGATCTGGCATCTGGCACCGATTTCCGGTTATGCCGAAGGATGGTCCGCGGCGAAGTTCGTCATCCTGCCGGTGATCATCAGCCTGATTGCCGGCATCGGTTCGTCGGCGCGCTGGTATCGCACCATCTTTCTGGAGGAATACACCCGCGATTACGTGCGCACGGCGCGCGCCAAGGGCCTGCCGGAACGCCTGGTGCTGTTCCGCCATGTGCTGCGCAATGCGCTGATCCCGATCCTGACGGGCGCGGTGGTGCTGATTCCGACGCTGTTCATGGGCAGCCTGCTGGTCGAGGCATTTTTCGGCATTCCCGGCCTGGGCAGCTACACCATCGACGCCATCAACGCGCAGGACTTCGCCGTGGTGCGGGCGATGGTGTTCATCGGCTCGGCGCTCTACATCGTCGGGCTGCTGCTCACCGACATTTCCTACACTCTGGTCGATCCGCGCATCCGGCTGCAATGAAAATTCAATGAGAATATTGAAAACTGCTGCCAGCACCAGCCGGTCAAACCATCGGGAGGCTTGGCGTGCCGCGTAGCTTCATCGACCACCTCGTCGTTACCGCGCCGAGCCTGGAAACCGGCGCCGCGTATGTGCGCAACACGCTGGGCGTGGCGCCTCAGACCGGCGGCGAGCATGCGCGCATGGGGACGCACAATCTGCTGCTGCGGCTGGGCGATGCGCTGTATCTCGAAGTGATCGCGGCCAATCCGCATGCCCCGGCGCCCGCGCGCCCACGCTGGTTCGCCCTCGACACCATGGATCAGGATGCGGCAGCGGCGCTGACTTCCTGGGTGGTGCGCACGCCGGATATCCAGGCCAGCGCTGCGGCTTGTTCGGAAAGGCTGGGCAGCATCGAAGCGATGTCGCGCGGCGCACTCGACTGGCGCATTACCATCCCGGCCGATGGCCTGCCGCCCCTGGATGGGCTCGCCCCGGCGCTGATCGAGTGGCAGACGGAGGCCCATCCCGCTGCCCGGCTGGCAGATCACGGCCTGTCGCTGCTCAGGTTCGAACTGTTCCATGCCGAACCCCAACGTGTCTCCCGTCTGCTGTCGTCCCTTGCGCTTGAGGGACCGATCGCTGTCGCGTCGCTGCCTGCCGGCCGGGCTCCGTACCTGGTTGCACATATCGATACGCCGCAGGGTCTGCGTCTGCTGACCGTTCACCATGCTGCAAATTAAATTCGTCCTGCTCTGGTCGGACCTCCTGTTCTTCGTGCTCATCGCCGCGGTGGTGGCCGGGGGCATGTGGGCGGGACGGGTCGAGCATCTGCGCCTGGCCTGGCGGCAGGTGGGGCAAAGTCGGGTCGGCATGGCGACGGCGACGGTGCTGCTTGCTTTTGTGCTGGTGGCCCTGCTCGATTCGCTGCATTACCGCGAGCGGCTGCCGGGCGATCAGGAGATAAAGAATCACGCCGGGCCGCCCCAAGTGCTTCTT
This sequence comes from uncultured Methyloversatilis sp., assembly GCA_964580925.1. Classification (GTDB taxonomy): domain Bacteria; phylum Pseudomonadota; class Gammaproteobacteria; order Burkholderiales; family Rhodocyclaceae; genus Sulfuricystis. Next base: position 21,402 of record CAZOMI010000009.1, read on the forward strand.
GGCCCCCTGGGGGGAGAACGCCGTGCAGCGGCGTTTTCGGGGGGGGCTCAATATGCAGTCGAGGTGCGCTCGGCGCTCGATGCGGTGCTGACCGGTCTGCGCACACGCCCTGAAAAAACCTATTCCGCCCCGCTGGCGACCCACCTGTTTGCCAAGGAATCACTCGACACCGATCTGGGGCGCAGCTTTCCACGTTTGAAACATGGTGGGGCGCATCTGGGCGACAATCTGGCGGCGCACGACAGCGATATTGCTGCCAAGGCGATCAAGGGCCTGGGGCTGGGTCTGCTCGCCACACTGGTGTTCGGGCTGGCGAGCCTGCCGTTGCGTCGCGCTGCCCCGCATCTGGCCTGGAATGCCCAGTTGGCCACGGTACTGGTGTTGTGCCTGGTCGCCGGGGTTGTTGCCGTGCTGGCCGGTGACTACCACGTGCTCGGCACCGACAAGGTGGGGCAGGACGTGCTGTACCTGACGCTGAAAAGTATCCGCACCGCGATCCTGATCGGCACGCTGACCACGCTCATCATGCTGCCGGCCGCAGTGTTGCTCGGCCTGCTGGCGGGTTATGCCGGCGGCTGGATCGATGATGTGATCCAGTATCTCTACACCACGCTCAACTCGATTCCCGGCGTGCTGCTGATTGCGGCTTCCGTGCTGATGATGCAGGTGGTCATCGATACCCATCCGGAATGGTTCGCGACGACGGCGGAACGCGCCGACGCGCGTTTTCTGGCGCTCTGCGCGATTCTCGGCATCACCAGTTGGACCGGATTGTGCCGCCTGCTGCGTGGCGAGGTACTCAAACTGCGCGAACTCGAATATGTGCAGGCGGCGCGCGCGCTCGGCGTTTCGCACGCGCGCATTTTGTGGCGCCACATTCTGCCCAACGTCATGCACATCGTCATGATTTCCATCGTCATGGACTTCTCCGGTCTGGTGCTGGCCGAGGCGGTGCTGTCCTACGTCGGCATCGGCGTTGATCCCAATACCATCAGCTTCGGCACGATGATCAATACCGCGCGCATGGAGCTGGCGCGCGAGCCGATGGTCTGGTGGTCGCTGGCGGCGGCTTTCGTTTTCATGTTCGTGCTGGTGCTGGCGGCGAACCTGTTTGCGGATGTCATGCGTGATGCATTTGATCCGCGGGTCGTCAAGCGATGAGTTTGCTCTCGGTCCGGGATTTGTCGGTGGCCATCGGCGCGGCCGCGCCGGTAGACGGGGTGTCGTTCGAGATCGGCGCCGGTGAAACCTTTGCGCTGCTTGGCGAATCGGGTTGCGGCAAGTCGCTGACGGCGCTGGCCTTGATGCGCCTGCTGCCCGAAGCGGCGCGCATTGCTGAAGGCAGCGTGCAGTTTGCCGGACAGGAGCTTTGCGCACTGACTGAAGCGCAGATGCGCAGCGTGCGCGGCGGAAAAATCGCGATGATCTTTCAGGAGCCGGGCGCCAGCCTCAACCCGGTGATGACCATCGGCGCGCAGATTGCCGAGGCGCTGAAGTTCCATAGCGGCAGCGCGCAGGATGAGAAAATCGTCGAGTTGCTCGTGGCGGTCGGCATTCCCGATCCGGCGCGGCGCGCCACGGAGTATCCCTTCCAGATGTCGGGCGGCATGAAGCAGCGGGCGATGACCGCGATGGCGCTGGCCGGCGAACCCGAGTTGCTGATAGCCGACGAGCCGACGACGGCGCTCGATGTCACCATTCAGGCCCAGGTGCTCGATCTGCTCGATGGCTTGCGTCGCGAACGTCGCATGGCGATGTTGCTGATCAGTCACGATCTTGGTGTGGTGGCGCAAATGGCTGATCGTATCGGCGTGATGTATGCCGGGCAACTCGTAGAGGTGGCGCCGCGCGCCGCCTTCTATGCGTCACCAGGGCACCCGTATACGCGCCGTCTGTTTGCGGCGCTGCCCGATGCGGCGTCCAGGGATTTGGCGGCGAGCCGGCTTGCGCCGTCTCGCCAGCGCCGACTTTTGACGATTCCCGGCAGTGTGCCGCCGCTCGGTACCCGGCACTTCGGTTGCCGCTTCGTCGAGCGTTGCGGCGAGGCCTTGCCGGTGTGCCGCAGCACGCCACCGCCGTGGCGCGAATACACCGTGGGCCAGCAGGTGCGCTGCCATCTCGAAACAGCACAGACACTTGCGACGGAAAATGCTGACTTTGCAGCGCGCGGAAAAATCGGCGTGACCGAAGGGAATTCCCTTTTCGGGACGGGGGGGACAAAGTGCCCCGCAGCGGGTACGGCGTCAGCCGACCCACCGCGTGATACGGAGACGACGTTGCTGGAGACGAGCGGCCTCAAGGTGCATTTTCCGATCCGCCGCGGCGTATTGCAGCGGACGGTCGGCCATGTCCGTGCGGTCGATGGTGTATCGCTGTCTCTGTCGCCCGGCCGGACGCTGGCGCTGGTGGGCGAGTCGGGCTGCGGCAAGACGACGGTCGGCAAGGCCATCCTCGGGCTGCAAGCGCCGACCGGCGGCACGGTCAGCCTCAACGGCAAGGCCTTGCAGGGGCTGCTGCCGGCAGCGATGCAGATGGTCTTCCAGGACCCGTTCGGTTCGCTCAATCCGCGCCTGCGGGTGGGTGAAATCATTGCCGAGGGCTTGCGGGCGCTGGCGGTTCCCGGCGAGCCCGTAGCGCAAGTACGCGAGTTGCTGGAACAAGTCGGCCTCTCAGGAGAGATGGCGGGGCGCTATCCGCATGAGTTTTCCGGCGGTCAGCGCCAACGCATCGCGATTGCCCGCGCGCTGGCGGTGCGGCCGCAACTGCTGATCTGCGACGAGCCGACCAGTGCGCTCGATGTTTCTGTGCAGGCGCAGATTCTCAATCTGCTGACCGACCTGCAGGCGCAGTTGGGTTTGGCCTATCTGTTCATCACCCACAACATCACGGTGGTCGATTATCTGGCGCAGGAAGTGGCGGTGATGTACCTCGGCCGCATCCTCGAGTACGGCACTGTCGATGAGGTGTTGCGCAGCGCCCGCCACCCCTACACCCAGGCATTGCTGGCGGCGGCACCACGAATCGAGGCCGGGCTGTATGGCAACCGGGAGTATGTCCGCGTGGCGGGCGATCCGCCCTCGCCGGCCAGGCCACCGGCGGGTTGCCACTTCCATCCGCGCTGCCCGCGGGCTGAAATGCGCTGCCGGGAAGCATATCCCGAGCCGGTTGCTTTGTCGGCGACGCATAGCGTGCGCTGCTTCTTTGCCGCCTGAGGGCGGGTGCGCTATTTCTTCGGTTTTGGCTTGGCGGTTTTCTTGGCGGCGGGCGCAGTTGCTGATTTCTTGACTGGCGCGGCAGCCTTCTTTTTGCCCTTGCCCTTTTTGGCAACGGCCTTTTCCGGCGGCAATTTCGGCAGGGCTCGCGAGATCTGCTCATGGCTGGTCTTGCTGCCAGGTCGTGGTACCAGCAGGCTGAAGCCGGGGCCGAGCTTGGTGCGCGCGGTGATCCCATTGATCTGCTTGAGACGCGCCACCGTGATGCCGCGTTGCGCCGCCAGCTTGTCCAGCGTTTCGCCACGTTTCAGCGTGTGCGTATCCCAGTTGGATAATGGCATGTCCCGCGCGGTGTGACGCTCCAGGTTGGCGTAAAAGGTATCCACCTTGCCGACCGGCAGCACCAGCGGGCCGCCCTGGTGGCCGTACATTACCGGTCGGTGATAGGCCGGATTGAGCAGGATGAAGTCTTCGAGCGTCATCTCGGCCAGGTCTGCGGCGACGGCGACATCCATGCGATTCGGCTTCAGGACGGTCTCGAAATAGGGTTCGTTGGGGATGGCGGCCAGATTGAAGCCGAACAGTTCCGGCTGCGCGACGATGTTCTTCAGCGCCTGCAGCTTCGGCACGTAGTAGCGGGTTTCGGCGGGCATCGTCAGGCTGGAATAATCGGAGGGCAGACCCTTTGCCCGATTCTTGGCGATGGCGCGGGCAACGGCGTTTTCGCCCCAGTTGTAGGACGCCAGCGCCAGGTGCCAGTCACCGTGCATTTCGTAGATGGTCTGCAGATAATTGAGCGCGGCGTCGGTCGAGGCGAGGATGTCGCGGCGCTCGTCCACCCACCAGTTCTGGTCGAGGTTGTAGTTTTTGCCGGTGGACGGAATGAACTGCCAGATGCCCAGCGCTCGCGCGCTCGAGAGCGCCAGCGGGTTGTAGGCACTTTCGACCATCGGCAGCAGCGCCAGTTCGGTCGGCATGCCGCGTTTTTCCAGTTCGACAACAATGTGATGCAGGTAGCGCTGTCCGCGTTCGAAGATGCGGCGCAGCATGTCCGGGCGATTGAGATACCACGACTGCCGGCTGGCTACCAGAGGACTGTGCAGGTCGGCCATGCCGAAGCCATTGCGCATGCGCTGCCAGAGATCGTCAGGGGGCACCGTCAGGTCGATCATGGGGGGCAGGGCGGGGATGTCCTCGACCACTTCCATGGGCAATCCGCCCGACAGCAGTGGTGCGGAGAGCTGCATCTGCGAGGCTGGGGGTGGCAACTCCTCGGCAGCATGGACGGCCGCAACGCTGGCAAACAGGCAGATGACCAGCGACAGTCGAATATTGGTGGTGATGAAGCGCATGAGAATGCCGGGCCGCATGGAGGGGGCCGAGTTTAAGCGACTTGGCGGTTGAAAGCCAGTCAGTACGATTCCAGTCTGGCGAACAGGCCGTTAGGCGCATAATGCGACGGAAATCATTACGGCCTTATGCGCGGAACGCTCCATTGCCGGCCCCCTGCTGCGGATATCCACAATGTCTGCTGCGGCGTTGAGGGTGGATAATCGCAACGCGACTTACTGCTTTGCCAAACCATAATCGAGGAGAACTTATCATGAAGATGCGCACGTTAGTCATCGGTCTTGCCGCCGCAACCCTTTCGCTGGCCGCCTTCGCCCAGCAGCCCATCGTAATCAAGTTCAGCCACGTCGTGGCGGCGGATACCCCCAAGGGTAAGGGCGCCGAATTCTTCAAGGCCAAGGCTGAAGAAATGACCAAGGGCCGGGTCAAGGTCGAAGTTTACGCCAACAGCACCCTGTATAAAGACAAAGAGGAAATGGAAGCGCTGCAACTGGGTGCCGTGCACATGCTGGCCCCCTCGCTGTCCAAGTTCGGTCCGCTGGGTGTCAAGGAATTCGAGGTATTCGACCTGCCCTACATCTTTGACGGTTATGACAGCCTGCGCAAGGTGACGCTCGGCCCGGTCGGCCGTCAGCTTCTCGACAAGCTCGAAGCTCGCGGCATCAAGGGCCTGACCTACTGGGACAACGGCTTCAAGTCGATTTCGGCCAACACGCCGATCCGGACGCCGGCCGATCTCAAGGGCAAGAAAATGCGCATCCAGTCCTCCAAGGTGCTCGAGGAGCAGTACCGCACGCTTGGCGCGATTCCGCAGGTGATGGCTTTCTCCGAGGTGTATCAAGCCCTGCAGACCGGCGTGGTCGATGGCACCGACAATCCGCACTCCAACCTCTACACGCAGAAGATGCATGAAGTACAGAAGCACATGACCATTACCGATCACAACTACCTGGGCTATGCGGTGATCGTCAACAAGAAGTTCTGGGACGGCCTGCCCACCGATATCCGCAAGCAGCTCGATGATGCGATGGAACAGTCGACGCGCTACGCCAACCAGTATGCCAAGGTCGACAACGACCATGCGCTGGAGATGGTGCGGAAATCCGGCAAGACACAAATTTATGTGCCGACCAAGGAAGAGCTTGGCGCCTTCAAGAAGGCGATGCTCCCGGTGCACAAGAAGATGGAGTCGCGCGTCGGCAAGGAAACCATCGACGCTGTATACAAGGCAACCGGCTTCAATCCAGCCAAGCTCTGATCCAGTCTGATTCTTCCCGCCGCACGGCGCCGCTGTCCTGGCGCGGTGCGGCGGCGTTCGTTCGGGGAACCCGATGTTAAACAAAGCTCTGAATCATTTCGAGGAACTGCTGGTCACCTTCCTCATTGGCGGCGCCACCCTGATCATTTTCATGGCGGTGGCGCACCGTTATCTGGCCGGACTGGCTATTCCCGGCGTGCAGGACTGGTTGCTGACGCTGAATTTCGGCTGGGCGCAGGAACTCACCATCATCATGTTCGTCTGGATGGCCAAGTTCGGCGCGGCCTACGGCGTGCGCACCGGCATCCACGTCGGTGTCGACGTCATGATCAACCAGTTGTCCGACAGCAAGCGCGGCAAGTTCATCATCTTCGGTCTGCTGGCCGGCGCGAGCTTTACCGCCATTGTCGGGGCCCTGGGCGCGCATTTTGTCTGGGAGAACGGCGCCAACTTCGCTATTTACACGGCGCTGGGCATGTCCACCGGCGAGCTTTACGTCGGTCCCACCACCCCCGATCTCGAATGGCCGACCTGGATCGTCTATTCCGCGATTCCGCTCGGTTCCTTTCTGATGTGTTTTCGCTTTCTGCAGGTCATGACGATATTCATGCGCACCGGCGAACTCCCGCACCACGAGCACGGCCATGTCGAAGGTATCGAGGAAGACCGCGTGCCGGTGGACGTCAATCCGTACAGCATGGATGACGACCTTCACCCACTGGATTTGAAGCATTACCAGAATGAGTCGAGCAAGCAAACGGAGAAGAAAAAATGAGCGCCGCGATTATTTTCTTTCTCCTCGTCACCCTGATGCTCACCGGCATGCCGGTGTCGATTTCGCTTGGCCTGACGGTGCTGATTTTTCTTTTTGGTTTTACCGATGTGCCGCTCGAGGCGGTGGCGCTCAAATTGTTCACCGGCATCGAAAAGTTCGAGATCATGGCGATCCCGTTCTTCATTCTTGCCGGCAATTTCCTCACGCATGGCGGCGTGGCGCGGCGCATGATCAACTTTGCCACCGCGATGGTCGCCCATTTTCGCGGCGGGCTGGGCCTCAGCTCGGTGTTTGCCTGCGCCCTGTTTGCCGCCGTGTCGGGCTCCAGCCCGGCGACGGTGGTGGCGATCGGCTCGATCATGTTGCCGGCGATGGTCAGGGCCGGTTACCCGAAGCGCTTCGGTGTCGGCGTCGTCGCTTCGTCGGGCGGGCTGGGCATCCTGATCCCGCCCTCGATCGTCATGGTGATGTATGCGGTATCCACCAACACTTCGATCGGGGCGCTGTTCATGGCGGGGGTGATTCCCGGCCTGTTGCTGGCGTTTTTCCTTGGTGTCACCACCTGGTATCGGGCCTGGCGCGGCAATTATCCGCGCGAGCCGGTGCATTCCTGGGGAGATCGCTGGCAGACCTTCCGCAAGTCGCTCTGGGGTCTGCTGCTGATCGTCGTCGTCATGGGCGGCATCTACAGCGGCATCTTTACGCCGACCGAGGCGGCGGCGATGAGCGCGGTGTACGCTTTCGTCATCGCGGTGTTCGTCTACAAGGATCTCAAGTTTTCCGACGTGCCCAAGGTGCTGCTCAACTCGGCCAACATGAGCGCGATGCTGCTCTACATCATCACCAACGCGATGCTGTTCGCCTTCATCCTCACCAACGAGCAAATTCCCCAGGGCATCGCCGAGTGGCTGCTGGCCTCCGGGCTCGGCGTGATCGGGTTTCTCATCGTGGTGAATATCCTGCTGTTGCTGATGGGCAACTTCATGGAGCCGTCGTCGATCATTCTCATCACCGCGCCGATCCTGTTCCCGATCGCCATGAAGCTCGGCATCGATCCGATCCATTTCGGCATCATGATCGTCGTGAACATGGAGATCGGCATGATCACGCCGCCGGTCGGTCTCAATCTCTACGTCGCCAGCGGCATCAGCAAGCTGGGCCTGACCGAGTGCACCATCGCGGTCTGGCCCTGGCTGCTGACCATGCTGGCGTTCCTGATGCTGATCACCTATGTGCCGGAAATCTCGATCTGGCTGCCGCGTACCTTGGGCATGATGTAGCGACCCCGACCCATGCCACTGAAAAGCCCGGCATTGCCGGGCTTTTTTTCTTGGCGCGCCGCCGGGTGGATGGCCATTCTGCGATAAAATGCGCAGTTGCTTGTTTTACAAATCTTATTCATTACCTTTGCTGGAGAAAATAATGGCTGTTGAACGTACCCTGTCGATCATCAAACCCGATGCTGTCGCAAAAAATGTGATCGGCAAGATATATTCCCGCTTTGAGAGCAATGGCCTCAAGGTTGTTGCCTCACGCATGGCCTGGCTGTCCGAGCGCGAAGCCGGCGGTTTTTATGCTGTGCACAAGGAGCGCCCGTTTTTCAAGGATCTGGTGCAGTTCATGAGCTCCGGCCCGGTGATGATCCAGGTGCTCGAGGGCGAAGGCGCCATTGCCAAAAACCGCGACCTGATGGGCGCCACCGATCCGAGGAAGGCGGCAGCGGGTACCATTCGTGCCGACTTTGCCGAAAGCATCGACGCCAATGCCGTGCATGGCTCGGATGGTCCGGATACTGCCAAAGTCGAGATCGCCTATTTTTTCCCGGCGTTGAATGTTTTCTGACCCGGCGTTTTCCAGGCGTTAATATTTCCTCCAATGGTCAATCTGCTTGATTTCGATGTTGACAGCCTGACGGCCTGGTTCGCACAACAGGGCGAAAAGCCTTTTCGTGCGCGCCAGTTGTCGCGCTGGATGCATCGTTTCGGCGTGGATGATTTTGGGCAGATGACCGATGTGGCCAAATCGTTGCGTGCCAAGCTGACCGACCTGGCCGAAATCCGTGGCCCGCTGCCGTTGCTTGACAGCACTGCCGCAGACGGCACGCGCAAGTGGCTCCTGGATGTCGGTAACGGCAATGCCGTCGAAACTGTTTTCATTCCCGAAACGAACCGCGGCACCCTGTGCATTTCCAGCCAGGTTGGCTGTGCGCTGGAGTGTTCGTTCTGTTCGACCGGGAAACAGGGTTTCAACCGCAACCTGACAACCGCCGAGATCATCGGCCAGCTCTGGCATGCCAACCGGATGCTGGGGGCGGTCAGGCAGCCGGGTGTCGATGATTCGGGCGAGCGCGTCGTCAGCAATGTGGTACTGATGGGCATGGGCGAGCCGCTGGCGAATTTCGACAACATGACGGCGGCCCTGCGCCTGATGCTCGATGATCATGCCTACGGATTGTCGCGGCGCCGGGTGACGGTGTCGACCGCCGGCCTGGTGCCGGCGATGGATCGTCTGCGCGACAGCGTGCCGGTGGCGCTGGCGGTGTCGCTGCACGCAGCCACAGATGCACTGCGTGACGAACTGGTGCCGATCAACCGCAAGTACCCGTTGCGCGAACTGATGGCGGCGTGTCGGCGTTACCTGGAAAAAGCCCCGCGGGATTTCATTACCTTTGAATATGTGCTGCTGGCAGGCATCAATGACAGCGACGCCGATGCCCAAGCCGTGCTGCAACTGACGCGCACGATTCCCTGCAAGTTCAACCTGATTCCGTTCAACCCCTTCCCTGGTTCCGACTATCGTCGGCCTGCGCCTGAGCGGGTACGGCGTTTCCAGGAAATCTTGATGAACGCCGATGTTGTCGCCACGGTGCGCAAGACGCGCGGAGACGACATCGATGCTGCTTGCGGTCAGTTGGCGGGGCAGGTCAAGGATCGCACCAAACGGGGCGCAGCGCCAGACGGTTCCGTGCGTTCCGGAATCCGGAAAAGCATTCCCATTGCGCGGGAGGTTCTTGCGTGAAATTCAGATTGACACCATTCCTGTTCGTGGCATTGGCCTTGACTCTGGCCGGTTGCGCGGGAACGCCGGGTGGCGATGCCGAACTCCAGAATATTGATCAGGCCGTTTCACGCCAGGCGGCCACCAGCGATGCCGGCCAGCGTGCCAAGGTGCATACCGAGCTTGGCCGGCTCTATCTTCGCGAAGGGAGCTACGAAGTGGCGCTTGAGCGGGCGCGTGTCGCGGTCGAAGCGGAGAGCGGTTATGCCCCGGCCCATAACCTGCTGGGACTGGTATACATGGCGCTGCGCCAGAACCAGTTGTCCGAGCAAAGCTTCCGCAGGGCATTGCAACTGGCCCCGGGCGACCCGGAAATCAATAACGATTTTGGCTGGTTCCTTTGCCAAACAGGAAAACCCAAGGAATCCATTGCCAATTTTCGGGTAGCGATAAGCAATCCTTTATATCAGACACCCGCCAAGGCGCTGACCAACGCCGGCCTGTGCGCCTTGATGAGCAAGGATGACCGGCAGGCCGAAGACTTCCTGGTCCGCGCGGTACGTCTGGACCGCGCTAACCTGACCGCACTGTTCTGGCTCGCCGACATTGCCTATCGCAGTAATCGACTTGATGATGCACGCCAGATAATCAAGGATCTGCATGCCCGGCTGGATCCCACTTCCGAATCTGCCTGGCTGGCCCTGCGGATTGAGCGAAAAACAGGTGATCGTGAGGCCGAGGCACGCTTTATTGGCATCCTGAATCGAAAATTCCGTGGCTCGCCTGAACAGCAAAAACTCTCGCGCGGGGAATTCGATTGAGCGACTTGCGGCAAAACTCTCCTGACCTGGCTGATGCTGCAATAGTCGGTGTTGGCGGGATGGAATGCCCCGCAGCGGGTACGGCGCCTGAAATGGGGACCGCTCGGGCCGACCAGGCTAAGGTCGTGGTGTCTGCTTCTGTCAAGGTTGGACAGCACCTGCGCGCCGCTCGCGAGGCAGCGCATCTCTCTGTTTTCGAGGTGGCCGATTCGATCAAGTTCAGCCCACGCCAGATCGAGTTGCTCGAGGCCGGCGATCATGCCGCCTTGCCCGGAAATACCATCGTGCGTGGCTTTGTGCGTGGCTATGCGCGCCTGCTCAAACTCGACGGCGACGAGCTGCTGCACATGCTCGATGCCGACATCCCCAATGCGCCCGCCGATGTCCGCGCGCCCGAGAACATGGGCGTTGCCAGCACGCCGGGCACACGCCAGTTGTCACCGCTGATCTCGGTGACAATTGTTCTGGCGCTGGCCGCCCTGCTGATTGCGGTTTGGCATTATTTTGTCCCCATGACCGAATCTGTCGTCGCTGCGGGCAGCCGGCTTTGGTCAGCACCACAGATTTTGCGGTTACCCGCCGCATCACCTGCAGGCATCCCGCCGATGGCAACACCACAAGAACCCAGTGCTCTTGCACTGCCAGCAGCAGTACCCGCCGGCCCGGCCCCCGCCGAAGTCATTCCCGCAGCTCCTCCGGCAGTCCAGTCCGGGCCAGCTGTTGCGGATGGCGCCACCCTGCAGTTTGTTTTTAGCGAGCGGGCCTGGGTTGAGGTCAGCGATGTCACCAGGCAAAAATTGCATTCGGCCGAGAACCCTGCAGGCAGTCGGTTGACGCTCACTGGTCGTCCGCCCTTCGACATTGTCATCGGCAATGCCGGCAAGGTTTCCCTGACCTACGGTGAGCGCACGATCGACCTGGCACCTTATACGCGTGCCGAAGTTGCACGGCTGACACTCGAGTAATGAACGCTGTCATTTCCGCAGTACCGGTGCGCCGGCTAACGCGTCGCGTCATGGTCGGCAAAGTTGCCATCGGTGGTGGCAGCGGTGCGGCGACTGGCGCTGCGTCCGGCACTCCTGCGCCAGTGGTCGTCCAGTCGATGACGAATACCGATACCGCCGACGTCTTTGCGACTGCGCAGCAAGTGGCGGAACTCTACCGCGCCGGCTCGGAGGTGGTGCGTGTTACGGTCAATACCCGCGAAGCGGCCGCTGCCGTGCCGAAAATCCGTGAGCGGCTGGCGCAGTTGAATCTGGAGGTGCCGCTGGTCGGTGATTTCCATTTCAATGGTCACAAACTGCTCGCCGAAGTACCGGAATGCGCCGCGGCGCTGGCCAAGCTGCGCATTAATCCGGGAAATGTCGGCAAGGGCGCACGGCGCGATGAGCAGTTCGCCAAGATGATCGAATGCGCCTGCCGTTTCGGGAAACCGGTGCGCATCGGGGTGAACTGGGGCAGCCTCGATCAAGCCCTGCTGGCCCGGCTGATGGATGAAAACGCACGCCGCACGGCGCCGAAAGACGCCACGGGCCTGATGCGCGAGGCGATGGTTGCCTCGGCGCTCGAATCGGCGGCACAGGCCGAGGCGTTCGGCCTGCCGGGCGATGCCATCATCCTGTCATGCAAGGTTTCGGGCGTGCAGGACCTGATCGCCATTTACCGGGACCTGGCCGCGCGCTGCGACTATCCGCTCCATCTCGGCCTGACCGAGGCCGGCCTCGGCAGCAAGGGCATCGTCGCCTCTACGGCGGCCCTGGCGGTGCTGCTGCAGGAGGGCATCGGTGACACCATCCGTATCTCCCTGACGCCCGAACCGGGGGGAGACCGTACCCGCGAGGTCGTGGTGGCCCAGGAAATATTGCAGACCATGGGCCTGCGCGCTTTTGTGCCGATGGTCGTGGCCTGCCCCGGCTGCGGCCGGACCACCAGCACCGTATTCCAGGGGCTGGCGCAGGATATCCAGACCTATGTGCGCGAGCGCATGCCGGAGTGGCAATTGCGTCATCGCGGCGTGGAGAACATGACGCTTGCCGTGATGGGTTGCGTCGTCAATGGCCCCGGTGAAAGCAAGCATGCCAACCTCGGCATTTCGCTGCCCGGCACCGGGGAAGAGCCGGTCGCGCCGGTTTATGCCGATGGTGAGCGCCTCACCACCCTGCGTGGCGAGAACATCACCGCCGAATTCAGGCAGATCATCGACGCCTACGTCGAAAAGAAATATCCACTGCATTCATGAGCCAGACACTGCAAGCCATCCGCGGGATGAACGACATCCTGCCAGTCGACGCCGAGCGCTGGGAAGCCTTCGAGGAACTGGTGCGCGACTGGCTCACCGCCTACGGCTACCGGCCGATCCGCATGCCGCTGGTCGAACCGACGCCCCTGTTTGCGCGCGCCATCGGCGCGGTCACCGACATTGTCGAAAAGGAGATGTACTCCTTCACCGACAGCCTCAACGGCGAACAACTGACGCTGCGCCCGGAAGGCACGGCCTCCTGCGTGCGCGCCGTGTTGCAGCACAACCTGTTGTATGACGGACCGAAGCGGCTCTGGTACATGGGACCGATGTTCCGCCACGAGCGCCCGCAGAAGGGCCGCTACCGGCAATTTCATCAGGTCGGGGTCGAGGCGCTTGGCCTGTCGGGGCCGGACATCGATGCCGAGCAGATCGTCATGTGTTCGCGCCTGTGGGACGATCTCGGCCTGAATGCCGACGGCAGCATCAAGCTCGAAATCAACTCGCTCGGCCAGCCCGAGGAGCGCGCCCGGCACCGCAGCGCCCTGATCGCTTACCTGGAAAGCCACGCCGCCCAGCTGGACGAAGAAGCGCGCCGCCGCCTGCACACCAATCCGCTGCGGATACTGGACACCAAGAATCCGGCGATGCAGGCACTGGTCGAGGGTGCGCCCAAGTTGATGGACTATCTGGGCGAGATGTCGCTCAAACATTTTGAAGGCGTCCAGCAACTCCTCAAGGATGCCGTGATTCCCTACCGCATCAATCCGCGGCTGGTGCGCGGACTCGACTACTACAACCTCACCGTGTTCGAATGGGTGACCGAGCAACTCGGTGCGCAAGGTACGGTATGCGCGGGCGGCCGTTACGACGGCCTGGTCGAGCAGCTCGGCGGCAAACCCGCGCCGGCCTGCGGCTTTGCCATGGGCATCGAGCGCCTGATGGCCCTGCTCGAGGCGCATGGCGACGTACCCGATGCCCTGGCGCCCGATGTCTATGTTGTTCACCAGGGCGAAGCTGCGCAACGGCTGGCTTTCCGGGCGGCCGAATTGCTGCGCAATAATGGTTTCAGCGCGCTTACACATATGGGTGGCGGCAGTTTCAAATCGCAATTCAAGCGCGCCGATGCTTCTGGCGCCCAACTGGCGGTGATTATTGGCGATGACGAAGCCGCCACGAACGCAGTGACATTAAAACCCTTGCGCGCGGCAGCGGAGCAGCAGCGCGTAGCGCTCGATGAACTGGCAGACCGTGTCGGCGACTGGCTTTACGGCGCCGACGAAGACAACTCAGAGGAATAGTGAAGATGGCAACCTACGATCTCGAAGAACAGGAACAAATCGAAGAGCTCAAGACCTGGTGGAAGATGCACGGTGCGCTGATTTCGGCGGTGATCGTGGCACTCTCCGTCGGCGTGGTTGGCTGGCAGGGCTGGCAGTGGTGGGACCGCACGCAGTCCGCGCAGGCCTCGCAACTCTATGGCGAGCTGCAGCGCTCGCTGGTGCAACAGGATGCCAAGCGTGTACGTCTGCTGGCCGGCGAGCTGATCGACAAGTATTCAAGAACCGCCTACGCAGGCATGGCCGCCATGCTGTCGGGCAAGGTGCTGGTTGATGCGGGCGACCTCAAATCAGCGCAGGCGCAGTTTGGCTGGGCAGCCGAAAATGCCAAGGATCCCGCGTTGCGCGATCTGGCGCGCCTGCGCCAGGCCATCGTGCTGGCCGAGGACAAATCCTATGACGAGGCGCTGAAGCGACTCGCCGTTCCGCCAGCGCCGACTTTCAAGCCGCGTTACCTTGAAGTGCAGGGCAATATCCTGGCGGCGCAAGGCAAGGCAGCGGAGGCGCGCAAGGCTTACGACGAGGCGATCAAATTGCTGCCGGCTGAAGCTGGTGCAGGTTCGCCCTACCGCGAGATTCTGGAAACCAAGCGGGATGCTGGAGGCGCGGCGTGAAGGCGAATTACATCAGATCAAGCGCAGTGCTGGCTTGTGCCGCGCTGCTGGGTGTGGGTGGGTGCTCGACCATCAGTTCCACAGTCGACAAGCTCAACCCCTTTTCCTCGTCAGCGCCGAAGGCCAAGCCCGCCGAGCTGGTTGCCATCAAGCCCAGTGCCGAATTGACCAAGCTCTGGCAGGCTGGCGTCGGCAACGCCGGAGAATTTGTATTTACGCCCGCCGTGGCTGGCAGCAGTGTCTTTGCCGCAGCCAAGGATGGCACGCTGGCGCGCTTCGATGACGGTCGCCAGGTCTGGCGTATCAACGCCGGCCAGGCAATCTCGAGCGGCGTTGGCGCCAGTGACAAGCTGGTTGTTGTCGGCACCGCCAAAGGCGTGGTGCTGGCTTTTCACGCGGCGGACGGCCGCCCGGCCTGGCAGGCGCGGGCGAGCTCCGAGATTCTCGCCGCCCCGGCCGTAGCTGGCGATCTCGTCGCTGTCAGAAGCGGTGACGCGCGCATCTTTGGTTTTGAAGTGGCCGATGGCAAGCGGCGTTGGGTCTATCAACGCAGTACGCCCGCGCTGGCGCTGCGCTCCCCGGTCGGGGTGACGCTTGTCGACAACGCGCTTTACGCCGGCTTCCCCGGCGGCAAGCTGGTTGCCGTAGCGCTAAATAATGGAGCGGCGCTCTGGGAAAGCACTGTCGCCTTGCCACGCGGCGTCACCGAACTGGAACGGATTGCCGATGTGGCGAGCGATCCGGTTGTGGCAGGCCGCAGCGTTTGTGCCGTCGCCTATCAGGGCCGGGCCGCCTGTTTTGACACCAGCAATGGCAATCTGCAATGGGCACGTGACATTTCTTCCATCAACGGCCTCGACATCGGCAATCGTGCCCTCTTCGTCACCGACGAGAAGGGCGCAGTGCACGCTTTCGACCGCAATAGCGGCGCGAGCCTCTGGAAGCAGGACAAGCTGTCCATCCACGCCGTGTCGCGGCCTCTGGCCGTAGGTCGCCATGTCGCCATCGCCGACTTTCAGGGCGTGGTGCACCTGCTGTCCGCGGAGGACGGCGCCTTTGCCGCGCGGCTCGCTACCGATGGTTCGGCGATCGTTGCCGCGCCCCGACAGTTGGGCAGTGCGAACGACAGTTTTGTCGTCCAGACGAAGAACGGCGCCCTAACCGCGCTGGCAGTAAAGTAGATGCTGCCGACCCTGGCTCTGGTTGGTCGTCCCAACGTCGGAAAATCGACGCTGTTCAACCGTTTGACCAAGACGCGCGATGCGCTGGTGGCGGACCAGCCCGGCTTGACGCGTGACCGCAATTACGGCCACGGCCGGCTTGGCGACCGCCCGTTTCTGGTGGTCGACACCGGCGGCTTCGAGCCGCAGGCGAAGGAAGGCATCGTCCATGAAATGGCCCTCCAGGCCGAGGCGGCGATTGCCGAGGCCGATGTCTTGCTGTTCATGGTCGATTGCCGCGCAGGCCTTACCCCACAGGACAAGGTGATTGCCGAACGGCTGCGCAAGAGCGGTCGGCCCCTGCACCTCGTCGTCAACAAGGCCGAGGGCATGAACCGTGATGTGGTTGCCGCCGAATTCCATGAGCTCGGCTGCGGCGAGCCGCGCGTCGTCTCTTCTGCCCATGGCGAAGGTGTGCGCGAACTGCTGGAATATGCGTTGGCGGATTTCCCTGCCGAGGAACCCGCGGTGGACGATGCCAGCGGTCCGCGCGTCGCCATCGCCGGCCGCCCCAATGTGGGCAAGAGCACACTCGTCAATACCCTGCTCGGCGAAGAACGCATGATCGCCTTCGACATGCCGGGTACCACACGCGACGCCATTGCCATTCCTTTCGAGCGGAACGGCAAGAGCTATACACTGATCGACACTGCCGGCCTGCGCCGCAAGGGGCGCGTCTTTGAAACCATCGAGAAATTCTCGGTGGTCAAAACCCTGCGGGCCATCGAGGCGGCCAACGTCGTCGTTTTGATGGTCGATGCCAGCCAGGATATTTCCGACCAGGATGCGCATATCGCCGGCTTCTGCATCGAGGCGGGCCGTGCCATGGTGCTGGCGGTGAATAAATGGGACGCCATCGACGAATATCGTCGTGAACAGGTCAAACTGGACATTGCCCGCAAACTGAATTTCATGGGTTTCGCGCGCGTGCATCACATCTCCGCATTGAAAGGGCAGGGCGTTGCAGGCGTGCTGCAATCGGTAGACCGCGCCTATGCCGCCGCGATGGCCAAATTGACCACGCCGAAACTGACCCGCGTGCTGATCGATGCCGTGCAAAAACAGGCGCCGCCGCGCCATGGCAACGTCCGCCCCAAGCTCCGCTATGCGCACCAGGGCGGCAGCAACCCGCCCATCGTCGTCATCCACGGCAATGCGCTTGAACATGTACCACCCGCTTATGTGCGTTACCTCGAACACGTTTTTGTCGAGACCTTCAAGCTGCAAGGCACGCCGCTGCGTATTCAGTTCAAGGTCACCAAGAATCCTTACGTGGACAAGAAATAGGGTGAAGCGATGACCTATGTCGTGACCGAAAACTGCATCAAGTGCAAATACACCGACTGCGTGGACGTTTGTCCGGTCGACTGTTTCCGCGAGGGCCCGAATTTCCTGGTCATCGACCCCGACGAGTGCATCGACTGCACCTTGTGTGTCCCCGAATGCCCGGCCGAGGCGATTTTTGCCGAAGAGGATGTCCCCGCGGAGCAACAGGACTTTATCGCCTTGAATGCCGAGCTGGCCAAGCAATGGCCAGCCATCATCGAACGCAAGGATCCGCCGGCGGATGGCGATGCATGGCTGGGCAAGCCGAATAAACGCAGTCTGCTCGACCGCTGCGGATGAAGTCGCGTGATAGACTGAAACCACCGTTTTTTGACCATTGAACCCTGAACCCTGATGTCCGGCAACACCATTGGCACGTTGTTTAGCGTGACTTCATTCGGCGAATCGCATGGTCCGGCCATCGGCTGCGTCGTGGATGGCTGTCCACCCGGTTTGGCGCTGTGCGCGGCCGACATCCAGAGCGAGCTTGATCGGCGCAAGCCCGGTACCTCGCGCCATGTCACCCAGCGGCGCGAGGACGACAGGGTGGAAATTCTTTCCGGCGTGTTCGAGGGCAAGACCACCGGCACGCCGATTGCGCTGCTGATCCGCAACACCGACCAGCGCAGCAAGGACTACGGCAACATCGCCCAGAGCTTTCGGCCGGGCCACGCCGATTACACCTACTGGCAGAAATTCGGCACCCGCGACTATCGTGGCGGTGGCCGTTCCTCGGCGCGCGAAACTGCCGTGCGCGTCGCTGCCGGCGCCATCGCCCGCAAGTGGCTCCACGAGCGTTACGGCATTACGTTGCGTGGCTGGATGAGCGAATTGGGTCCGATCACCATCCCCTTCGTCGATGCATCCGCCATCGACGAAAATCCGTTCTTTGTGCCCAACGCCGCCATCGTGCCAGAACTGGAAGCCTACATGGACCGGTTGCGCAAGGATGGCGACTCGGTGGGGGCGCGCATCGAAGTGGCGGCGACCAACGTCCCACCGGGCTGGGGCGATCCCGTCTATGGCCGGCTCGATGCCCAGATCGCCTATGCCATGATGGGCATCAATGCCGTCAAGGGTGTCGAGATAGGCGCCGGTTTCGCTGCCGTCGCCCAGCGCGGCAGCGAACATGGTGACGAACTGACGCCGCAGGGCTTCTTGAGCAATCATGCCGGCGGGATACTCGGCGGGATTTCCTCCGGGCAGGATGTCACCGTCAGCATCGCCATCAAGCCGACCTCGAGCATTCGCCTGTCGCGCCGTTCGATCGACCTGGCCGGCCAGCCAGTCACGGTGGAGACCCATGGTCGCCACGATCCCTGCGTCGGCATCCGCGCCACGCCGATTGCCGAGGCCATGCTGGCACTGGTGCTGATGGATGCCGCCCTGCTGTACCGGGCGCAGTGCGCCGACGTCCGCTGTCCGACGCCTGCCATCCCTGGAAAATGCGCGGTCAAGCCGGCCGAACCTGCCTGATAAAATCCTTAAAACCATATCCGATAGCATGCCAAACTTGGGAGAGAAACATGCACGTTGATCACCACGACATTTATAGCGAATTTCCGGACATGCGCGATGCAATCGACACTCTCAAGGCGGAGAATGGCCGTTTTGCCGCAATGTGTACCCGTCACGACCGACTGACCGGCAAGGTAGAGGATCTTGAGGTGCATGACATGCCCGTGGCCGACTTCACGCTCGAGGACATGAAGAAAATGCGCGTCAAGTTGAAGGACGATATTTATCAATTGTTGCTGATCTTCCGAATCGGCCAGAAGCATTGCGTCTGATCATTCATAACGTCTTTCCGGGGGCCACAGCGTCCGGCTGATCTTCATCTGCCTGGGCGTCACATGTCGGTTTCCCCTCACAGCCCTTCGGGTTTCAGCCCCTTGGGGTTTAACGTGAAACACACCATTTGACGCCGGGTAATCCCCCTGAGCGCAGCGAACAAACTTCGATCCCCGCCCCGGGGCGGGGGCTGGGGGTGGGGGGCGTTGATTGCCTTTGACGTGTTTCATCATCAGCGGGTGGCCTCCCGACCATGAAAGTTAGCCCATTGGGCCGCCTGGCTGCCTGGTATTTCTTTTACTTCGCTTTCGTCGGCGCCTTTGCACCGTTTTTCACCCTTTATCTCAATGATGTCGGCCTGTCCGCCTGGGAGATGGGGGTGATGATGTCGGTGCCGCAGGTGATGCGCATGGTGGCGCCCAACCTGTGGGGCTGGCTGGCCGACCACCTGGGCCACCGTGTCGCGATTGTCCGCCTGGCCGCCCTGTTTTCCGCGCTGGGTTTCGCCGGTTTCTTTTTCACCCGGGATTACCATGGCATGCTGGTGGCGATGGCGCTGGTGTGGTTTTTCTGGAGTGCCGCCTTGCCGCTGGTCGAGGCCATGACCCTCGACCACCTCGCGGAGCATCCCGACCGTTACGGACGCGTCCGCCTGTGGGGCTCGGTCGGCTTCATCGTCAGTGTCATGGCCATCGGCGCGCTGCTCGACTATCTGCCGATCGCCGCGCTGCTCTGGGCGATCATGGGGATTCTGGCGAGCGTACTGGCGACCGCCATGACCCTGCCGGAAGTAAAAGTCGGCGCTGACGGGACGGCGCCACCGCTGGGCGGACTGATCAAGCGCCCTGCTGTGCTGGCACTCCTGGCCGCCTGCTTCTTCATGTCGGTCGCCCATGGCCCGCTCTACGTGTTTTATTCGGTCCATTTGGTCAACCACGGCTACGACAAACTGGCGATCGGCCTGTTCTGGTCGCTGGGTGTGCTGGCCGAGATTGGCGTTTTCATGGCGATGCCACGCCTGTTGCGCTGGGCATCATTACGCCAGATCTTGCTGGCGAGCTTTGCCCTGGCCGTATTGCGTTTCCTCCTGATCGGCTGGGGTGCCGATTCGCCGGCATTGTTGCTGATCGCGCAGGTCTTGCACGGCGCGACCTTTGGCGCCTACCATGCGGCTGCCATGGCGGTGCTGACGCGCTGGTTTGTCTCACAGCAGCAGGCACGCATCCAGGGCATTTACGGCAGCATCTCGTTCGGTGCTGGCGGCATGGTCGGCGGATTGATCAGTGGCGCAGCCTGGGGTAGTCTGGGACCGGGGATCACCTTCACGCTGGCTGCCTTGTTTTCCGCGTGCGGCTGGGTGCTGATCTGGCGTGGTCTGTCATCGGAGTCGGTTATTTCACGTCGAGGTAAATCATGAAGAACGCATTATTGTCGATGCTCTTGGCGGCCACCCTGGCGGGATGCCAGAACGTGCCGTTGACCGGCCGCAGCCAATTGCAGGTGATTTCCGAACAGCAGGAAACCCGCATGGGACTGGCCAGCTTCCAGGAAATCCTTGAAAAGGAAAAGCTGAGCAACGACGCCGCGGCGAATGC
Source organism: uncultured Methyloversatilis sp. (assembly GCA_964580925.1). Classification (GTDB taxonomy): domain Bacteria; phylum Pseudomonadota; class Gammaproteobacteria; order Burkholderiales; family Rhodocyclaceae; genus Sulfuricystis. Next base: position 41,940 of record CAZOMI010000009.1, read on the forward strand.
CCGCCTGCAGCGCATCGGCATGCGCATTGCCGCAGCCACCGGGCGCGGCGATTACCAGTGGGAATTCAAACTGATCGACAACGATAAGGTGCTGAATGCCTTCTGTCTGCCGGGTGGCAAGGTGGCGGTTTACACCGGCCTGTTGCCGATTGCGCAGGATGATGCCGGTCTGGCAGCCGTGATCGGCCACGAGGTGGCGCATGCGATTGCCCGTCACGGCGGCGAGCGCCTGAGCCAGGAAATCCTGGTTGCCGGCCTGTCGGTCGCCACTGTCGTCGCCACTCACGATTCGCCGAACCGCGACCTGTACGTCGGCCTGTTGGGCGCCGGTGCCGCCGTCGGTTATTTGTTGCCGTATTCACGCCTGCATGAATCCGAGGCCGATCGCATGGGGCTGATCTACATGGCCAAGGCAGGCTATGACCCACGCGCAGCCATTGGTCTGTGGCAACGCATGGCCGAGAGGGGCAAGGGCAAGTCGAAGCCGCCGGAATTCCTTTCCACCCACCCGGCGGATGCGACGCGCATCAAAGAACTGGAGCGCTGGCTGCCCGAGGCGCTCAACTACTATCGGCCTGTGCGATAATTTCCGAATTCCAGCAGGATCCATGCCATGCCAAAAACGCTCTACGACAAGCTTTGGGAGAACCATGTCGTCCGCACCCAAGCGGATGGCACGGCGCTTCTGTATATCGACCGCCACCTGGTGCATGAAGTCACCAGCCCGCAGGCCTTCGAGGGTTTGAAACTCGCCGGGCGCAAGCCGTGGCGGGTTTCGTCCATCGTGGCAACGGCCGACCACAACACACCGACCGACCACTGGGAGCGCGGCATCGAAGACCCGGTCTCGCGCCAGCAGGTCGAGACGCTCGACGCCAATATCCACGAGGTCGGCGCGCTGGCCTTCTTCCCGTTCAAGGATGCGCGCCAGGGCATCATCCATGTCATCGGCCCGGAGAACGGCGCCATCCTTCCCGGCATGACCGTGGTCTGCGGCGATTCGCATACCTCGACGCATGGCGCCTTCGCCTGCCTGGCGCACGGCATCGGCACTTCCGAGGTGGAGCATGTCCTCGCCACCCAGTGCCTGCTGCAAAAGAAGATGAAGGCGATGCTGATCAAGGTCGAGGGAAAAGTCGGCGCTGGCGTGACGGCGAAAGATATCGTGCTCGCCATCATCGGCAAGATCGGCACGGCTGGCGGTACCGGCCATGCGGTGGAATTCGCCGGCAGCGCGATTCGCGCGTTGTCGCTGGAAGGTCGCATGACGGTGTGCAACATGGCGATCGAGGCTGGCGCGCGGGTCGGCTTTGTCGCGGTCGACGACCAGACCATCGACTATCTCAAGGGACGCGCCTTCGCGCCGACAGACGAGGATTGGCAGCGCGCGGAGGCCTATTGGCGCACGCTGGCGTCCGATCCGGGTGCGGCATTCGATACAGTGGTGGAACTCGACGCGGCGACCATCCAGCCGCAGGTGACCTGGGGCACCTCTCCCGAGATGGTCGTGGCGATTGGTGGCAGCGTGCCCGCACCGGAAGAGTTCGCCGATCCGGTCAAGCGTGAGGGCATCGTCCGGGCACTGGAATACATGGGGCTCGTGGCACGCACACCGATCAAGGAGATTCGCGTCGATCAGGTCTTCATCGGTTCCTGCACCAACTCCCGGATCGAGGATTTGCGTGAGGCTGCCGCCGTGGTCACGGCAAGCAAGGGGCGGAGCAAGGCGGCCAGCGTGAAACGCGTGCTGGTGGTGCCGGGTTCCGGGCTGGTCAAGCGCCAGGCCGAGGCAGAAGGGCTCGACAAGATATTCCTGGACGCCGGCTTCGAGTGGCGCGAACCGGGCTGTTCGATGTGCCTCGCCATGAACGCCGATCGCCTGGAGCCGGGCGAGCGCTGCGCGTCCACCTCCAACCGAAATTTCGAGGGTCGCCAGGGCGCCGGCGGCCGTACCCATCTCGTCAGTCCGGCAATGGCCGCCGCGGCCGCCATTGCCGGCCACTTCACCGACGTACGCGAGCTGGTTTAACCAAGTTTGACTATTTTTTCCGAGGCGATCATGAAAATACTGGTACTCATCCTTGCAACTGCAGCCTTCACGCTGGCCGGTTGCAACACCGTGCAAGGCATTGGCAAGGACATTGAAAAGGGCGGCGAAGCGATCCAGAAGGCGGTCAAGTAGATGCGCGCATTCACCCCGTTCGATGGCTTGGTGGCGCCGCTCGATCGGGCCAATGTCGATACCGACGCCATCATTCCCAAGCAGTTCCTGAAGTCGATCAAGCGTTCCGGCTTCGGCCCCAACGCCTTCGATGAATGGCGCTATCTCGATCGCGGCGAGCCTGGGCAGGACTGCAGTCGCCGTCCCACCAACGCCGACTTTGTCCTGAATCAGCCGCGCTACCAGGGCGTGTCGATTCTGCTGACGCGCGACAACTTCGGCTGCGGTTCGTCACGCGAGCACGCACCGTGGGCATTGGAAGATTATGGTTTCCGTGCGCTGGTCGGCACCAGTTTCGCCGATATTTTCTACAACAACAGCTTCAAGAACGGCCTGCTGCCGATCAGGCTGCCGGCCGCCGAAGTGGACGTCCTGTTCGCCCAGGTCGCGGCGACGCCCGGCTACCGGCTGAAAATCGATCTGGCCGCTCAAACGGTGACGCGGCCGGACGGCGCGGTACTCTCCTTCGACATCGATCCCTTCCGCAAGGAATGCCTGCTGAATGGCTGGGACGACATCGGCCTCACCCTGCGCCATGCCGATGAAATTCGCGCATTCGAGGCAAAGCGACAAATCGAACAACCCTGGCTTTTCTCGAAGGTGGCCTAGATGAAAATTTGCGTGTTACCGGGCGACGGCATCGGCCCGGAAATTACTGCCGAGGCGGTGCGCGTCCTCAAGGCACTCGACCTGAACATCGAGATGGAAGAGGCCCTGCTGGGCGGCTGTGCCATCGATGCGGCCAAAGATCCGTTTCCCGAGGCGACGCACAAGCTCGCCAAGGCAGCCGATGCCGTCCTGCTCGGTGCCGTTGGCGGCCCGCGGTGGGACAACAATCCGCGCGAACTGCGTCCCGAGCGCGGCTTGCTGCGCATCCGCAAGGAACTCGGGCTGTTCGCCAACCTGCGGCCCGCGCTTCTTTATCCGGAACTGGCCAACGCTTCGACGCTCAAACCCGAAGTGGTGGCCGGCCTCGACATCCTGATCGTGCGTGAACTGACGGGTGACATTTATTTCGGCCAGCCGCGCGGCATTGAAACCAGGAACGGCGAACGGGTCGGCTTCAACACCATGATCTACTCGGAAAGCGAGATTCGCCGCATTTTGCATGTGGCTTTCGCCGCCGCGATGAAGCGCAACCGGAAGGTCTGCTCGGTCGACAAAATGAATGTCCTTGAATGCACCCAGCTGTGGCGCGACGTTGCCATCGAGGTCAGCAAGGAGTATCCGGAGGTCGAGTTGTCGCACATGCTGGTCGACAATGCCGCCATGCAGTTGGTCAAGGCGCCCAAGCAGTTCGACGTGATGGTGACGGGCAACATGTTTGGCGACATTCTCTCGGACGAAGCGTCGATGCTGACGGGTTCGATCGGCATGCTGCCTTCAGCTTCGCTCGATGAAAACAACAAGGGCCTGTATGAGCCGAGCCACGGCTCGGCGCCGGATATTGCCGGCAAGGGCCTGGCCAACCCGCTGGCAACGATACTGTCGGCCGCGATGATGTTACGGTACACCTTTGCCAACGAAACGGCCGCGAGCCGCATCGAGGGCGCGGTGAAAAAGGTGCTGGCGCAGGGCTTCCGTACCGGCGATATTTACGAGTCCGGCACCAAGCGCGTCGGCACACGGGAAATGGGCGACGCCGTGCTGGCGGCGCTGTGATTGATCTGAAGAGGTGAGTGTCATGAAGAAAGTGGGTCTGGTGGGCTGGCGCGGCATGGTTGGTTCGGTGTTGATGCAGCGCATGCGCGAGGAAAACGATTTTGCCCTGATCGAGCCGGTGTTCTTCACCACCTCGAACGTCGGTGGCCAGGGCCCGGCAGAAGCCGGTGGCGCGCCATTGAAGGATGGTGCGGATATCGCCGCGCTGCGGCAGATGGACATCATCATCACCTGCCAGGGTGGCGACTACACCAAGGCGGTGTTCGGCCCGCTGCGGGCGAGCGGCTGGTCAGGCATGTGGATCGACGCGGCGTCCACCCTGCGCATGGCCGACGACGCGATCATCATCCTGGACCCGGTGAACCTCGATGTCATCAAGGCCGGTCTGGCCAGGGGCGTGAACAATTACATCGGCGGGAACTGCACGGTATCGCTGATGCTGATGGGGCTGGGTGGCCTCTTCCGCAACGACCTCGTCGAATGGATCTCCGCCATGACTTATCAGGCGGCCTCCGGTGCCGGCGCGCAGAACATGCGCGAGTTGCTTGCCCAGATGGGCATGCTGCACGATGCGGTCAAAACCGAATTGGCCGATCCCGCCTCGGCCATCCTCGACATCGACCGCAAGGTAGCCGCGACGATGCGTTCCACCGAGTTTCCGACCAGGAACTTCCGCGGCATGCCGCTGGCCGGCAGTGTGATCCCGTGGATCGACGCGCCTGTCGAAGGTGGTCAGTCCAAGGAGGAATGGAAGGGGGGCGCCGAATGCAACAAGATTCTTGGCCGGCCGGCGTTTCGTACCCCCGGCAGCATCCCCATCGATGGCTTGTGTGTGCGTGTCGGCGCCATGCGCTGCCATTCACAGGGCCTGACCATCAAGCTCAGGAAGGATGTGCCTCTCGGTGAGGTCTCTGACATCATTGCCAGGGGCAACGACTGGGTGAAGCTGATTCCCAACGAGCGCGAGCTGTCCGAACGTGAATTGACGCCATCTGCCGTCACCGGCACCTTGACAGTGCCAGTAGGGCGATTGCACAAGCTGGCGATGGGCCCGGAATATCTGGGGGCTTTCACCTGCGGCGACCAGTTGCTGTGGGGTGCGGCAGAACCCCTACGGAGAATGTTGCGTATTTTGCTCGCTTGAATGAAGATGGCAAGGTAATGCAAAGGTTGAGCTTGCGTCGTTAAAGCCATGATGTTATTTTGGTTTCGGTTTTGGTTCGCCGACGCGGGATTAGCCTGCTCTGAGAGTTCGTATTGATTGTGGTCCAACATTCCCCAGCGGGGAGGCATTGTGAATAAACCGGGTAAATCAAAGTTATTCAAGGCATCGCTGCTGACGGCATTGCTGACGACTGCATTGGGTGTTGTGGGTGCGCCAGACGCGCAGGCTGCCGGTCTCGGCAAGCTCACGGTGTATTCGGCCATAGGCCAGCCACTCAACGCCGAGGTGGCGCTGACAGCGACACCTGAGGAGTTGTCCGCGTTGTCGGCCAAACTGGCTTCGCACGACGACTTCAAGAAAGCGGGCATCGAATTCATGTCTGCCTTGAGTGGTCTGCGTTTCAGTGTGGCAAAACAGCCGGATGGCCAGTCGGTACTCAAGCTGACGACCGATCGCCCGCTGAATGAGCCATTCCTGCATTTCCTGGTTGAATTGAACTGGACTGCAGGTCGTCTGGTGCGGGAATACACTTTCCTGCTCGATCCGCCCGAAATGCTCCAGGTGGCAAGGCCCGCTTCCGTGGTTACCCCGGTGGTCCCGCAAGCAATGCCGACGATGACTACACCGGCAACTGCTGCCATGCCGGCGATCCCGGCGACGCCTCCTGCCCAGGCGAAGATGGAGCCCCGCCCAGCGCGTACGGGCGAACCCGATGGTGTCGCCAAACCAAAACCGCGCACTGCCCAAGCTGCCACGCCGGTGACGACCATGGCCAGCACTGGCGAGCGACAGGTCAAGCTTGGCGATACCCTGAGCAAGATAGCCCGTGAGAACAAACCTGCCGCGGTCAGTCTCGACCAGATGCTGGTAGCACTGTTCAATAGTAACCGGGATGCCTTCGACGGCAATAACATGAACCGTCTGCGGGCCGGCAAGATACTGCAACTACCCGATCCAAGTGAGGTGGCTGCCGTCGATGCAGGCGAAGCGCGCAAGTTGATCGTTGCCCAAACTATAGATTTCAACGCTTATCGTCGTAGCCTTGCCTCTGCGGCCAGCATGGCGCCGGCCACCGATACCCAGCCGCAGCAGCAGGTAGCCGGAAAAATCAAGCCCCAAGTCGAGGGCAAGGCGCCACCGGCCCCGACCAAGGACAAGCTGGAAGTTTCGCCCACCGAAGCCGCCAAGTCAGCCAAGACCGCCGGATCGATGAGCAAGAGCGCACTCGAAGAAGATTTGATTTCCCGCGACAAGGCTTTACGCGAGGCTTCCGGACGAATCGCAGAACTCGAAAAAAACCTCGAAAATCTCAAGCATCTGGTTGAACTGAAGAGTCAGGCCGGCGTGCAGGTGCAGCAGCAGGCGCAAGCTGCCTTACCCAAACCTGCCGAAACGAAGAAGCCCGAAATGGCGCCAACAGCCAAACCGGTCGCCGAACCCGTGCCCCCGCCCGTGGCCATGGCCAAGCCGGCCGATCCCGCAGTAGCTGCTGCTGCCGGTAGCGCGCCTGTTGAAGAAAAAACAGCTGGAATGGCAGCACCCACTCCTGCGGCGACAGAACCGGTCAAGCCAGCCGAACCGGCACCCGCCCCGGCTGCACCACCCGCCCCACCCAAACCTGCCGTGATAAAACCGGCGCCTCCGCCGCCTCCGCCCCTGGAACCCAGCTTTATTGAGGACAACCCGGAGTTGGTATTTGGGGGTGGCGGTTTGATTGCCCTCCTGTTGGGTTATCTTGGTTTCTCGGCCTATCGCAGGAAAAAGCAGGCGCAGCAGGACAATATTGCGCAGCGTGATGAACCTGGTGCTGCTCCAGGAGGCTTGGGAACCAAATCGGCTGCGATGGCCGGAGCGGCCAGTGAAAGTGTTGACAGTGGCGACGTGTCCATTCAGGGCGATTTTAGCGAGGGTGGCGTGCTGACCACTGCGGAAAGCGTCGACCCTGTCGCAGAAGCGGACGTCTATATGGCCTACGGTCGCGACAGTCAGGCCGAGGAAATCCTGCTGGAAGGCCTCAAGACAGATCCCACGCGGACCGCGATCCATCTCAAACTGCTCGAACTATATGCAAATCGTAAGAGTGTGCCGCAATTTGAATCGGTCGCCAATGAACTGCATGGCCTGATTGGTGGCAAGGGGCCGGAATGGGACAAGGCTGCCAAGCTGGCAGCTGGCCTTGGCGTGACGGGCGGACTGTTCGCAGTCGCTGCGGCTGTGGCGGACAAGGTGGCCCCGGCTGCCACAATCGCCCCTGCCGTGGCTGCCGAAACCGCCGCATCCCCGGTACCTGCACCCGCTGAAGAAGATGCCGGTTCCTTCGACTTCGATCTTGATCTCGGCACCTCCAGCGCCTCGGTGATTGCTCCAGAGCAGGTGTCGAAACAGGCGATTGCCGAAGAGGCATCCGCGCTTGATTTTGACTTTGACCTGGGTTTGCCTACCCAAAATCCACCCCCCGAAGTGGCGACTGACGCTGCAAAAGTTGATAGCAATTCCATAGATTTTCCGCTGGATGTTGGCAGTTCCGCTGAGTCAACGGCAGTTGCACCGGAGGCGGCTGCCGGCAATGAGATCGATTTCGACCTGGATTTGGGCTCTGCCCAGGTAGGCCCGGTAACTGCCAATGTTGATGAAGCGGTGAAGGAACTCAGTCCGGATGAGATTGATTTCAATTTCGATCTCGAACTGGGGAATGAGGAACCCGCCCAGTCTGCGGTAGAACTCCTCGCAGCTGCCCCGGCATCTGGCGAAGCGCCTGCTGCGCTTGATCTTGCCGAAATCAACTTCGATTTGGGTGAGCCTGAAACGGCGGCTACCAAGGCGGAGGCAAGCGGTCCAGACGCGACGCTTGAACGGCTTGCTGGCACGGTATCCGAGCCCGACGCCACCGAAGGGGCCACTGCGGAGACCGATGATTCGGAAGTGGCAACCAAGCTCGAGCTGGCGCTTGCCTATGAAGAGATGGGGGACCGGGAAGGTGCGCGCGAGTTGTTGAACGAGGTTCTCAACGAAGGCAGCCCGGCCCAGCAGGGACAGGCGCGCGCGCGACTCGATCAACTCGATCTTTGACCTGCAGGTCATTGCTGCCGCGGCGTTGGCAAACGCCGTGGCGAATTTCCCCGATGTGGCATCCGGTATCGCTTTTGCTTGCCTGGCTCGCCTTTGTGCTGGTGTTGCAGTGGCTGCCAGTTTCACTGTTGCTTGGGATTGCAGTGGCAAGTCTCGTCCTGGCGTTGACGCTGGCGTTTGAGCGCACCCGCAATCTGCTGCTACGCTCACGCTGGTTGCTGATGTCACTGGTGGTTCTGTTCCTGTTCCTGACGCCGGGTGAATACCTGCCGGGATTGGGCGGTGATCTGGGGTTGACCTATGAGGGCTTGTGGCATGCCGGCGCACATCTGTGCCGTTTGATCGCGCTGCTGGCCAGCCTGGCTTTGCTGCACGAGAAAATTGGTACATCGGGATTGTTGGCCGGACTGTATTGCCTGCTGGGACCGTTTGCCTGGCGTGAGGCGACCGTTGTGCGACTGATGCTGGTCCTCGAGTATGTCGAGCAAAAGCAGACAGCCGGGTGGCGGGAATGGCTGAAGGACGGGCGAATGCAGGAGATTCCCGTCTCGCCTGAAGGTTATCGATTGTCCTTGCCATCCTTGCATTTGCGGGACAAGCTGTTGATCGGTGGCCTGTTGACGGCGGTCCTCGGCTTGCTCATGTGGTGGTCATGAGAATTGCCCTCGGCCTTGAATATGACGGCGCAAGGTTTTCCGGCTGGCAGTCGCAACCCAGTGGCAATACCGTGCAAGACGTACTGGAGGAGGCGTTGTCACGGGTTGCCAGCGCGCCATTGCGCGTCATTTGCGCCGGGCGCACCGATGCCGGTGTTCATGCCTTGACCCAGGTTGTGCATTTCGATGCCACGATGGAGCGTCCGCTCACGGCATGGGTCCGCGGCGCCAACGCCTTGTTGCCGGATGCGGTCACGGTGCGCTGGGCCGTGCCGGTTGCCGATGATTTTCATGCCCGCTTTTCTGCGCGCGCGCGCGCCTACCGTTATGTCCTGCTGAATCGTCCCGAGCGCCCCGGCGTGTTTGCGGGAAAAGTGGGGTGGTGCCATCGTCCGCTGGATGTGGCGGCGATGCAGGCTGCTGCGGCTGATCTGGTCGGCGAGCATGACTTCTCGTCGTTTCGTGCCTCCGGTTGCCAGGCCAAGTCACCGGTCAAGACGCTGTATCGTTTCACCATCGCCCGCGCGGGCGATTTGATCATGTTTGACTGTTCCGCCAATGCCTTCCTGCACCACATGGTCAGAAATCTGGTCGGTGCCCTGGTCTATGTCGGCATGCACCGCCACTCCCCGGAATGGCTGGGCGATTTGCTGGCAAGTTGCGATCGGCGTTTGGGTGCGCCCACGTACGCTCCCGATGGGCTTTATCTGACCGGGGTGGAATATGGTGATGAGTGGGGATTGCCGCAACAGGGCAGTATCATGGCGGAATTACGCCTGCCCGGTAACTGAAGCATGCAGCGAACCCGCATCAAGATTTGCGGCATCACCCGCGCCATCGACCTCGACGCCGCCCTGCAGGCGGGTGTGGATGCCGTCGGTTTTGTCTTCTACCCGCCCAGCCCGCGCGCCCTGTCGCTCAAGCTTGCCGCCGATCTGGTGCGACGCGTTCCTCCTTTCGTGACGCGCGTTGGACTGTTCGTCAATGCTGAACCTTCCAGCGTGCGGGAGATCCTGGCAGCAGTGCCAGTGGATCTCCTGCAGTTTCATGGCGAAGAGGAGGCGCAATATTGCGAGCAGTTCAACTTGCCCTACCTCAAGGCGGCGCGGGTTCGTCCGCAACTCGATCTGTTAGAATTCGCCCGCGCCTATCCGACGGCTCAGGGTTTGTTGCTGGATGCCTGGGTCGAAGCGTATGGTGGAGTCGGACAATCATTTGACTGGTCGCTGATTCCACAGCAGTTGCCACTGCCATTGGTGTTATCAGGTGGCCTTCATGCAGTTAACGTCGCTGAAGCTGTAGTTAAAATTCGTCCCTGGGCGGTAGATGTCAGCAGCGGCGTCGAAGTTGCCAAGGGCATCAAGGATCCCGAAAAAATTGCCGCATTCGTTGCGGCAGTGAGAACAGCAGATTCTTCTGAATAACAAAATGTCAGATAATAAATACGAGATGCCGGATGTTCATGGTCATTTCGGTAAATATGGCGGAATATTTGTCGCGGAAACACTGATGCCGGCCCTGGCCGAGCTCAATGCCGCCTATCAGGCTGCCAAGGCCGATCCGGCCTTCCAGGCCGAATTCGAGTATGAACTGGCGCATTACGTCGGACGCCCCAGTCCGATCTACCATGCCAGGCGCTGGTCCGAGCGACTTGGCGGTGCGCAGATCTATCTCAAGCGCGAAGACCTCAACCATACCGGCGCCCACAAGATAAACAACTGCATTGGGCAGGCCTTGCTGGCGCGGCGCATGGGAAAACCGCGCGTGATCGCCGAAACCGGCGCGGGACAGCATGGCGTCGCTTCCGCGACCGTGGCCGCGCGGTATGGCATGGAATGCGTGGTTTACATGGGCAGCGAGGACATCAAGCGCCAGGCTGCCAACGTTTACCGCATGAAGTTGCTGGGCGCCAAGGTGGTGCCAGTCGAGTCGGGGTCGAAAACCCTCAAGGATGCCCTCAACGAAGCCATGCGCGACTGGGTGACCAACGTTGCCGATACCTTCTACATCATCGGCACGGTCGCCGGGCCGCATCCTTACCCGATGATGGTGCGCGATTTCCAGGCGGTGATTGGCCGGGAGTGCCTCGGCCAAATGTCGGCGCTGGCGGGACGGCATCCCGATGCAGTGATTGCCTGCGTCGGCGGCGGTTCCAACGCGATGGGCATCTTTTACGATTACATTCCGCATGCGGCAGTCAAACTGGTCGGCGTCGAGGCGGCCGGGTACGGCATGGCCAGCGGCAAGCATGCCGCATCGCTGACGGCGGGGCGTCCCGGCGTGCTGCATGGCAACCGCACCTATCTGCTGCAGGACGCCAATGGCCAGATCATCGAGACCCATTCGATTTCCGCCGGACTCGACTATCCGGGGGTGGGTCCCGAGCATGCCTGGCTGAAGGACAGCGGTCGGGCGGAATATGTCACCGTGACCGATGATGAGGCGCTGGCCGCCTTCCACGATCTGTGTCGCGACGAGGGCATCATCCCGGCGCTTGAATCCAGTCACGCCCTGGCCTATGCCACGCGGCTGGCGCCAACGCTGCCGCGCGACAACATCCTGCTCGTCAATCTGTCCGGCCGGGGCGACAAGGACATGCATACCGTCGCCGAGAAATCCGGCATCCAGTTCTGATCGATTCGTTACCATGTCACGTATATCCGCCAGATTTGCCGAACTCGCATCGAGTGGCCCGCATGGAAAAAGAGCGGCGCTGATACCCTTCATCACCGCCGGAGATCCCGAACCCGGGCAGACCGTGCCGTTGATGCGGGCGCTGGTCGCGGGGGGCGCCGACATCATCGAACTCGGCGTGCCGTTTTCCGATCCGATGGCCGATGGGCCGACGATTCAGCGGGCTTCCGAGCGCGCCTTGTCTTTTGGCGTCAGCCTGCGCGTCGTGTTGGGCATGGTGCATGAGTTCCGCAAGACGGATGCGACGACGCCGGTGGTGCTGATGGGTTACGCGAATCCAATCGAAGCATACGGCGCTGCCGCCTTTGCCCAGGATGCCCATGTCGCCGGTGTCGATGGCGTGCTGGTGGTTGATTACCCGCCCGAAGAATGCGTCGAATTTTCGCGCCTGCTGAAGCAGGCCGCCATCGATCCGATTTTCCTGTTGGCGCCGACCTCGGTCGAAGCACGCTTTGCCGACGTCGCCCAACTGGGCAGCGGCTATATCTACTATGTCTCGCTCAAGGGCGTGACGGGAGCGGCGACCATCGATCTTGACGAAGTGGCGTTGCGCATCCCGGCCATCCGCAGCAAGGTCGGCATGCCGGTTGGCGTCGGCTTCGGCATCCGCGATGCCGTCAGCGCGGCCCGCATTGCCAGCGTTGCCGATGCAGTGGTAATTGGCAGCAAAATCATCGAAACTATCGAGCAGGCGCCGGCTGGCACGGCCCCGCAACTGGTGACCGCCTTCTTGCGCGAAGTGCGCACGGCGATGGACAAAGGGGTGCAAGCATGAGCGCCGCCGCAGCCGTTTGGCTGTGCAAAGCCAGCCGTGAACCGTGCAGCGGTTGGGAGGGGAGGGAAATATGAGTTGGCTCCAGAAACTGCTGCCGCCGAAGATCAAGCGCGCCATTGGCGTGAGGAAGTCCATTCCCGAGGGTCTGTGGAGCAAGTGTCCCGCCTGTGAGGCGGTGCTGTATGCCACCGACCTGGCGCAGAACCTCGGCGTCTGTCCCAAGTGCGGCCACCATCACCGCCTGAAGGCGCGCGAGCGCCTCGACCTGCTGCTCGATCCGGAAGGGCAGTTCGAGATCGGTGCCGAGGTATTGCCGCTCGATGCGCTCAAATTCAAGGACAGCAAGCGCTATCCGGACCGCCTGGCGGCGGCCCACGAGGATACCGGCGAATCCGATGCCATGGTGGTGATGCAGGGCGCCATCAAGACGCTGCCGGTGGTGGTCGCCTGCTTCGAGTTTGAATTCATGGGTGGCTCGATGGGTTCGGTGGTCGGCGAGCGCTTCGTGCGCGGCGTGAATGCCGCCATCGAGAATCAGCTGCCCTTCATCTGCGTGACGGCTTCGGGCGGGGCGCGCATGCAGGAAGGGCTGTTTTCCCTGCTGCAGATGAGCAAGACGACGGCGGCGGTCACCCGGCTGGCGCGTCACAAACTGCCATTCATCACCGTGCTCACCGACCCGACCATGGGCGGGGTCTCGGCTTCCTTCGCTTTCGTCGGCGATATTGTCATGGCCGAACCGGGTGCACTGATCGGCTTTGCCGGGCCGCGCGTGATTGAACAGACGGTGCGGGAAACCCTGCCCGAAGGCTTCCAGCGCTCTGAATTCCTGCTTGAAAAGGGCGCCATCGACATGATCGTCGATCGTCGCGAGATGCGCGACCGGATGGCGGCCGTGCTGACCCTGTTGCTGCGCATTCCTGCTGTTTGATGGCGGCAGGGGCAGGGCGCAGCCTGACGGATTGGCTGGCGCACCTGGAGCGCTTGCATCCGCGCGGTCAGGCGGGCATCGAACTAGGACTGGAACGCGTCCGGCAGGTCAGTGATCTCCTGCAGCAGCGCCAGACCTGTCCGCTCATCACCGTCGGCGGCACCAATGGCAAAGGCTCGACCTGCGCCATGCTCGAATGCATGCTTCTTGCCGCCGGTTATCGCGTCGGTGTTTACACCTCGCCCCACCTGCTGAGTTACAACGAGCGGGTTCGCCTGAACGGGTTGCCGGCGGCTGACGCGGATTTCTGTGCGGCGTTTGCGCGGGTCGAGGCCGCGCGAGGTGATACATCGCTCACCTATTTCGAGTTCGGCACGCTGGCGGCGTGGGAAATGTTTGCCGCCACGCCGCTTGACGCGATCATCCTGGAAGTTGGCCTGGGCGGGCGGCTCGACGCCACCAACATCTATGCTGCCGACTGTGCCATTGTTGCCACCGTGGGGCTTGACCACATGGATTATCTGGGGCCGACGCGCGAGTCCATCGGTCGCGAGAAGGCCGGCATCTGTCGCTCCGGGCGACCACTCATCTGCGGCGATGCCGATCCGCCGCGGAGCCTGGTCGAAACCTGCCGTCTCGCCAGCGCCGACTTATGTCAGATCGGGCGCGATTTCGGTTTCCTCCGCCAGGAAGTCCAATGGCAATACTGGGGGCGTTGCGGGGGCGGCGAAAGAACCCTTGGCGGTCTGGCCTTTCCGGCCTTGCGGGGCGATTGCCAGTTGCACAACGCCAGTTGCGCCATTGCCGCGCTGCATGCCCTGCATGAACGCTTGCCGGTGACGGCGCAGGATATCCGGCGCGGTCTGTCGGAAGTTGCCGTTGCCGGGCGCTGCCAGGTCTTGCCGGGGCGTCCGCAAGTCGTTCTCGATGTTGCCCACAACCCGCAGGCTGCTGCAGCCCTGGCGACGAGTCTCGGCGGCATGGGGTTTGCGCGGACCACCTGGGCCGTGTTCGGCATGATGGCGGACAAGGACATTGCCGGCGTGGTCGAGGCGCTGGCACAACGGGTCGATCGCTGGTTGCCCTGCGACCTGCCGGGGCCGCGTGCGGCCACCGCCGCCGACCTGGCGGCAATCATCGGGAAAGTCGGCGCCGGTGGGACGGCGGGACAATTCCCGTCGCCCGTAGCGGCAATGGCTTACGCGCAGGAGAATGCAGGTGACGATGATAGAATTCTTGTCTTCGGATCGTTCCTGACGGTGGCGGGCGTGATGCGCCCCGAACCTGTCCAACCCTCTGGCCGCAATGCGTGATATGGCGTGACATGGCACAAGAAGACAAGCGTGGCGAGTATGGTGGTGAATCCGCGGGCGGCCTGCCGGCGGATGATTCGACGCAACTGAAAAAACGTGCGCGCCGGCGGCTGATTGGCGCTGTGGCGCTGGCGCTGCTGGCCGCCATAGTCTTGCCGATGGTGATGGATCACCAGCCGGCGCCGCTCCTGAAAGACATTCAGGTGCGCATCCCGAGTCCGGACGAAGGGGTGACACAGCGTGTCACCGGAAAGCTGGCCAACCAGTCACCGAAGGCCGAGAAGGCAGTTGCCGAACCAGCGCCCCCGGTCAAGCCGATCAGCAAGGAGGAGGTGCCTGCTGCTCCCGCCAAGTCCGCCGAAAAGCCTGAAGCCAAGCCGATTGCCAAGGTCGAGCCAAAGCCTGAAGCGAAGGTCGAGCCGAAGGCGGCCGCCGACAAGGGCGCCAGCGAATCATGGGAGGTGCAACTGGGCGCCTACCAGAACCCGGCGAGCGTCACTATCCTGGTCGGAAAACTGAAACAGCTGGATTTACCTACTTATACCGAGAAGGTCGACACCCCGAACGGGCCGCGCACGCGCGTGCGCGCCGGCCCCTTCCCCACACAGGAGGCTGCCGAGAAGGCGCGGGTGCGCGCCAAGATCATCGGTGTCGATGGCCCGGTGGCCAAGAAGCCATAATGATGTTGCCCACGCAGCAGCAGTGGCAGTGACGATTTTTGATTATGTAGTGTTTGCCGCGGTACTGCTGTCCCTGCTGGTGGGTGCATGGCGTGGCGTGGTCAGTGAACTTCTGGCGCTGGTGGCCTGGGTGGCGGCTTTTCTGGCGGCGCGTACCTGGGCGGTACCGGCCGGCGAGCTGATGGTGGACGGGCTGGCCGAACCGTTATCGGAGCCACTGTTGCAGCAATTGATCGGGTTTGTTGCCATCTTTGCGGCTGTCCTGATACTGTTCGCGCTGGCGCGCTGGTTGGTTTCGTTACTGTTGCGGGCGGTCGGTCTGGCACCGCTGGATCGGGTGCTGGGTTCGTTGTTCGGTATTGCGCGCGGGATATTGGTGGTGTGGGTGGTAGTGTTGCTGGCCGGGTTGACCGCCCTGCCGCAACAACAGTGGTGGCGGCAGGCGGTATTATCTCCGCCGCTTGAAACGGCGGTGCTGGCGGCCAAACCCTGGTTGCCGCCGGAATTGGCAAAACGGATTCGATACCGATAGGGTGAAACGATGTGCGGCATTTTGGGCGTGGTAGCCACCACGCCGGTAAATCAGTTGCTCTACGACGGTTTGCAGGTCCTGCAGCATCGTGGTCAGGATGCGGCCGGCATCACCACCGCCGAGGGTGGACGGTTCTTCATGCACAAGGGGCCGGGACTGGTGCGCGATGTGTTTCGCACCCGCAACATGCGTGCCCTGGTCGGCAACTGGGGCATTGGTCACTGTCGCTATCCGACGGCGGGCTCGGCCTACAACGCCGCCGAGGCGCAGCCCTTCTACGTCAACTCCCCCTTCGGCCTGATGCTGGCGCACAACGGCAACCTCACCAATGCCGAGATGCTGAAACGCGACATGTTCCTGCAAGACCTGCGGCACATGAACACCAACTCGGATTCCGAGGTGTTGCTCAACGTTTTCGCTCACGAGTTGCAGGTGGCATCGACGAAATATCAGGTCGATGCCGAAACCATCTTCAAGGCGGTGGCCGGTGTGCACCGGCGCGTCAAGGGCGCTTATGCCGTGGTGGCGATGATCGCCGGCTACGGGCTGCTGGCCTTCCGCGATCCCT
>CAZOMI010000010.1:0-56966 GCA_964580925.1 uncultured Methyloversatilis sp.
AGCCAGCGGATGGTGTTGATGTCGAGGTTGTTGGTCGGCTCGTCGAGCAGCAGGATGTCGGGGTTCGCAAACAGCGCCTGGGCCAGCAGCACGCGCAGCTTCCAGCCCGGCGCCACCTCGCGCATCGGGCCGTTGTGCTTCTCGATCGGGATGTCGACGCCGAGCAGCAGTTCGCCCGCGCGCGCCTCGGCGGTGTAGCCGTCGTACTCGGCGAACCTGTGCTCGAGTTCGGCGGCGTGCATGTAGTCGTCTTCGGTCGCTTCAGGATTGGCGTAGATCGCGTCCTTCTCCTGCATGCACTGCCACATGTCCTCGTGGCCCATCATCACCACGTCGAGCACGCGAATATCCTCGAAGCCGAACTGGTCCTGGCGCAGGTAGGCCATGCGCTCGTGGCGGTCCTTGGCGACGTTGCCGGCCGAGGGCTCGAGTTGCCCGCAGAGGATTTTCATGAAGGTCGACTTGCCGGAACCGTTGGCGCCGATCAGGCCATAGCGGTTGCCGTCGCCGAACTTGACGGAGACGTTCTCGAACAGGGGCTTGGCCCCGAACTGGATGGTGACATTGGAAGCAACGAGCATGGCGGTGGGTACGGAAGATGAGGCGAACCGCCTATTTTATCCGCCGCCGTATCACCAACGCCGACTTTTCCGGGATTGACCGAGAACAGGCCCTAGGCCGTCAAGCGTTCATCCAGCCACTCGATCCAGTGTTTTACGGGCGTTTCAGTGCCCGCCTGCAGATGGGCGATGCAGCCGATGTTGGCACTGGCGATGCCAGAAGGCTGGCCGGCCGTCAGCGCGGCGATCTTGTTGGCCTGCAGGCGGCCCGACAGTTCCGGCTGGAGGATCGAATAGGTGCCCGCCGAACCGCAGCACAGGTGGCTGTCGGCCACCGGCGTCAGTCTGAAGCCGGCCGCGCCAAGCAGGCTTTCAACCACGCCGCGGATCTGGAAGCCGTGTTGCAGCGTGCACGGCGCATGGAACGCCAGCGGCACCCTGGTCGCCGGCGGCAAGGCGGCCAGCATTTCAATGAGGCGTGCCTGCTCCGCCGCCACCACCTCACTGACATCGCGCGTCAGTTCGGCCACCCGTAGCGCCTTGGCGGCATAGGCCGGATCGTCCTGCAGCAGATGGCCGTAATCCTTCACCTGCACGCCACAGCCGGAGGCCGTCATGACAATCGCCTCGACGCCATCTGCCTCGATCCGCGGCCACCAGGCATCGATGTTACGGCGCGCATTCTCACGCGCACCCGCCTCGTCGGCTAGATGCAGCCGCACCGCGCCGCAGCAGCCGGCGTGCGGCGCAGCCGCAAGCGCGATGCCCAGCCGCGCCAGCACTCGCGTCGCCGCGCCGTTGATGTTCGGATACATCGACGGCTGGGCGCAACCGGCGAGCACCAGCATCTTGCGCGCCTGACCACCGGGCAAAGTGATCCCGGCCGACGACAGCGGCGGCACTTTCGACTTCAAAGCCTCGGGCAGCAAAGGCCGCACCATCTGGCCGAGCTTCATCGCCGTACCGAACAGCATGGGGCGCGGCAGAAGTTCGCGCAGGGTGGCACGCAGCACGCCATCCATTCCCTTGCGCGGCACGCGCTGCTCGACGACCGCACGGCCGATGTCGAGCAGGCGCGAGTAATGCACGCCCGAGGGACAGGTCGACTCGCAGGAGCGGCAGGTCAGGCAGCGGTCCAGGTGCAGACGTGTCTTCTCGGTCGGCACCGTGCCTTCCAGCACCTGCTTGATCAGATAGATGCGCCCGCGCGGCCCGTCGAGCTCGTCACCCAGCAACTGATAGGTCGGACAGGTAGCCGTGCAGAAGCCGCAGTGCACGCACTTGCGCAGGATCGCCGCCGCCTCGCGGCCGGCGGTGGTGTCACGGATGAAGTCGGCGAGATGGGTTTCCATTTAGAACTCTGGATACATCCGGCCCGGGTTGAATATCCCGTGCGGATCGAAGGTCTGCTTGAGGCGACGATGCAGGTTAAGCACCGGCTGCGGCAAGGGCGCGAACGCACCGACAGCCGCCTTGAGTGCGGCATCGGCACGGAACAGCGTTGCGCTGCCGCCCACTTTCGCCGTCGCGGCGCGAATTTCATCGGCCGGCGCGGTCGAGCGCAACCAGCGTTGCGCCCCGCCCCATTCGATCAGGGTCTCGCCGGGCAAATCGATGACCGGCGCGACAGAAGGCACCGACAAGCGCCAGAGCGGAGTCGCGCCAGCAAAGTAATTTGCGCGCTGGTCGCGCAGTTCATCCCAAAACGCCATCCCGCCAGCGCCGACTTTTTCACCGCCGAGCATTTGCTCCGCCGCCGCAATCGCCGCACGCGCGCCGGCGAGGCGCACGCTCAACTTGCCGTCCTGCCATGCGCTGGCGACCATCGGCAGCGGTTGCGCCGCCCATTGGTTGAGCTTGTCCAGGGCAGCAGCCTGGGCCATCTCGAAACGCAGCGTGGCTTCGGCAACGGGCAGGGGCAGCACCTTGAGCGAGAGTTCGAGCAACAGTCCGAGCGTGCCGAGGCTGCCGGCCATGACACGCGAGACATCGTAGCCGGCGACATTCTTCATCACCTGGCCGCCGAAGTTCAGCTCACGCGCTGCGCCATCGAGAATTTTCGCACCCAGTACGAAGTCGCGCACCGCGCCCGCGCTGACCCGGCGCGGCCCGGACAGCCCGGCCGCAACGGCACCGCCAATGGTGCCGTTTTCGGCAAAGCGCGGTGGTTCGAAGGCCAGGCATTGGCCATGTTCCGCCAGCGTCGCCTCGACCGCGGCGAGCGACGTGCCGGCACGCAGGGTGATCACCAGCTCGCTCGGCTCGTAGGCCAGGATGCCGGCGTGCGCAGTGGTATCCAGGAGTTCGCCGCGCGGTTCGCCGCCATGGAAATCCTTGCTGCCGCCGCCACGGATGCAGAGCGGCGCGGCACTGCTTGCCGCCAGGATGCGCTGGCGGAATGTTTCGGTCAGATCCGTCATCGCGCGCTCCCGCTGGCAATAAAAGTCGCGCAGCGACTCACTGCGCTCCCCTCGCCCCTTGCGGGAGAGGGGCTGGGGGAGAGGGGAACCGGGCGCGAATTCATGTTCATGCGTGCCTCCCGCTCCCGGTGAGCCGGTATTCGGAACAATGGCGCGGTTGCGGCACCGCCTTGCCGGGATTGAGCAGGCCGAGCGGGTCGAAGACCGCTTTCACGCCATGGAAAGCCGTCAGTTCGTCGGCGGAAAACTGCAGGCACATCTGCTGCACCTTTTCGATGCCCACGCCATGTTCGCCGGTGATCGTGCCGCCGACCTCGACGGACAAAGCAAGGATGTCCGCGCCCAACGCGGTGGCCCGGTCGAGTTCGTCGTCGCGGCTGGCATCGAACATGATCAGCGGATGCAGGTTGCCGTCGCCGGCATGGAAGACGTTGGCGACGCGCAATCGATGTTTTTGCGCCAGTTCCTCGATGCGCGTCAGCACATGGGCGATGTGCTTGCGCGGAATGGTGCCGTCCATGCACAGGTAGTCGGGCGTCAGGCGGCCGACCGCCGGAAACGCCGCCTTGCGTCCGGCCCAGAATCTCAGCCGCTCGTCGTCGCTCTGCGAAACCCGCAGCCCGCGCGCGCCGCTGCTTTCGAGCACTTGGCACATCGCGGCAATTTCCTCGGCCACTTCCTGTTCCGTGCCGTCGGATTCGGCCAGCAGGATCGCCGCGGCGCTGAGATCGTAGCCGGCATGGACAAAGGCTTCGACCGCGGCGGTCGCCGGCTTGTCCATCATTTCCAGGCCGGCGGGAATGATGCCGGCGGCAATGATCGCGGCCACGGCATTGCCGGCCTGCGTGACATCGTCGAAACTGGCCATCACCACCTGCGCCACCGTCGGTCGGGGCGTGAGTTTCACGGTCGCCTCGAGCACCACACCGAGCATGCCTTCCGAACCGATCATCAAGGCCAGCAGGTCATAGCCCGGGCTGTCCAGCGCGTGCGAGCCGATCTCGATGACCTCGCCATCGATCAGCGCGATGCGCAACTTGAAGATGTTGTGCACGGTGAGGCCATATTTCAGGCAATGCACGCCGCCGGAGTTTTCCGCGACATTGCCGCCGATCGTGCAGGCGATCTGCGAACTCGGATCAGGCGCGTAATAGAGGCCGAACGGCGCCACCGCCTCGGAGATGGCGAGATTGCGCACGCCGGGCTGCACCCGCGCCAGGCGGGCCAGCGGGTCGATTTCGATGATGCGCATGAAGCGGGCCAGCGACAGCACCACGCCAGCCGCCACCGGCGTCGCGCCACCCGACAGCCCGGTGCCGGCACCGCGCACCACCACGGGGATCAACATGGCGCGGCACAGGCGCAGCACGGCGACCACCTGTTCCTCGCGGTCCGGCAGCGCCACGCACCAGGGCAGGCAACGATAGGCGGTCAGGCCGTCGCATTCATACGGCTTGATGTCTTCTGGATCGCTGAGCAGTCCGCCGGCCGGCAGCAATGACTGCAAGCGCGCCAGCAAGGCGGCGCGGCGTGCATCGTCCTCAACAGGGGCGGGTATTGGGGCAACGGTCATGGGTGACATTCAATCAATCGCAATGGCGCAAGGGTGGCGCCATTATCGCCGAATCTCAGCGCCATTCAGCGAGCCAGCCGAAGCTGTCGAGTGTCGCGCCGCGCGGTTTGTACTCGCAACCAATCCAGCCGGCATAAGCAAACTGCTCCAGACACTTGAACAGGAAGGGGAAGCGGATCTCGCCCGTGCCCGGCTCATGGCGCCCGGGATTGTCGGCAATCTGGATGTGGCCGATTTGCGCCAGATGCTTCTCCAATGTACGGGTCAGGTCGCCTTCCATGACCTGGGCGTGATAGACGTCGTACTGCACCTGCAGATTGCGGCTGCCGACGGCATCGAGCACCTGCAGCGCCGCTCCGGTGGTGGGCACAAGAAAGCCCGGATTGTCGCGATTGTTGAGCGGTTCAAGCAGCAGGCGGATGCCCGCGCGCTGCGTGGCGGCAGCGGCAAAGCGCAGGTTGTCGACCAGCGTCTCGAAATACTTCCCGGCAAAAGTCGGCGCTGGCGGGACGGCGCCGGCCAGACAATTGAGCCGCGTGCAGCCCAGCGCCTCGGCATATTCGATGGCCTGCCCGACACCCTCCTGAAATTCCGCCTTGCGTTCCGGCAGGCAGGCAATGCCGCGCTCCCCCGCCGCCCAGTTGCCGGCCGGCAGGTTGAACAGCACCACATCCACGCCCGAAGTCAGCACCACCTCGGCCAGCACCGCCTTGTCGTAGTCGTAGGGAAAATGAAATTCGACGCCTTTGAAGCCGGCCCGCGCGGCAGCGCCGAAACGGTCGAGGAAGTCGTGCTCATTGAAAAGGAAGGAGAGGTTGGCGGAAAAGTTGAGCATGGGCGGGTTCCGGCTTCAGCTGAGTCGTTCAATACGTTCATGCAGCTTGCGCACCCATTCCGGGCTTAACCCGGGTGCGGCGGCCAGCAGGGAGAGCGCGGCCGGCAGCGGACGCGGGGTGCGCACCGTGCGCCAGAAGCGGGCCAGGGGCACCGATCCGGCGGGACGTTCGAGGTGCGCCAGGCGGTCGCCGGCGCTGATCGCCCCCGGCGCCAGCACCCGGTAGTGCCAGCCGGTGCAGCCATGTTCGGCGATATAGGCCGCGACGCCCTCGCAGCCGGTGCGCCGGTCGATCTTCCAGCACGGCGTGCGCGGCTGCGTCACCTGGATGCGCGCCGCGCCGAGCGCAAAGATGTCGCCGATGCAGACCGTGTCTTCGCTCAGTCCACGGGTTGTGATGTTCTCGCCGAGGCCGCCGGGCAGCAGATTGCGCGCCGCGGGAAACGCCGCCAGCAGGCGGGCATAGTGTTCGGCGGGAAACAGGTGCAAGGCCTTGTCGGGGCCGCCGTGCGCCTGCAGGTCGGCGTGCGTGTCGCCCGCCAGCCCGGTATCGCTGAGTCGCACCGGCCCGGTTACGGCGGTCTTGACGATGGCGCTGGAGCGGCTGTCGTCGGCCAGCACGGCGACCGCGCCGACGAATACCGCATCGATATTGCAGGCGGGAAGCATATTTTGTGGCGTCATGGGATGCGGGCTAGAGCTTGATCCCGGTCAGGTCGTGACTCAGTTTTTCCAGCGCGACTTCCGTGTCGGCAGCATCCTTCCGGTAGCGGACCAGAAAATCGCTCGCGACGCCACGCCAATGTTCCGCGCCCCGCCGGACGATTTCCTGCAACAACGCCGTCTCGCCAGCGCCGACTTTTGCCGTATCGAACGCAGCCAGCAGGGGAAACATTTCCTTGCGCATGCCGTCGAAGTTGGTGAACCAGAAATGCAGCTGCGGCCAGGCGGCGCGCTCGATCAGCGCCGGCAGGGTCACCAGGCAATCGGCCAGGTTGTCGCGCACGGCGCGGGCGAGGATTTCCGGACGGCGTTTCTTGAAGCCGGCCAGCATCTTTTCCCAGTCGGGGCCGAGCAGGCCGCCCGCCGCATGCTCGCCACGTTCATGCAGGATCACACTTGCGGTTTCGGCGTCGGTCATGCGTTCAAGCGCCGTCCGCGGGTCAGCGGCATAGCCGTGCGCGGCGAGCGCGCGCGCCAGGGTGCCAGGCGTTTTCTTCATGCTCCAGCCTTCGGCCTTTTCCCACAACCACTGGCGCAAAGCCGCGCGCCGCACGATGACGACGCCATTTTGCAGGGCAGCCGGGATGGCGGTCAGGTCGCGCGCATACTCACGCTCGCAAACCAGCACTGTCAGCCCGTCCACTTCCTCGCGATACGCCAGCTGGCCGAGGAAGAAATGCGGTTTGCCGAAGCGGCCGATGCCGGCGCCATAAACGAGGCCATGCGGTGCCAGCCGCTGGTTGATGGCGCCGCTGGCAAACGGGTCGAACTCTTCGCCGGCCACGGGCAAGGGGTCGAAGTTTTCTTCCGCCAGGGTTTCCCAGAGCGCTTCGCGCGCGGACAGCCAGGCGCCGACATCACCGCGTGCCATGGTTTCGCCCAGTGGAATGTCCTGCTCCCAGCGGTAGAACTCGCGCATTTCCAGCAGGTAGGTGCACAGCGACATCTCGCGCGCATGACGCGCATCGGCGATGTAACAGTTGCGCTGGATAACGCCAATCAGCTGGCGAAATTCTTCCGTCATGTCTTGGGCCCGCCGGGAAGGGGCGGCGCCCGGCGCTTGCGCCCCTGCCAGTGGGCGACGCCCTGCACGATGCGCGAAAACGGCAGGGTCTCGAAATTTTCATATTCGGCCCGGGCCAGCCGCACCAGCTTCAGGACATCGGGCGCGGCGGCGGCGGGGTCGAGCAGGTCGCGCAGGCCGATCAGCCCGCCGCACTGCACCTTCATGGTCATGGCATGCGGCAGGCTGCGCTGGGCATCCTTGACCTTGAGCGCGAAAGCGGAGTTCTTCCGCAGCAGGCTGAGCAGCTGGCCGCACGCCGCGCGCGCCAGCGGGGCGCGACAGGCCACGACCTCGCGCTCGGCCAGCGACAACCGCTGCGCCGCCTCGCACACCGCCGCCTGCATCAGCAGCGCCCGATCGAAGACACAGGGCAACTGATTGATCTGATCGCGGGCGATGCGGTAGCTGGTTTCGTCCATCGCGGCAAAATAAGTTTACGATTCCTCGCCGGTGCGCGGATCGGCTTCGCGGACGGTAAGCAACGCCTCTTCGGCCTGCAGTTCATTTTCGCCAAAAATGATCTTGACCTGGCAGTCCGCCAGGTCGACTGTCTTGCGCAGGCGCTTGGCTTCGTCCGAGGCGTCCTTGAACACGGGAAATTCGGCGAGTTTTTCGAGTTGCCTGATCGGCCCGAGTTGGCTGACACGATAGATGTAGTAAGGCATGTGGCTCCTGTTAGACGTAAAACTTGGCGGCCTTGCGGCGGCCCGGTTTGGATTTCTGGATGATCACGCCCTTGATGACCGACAGGTCGGGAATGTTCGCTGTTGCGTACTTGGGGTTCAGAGGCTGCAATTTCCAGTCCCCCGCGACGCCGACCAGTTGGCGGAAAATCCACTCGTCGGCCAGCCAGGCCATGACGTAGGAACCGTCAGTCGCCAGGCCTTCCGGCTCGATGACGATGATGTCGCCTTCGATGAATTCGGGTTCCATGCTGTCACCGAGCACCATGAGCGCAAACGATTCGCCGGAACTGCAGCCTTCCAGCGCGGCATCGGTTTCGGGAGCGGCAGATTCCGCGGATGCGGCAGGAACAACCGGGATCGGGAAAGGTTTTTTTTCGTTCATTGTTTGATTACTCGGATAACCAACGTAACAGGTAATAAAGGCGGAAACCCTCGGACGAACGTGAGGGACCCACGACCTCGGCGGCATGCAGATTATGCACCGGCTGCGCGCGCGCCAGCGCTGCCTCCGCCGACGCGACCAGTTCGACACAGTTTTCGGGGAAGCGCTTGCGCTTGCCGCGCTTCACCTGCACGAGCGCAAAGTGCTGTTGCACCAGGCCCGGGACCTCGGCATCGAGATAAACGCCACCTTTCATGCCACGCCTCTGAGAATCCTGATGTGCGCAATGATTGGCGCAAACAGCGGTTCAAGATGGCGGCGCATCAGCGGGCCCACTGCCGTGGTACGCGTCAGGATCGGCTGGGCGACACTGGCTGTCAATTGCGACAAAGCGCGCAGTGCAGCGGCTTCCGCGGCAAACCCGTCAATTTCGCCAGGCTCGCTGCCGTCATGGAAATATTCGCCCAGCAAATTGAGCAGGAGATACGCGGTTTCGTGCGTCAACGGTTTTTCCAGCACCAGCTCCGCCGTCCTGAGATAGGCCTGGCCGGCCCCCGTAAAACACCGGGCCAGCAGGCGTGTCGCGGGGGTATCGCGGGCCAGATCAGCCGGCCAGTCGCGCGGCGGATCGTCCGGCAAGCTGTCGGGAAGACTTTCCAGAAAACCGATCAGATAGTGCGGGCGGCGGCGCGCCTTGCGCCACAACTGTTCACACGCCGCAGGCTCGATCAGCCCGGACGCCAACGCGGCGCGCACCGTATTCATGGCGGCAACCGGGTCGTCCTCGAAGGGCAGGTACTCGACCAGATAATCGACCAGCACCTTGCCCATCGAACCTTCACGCACCGCCGCACGGGCAAGCATGACGCGGGCAATTTCCATGGTCGGCAGCGCCCACCAGACGCGCCGCGCCAACTCGTCGCTCAGGGTCGGCGAACAGGCGACGGCCAGCACCGCCTCCGGCTCGCCCAGCTTAAGCAGGACTTCGAGGTTCTTCGGACTGGAGTGCCCGACGTGCATCCAGTGCCGCAGATGCACCGGGAAGCCGCCGGGAGAATCCAGGGCATGACCGCCGAGCAGCTCGCGCACGCGCATGAAGTAGCGCTCGGCACGGCCCACCGGATTCAGCGCAATGCGCGCCTCGCCGCGCCCGGTCAGCGCATAGACCATGCGCGCGCCCTCGTCGATGCGCACCGCCAGCAGTTCGCCGGCCAGCAGCACATTGAGGCGCAGGGCATCTTCGGATGTCAGTTCTGAATTTGCTGCACTCATCGGTCAAAAATAACACAAGCGCTGCTGTTGTTTATACTGAGTCGGCTGTTTAACGTGAAACACACCATTTGACGCGCGAGTAAATAATCGAGCGCAGCGAGCAAACCAGTCGCCTCCCCGCGAGGGGAGGTTGGGAGGGGCGGGCGTTTATTGCTTTTTACGTGTTTCATCATCAGCGGGTGGACTCCCGACCATGAAAGTTAGTTTGGGAACATTCCGGAACTGTCAAGATACGCAAACATCAATATGGCATCGGCGCGCTGCTGGCGCGGTGCCGCAACAGGAGATCATCACATGAAAAATTTTAACCGCGCCGCCTGGCTTGCCCTGGCCGCATCCATCGCCCTGCTGGCCGGTTGCGCCGGCAGCCAGTCCGCTTCCAGCTACTCGCGCGAGCAAACCCGGGGGGAAATGAACGTGCGCCTTGGCGTGGTCGAAAGCGTTCGACAAGTCGCCATCGAAGGCACCAAAACACCGGTCGGCCCACTGGCCGGCGGCGTCATTGGCGGCATTGCCGGCAGCAATATTGGCGGTGGCCGTGGCTCGACGGTGGGTGCCGTGCTCGGTGCCGTCGCCGGCGGTGTTGCCGGCCAGGCCATCGAATCAGGCGTTACCAAAAAGACCGGCCTGGAAATCACCGTCAAGCTGGACAACGGCCAGTTGATTGCCGTCACCCAGGAGGCTGACGAGCAGTTTTACCCGGGTGACCGCGTCCGCGTGCTGTCCGGGCAGGGAGCGACACGCGTGACCCGCTGACCACGGCAATCCAAATCCATACTTCCGGGGAGGGAAAGAAGAGGCCATGTCAGGAGAAGGACGCATGAACAACAATTCACTGCTGCAACTCAAGTCCCTTGGCCAGCACATCTGGCTCGACAATCTGTCCCGCACCCTGCTCCAGGAAGGCGCCTTGCAGCGCCTGATGACCGAGGATGGCGTCGATGGACTGACCTCCAATCCCGCCATTTTTGAAAAGGCGATTGCCGGCAGCCCCTACTACCAGGCGGACCTGGAACGCCTGCGCGGCTCGCAACTCGACGCCGAGGCGCGTTACGAGTCGCTTGCCATTCCCGACATCCAGGCGGCCTGCGACATCCTGTTGCCGGCTTATCTATCCAGCGCCGGCAAGACCGGCTATGTCAGCCTGGAAGTCGCGCCTGCCCTGGCACATGACGCGGCGGGCACGGTGGCTGCCGCGCAGCGCTTGCGGCAGGCGGTCGGGCGCGACAACCTGCTCGTCAAGGTGCCTGCCACACCTGCCGGCGTACAGGCCTTCGAGCAACTGACCGCTGCCGGCCTGCGCGTCAACGTCACCCTGATTTTTTCCCTGGCACAGTATGAAGCCGTCGCGCAGGCCTATCTGCGCGGCGCCCAACGCTGGCTGGAGGGCGGCGGCGATGCCAAAGTCTTGCGCTCGGTGGCGAGCGTGTTCCTCAGCCGCATCGACACGCTGGTGGACAAGCGCCTGGCGACCATCGACGCCCCGCAGGCGCAGGCACTGGCCGGAAAGGGGGGCGTGGCCCTCGCCAAATGCTGCTATCAGCGTTTTCTGGAGATTTTCCACGGCCCGGCCTTTGCCGCGCTGGGCCAGGCCGGCGTGCGTGCGCAGACGCCGTTGTGGGCCAGCACCGGCACCAAGAATCCGGCATACAGCGATGTGATCTATGTGGAGCCCCTGATCGGCCAGGACACCATCAACACCCTGCCGGACGCGACGCTGGCCGCATTCCGTGAACACGGCCATGCGGCCGCCACCTTGATGACGGGAATGGGCGAGGCGCAGAACCAGGTCAAGGCGCTGGCATCACTCGGCATCGATCTTGACGAAGTCGGCGAAATCCTGCAGGTCGAAGGTGTGCGACTGTTTGCCGAGGCGTATGAGAAGCTGCTCGCCGCCGTACGCTAAGCTGCCGGCTGCCTTCCAGATACCCCGCGCCGTCCCGCCGGAGCCGACTTTATCGGAAGCTGGACGCCCGTCCGGCGACTCGCTAGAATCGCCGCCGTCATTGGGGAGTAGCCGCCCTCCACCCAGAGGGGCCTGCATCAACACACTTGGCCGTCCGGCCATGGTGCAAGCGGTTTTCCGACTTGGCAAGACCTTTGACCATTGCGCCTTCAGACTGGTTGGAGAAGCGCCATGGTCATTCGTCTTCTCCGGCCAGGGAGTATCGCAATGGAAGCCTTCCTCATCTCTACCGGTATCGTCGCCCTCGCCGAAATCGGCGACAAGACGCAATTGCTCGCCTTCATCCTCGCCGCCAAGTTTCGCCAGCCACTGCCCATCGTCCTTGGAATTTTTGTCGCGACGGTGGCGAACCACGCCTTCGCCGGGGCGTTGGGAGCAGGGCTCGCATTGCTCATGGGGCCGGAAATGCTGCGCTGGGTGCTGGGCCTTTCGTTTATCGGCATGGCAGTCTGGATGCTGATTCCCGACAAGTTCGACGAGAAAGACGCCAAACTGTCACGCTTTGGCGTCTTCGGCACAACGGTGGTTGCCTTCTTCCTGGCCGAGATGGGCGATAAAACCCAGATCGCCACGGTGGCCCTGGTGGCCCAGTATCAGGCATTCGTTGCCGTAGTCGCCGGGACCACTTTGGGCATGATGATCGCCAATGTGCCAGCGGTGTTGTTGGGTGACCGCATCGCCCACCGCATGCCGATTCGCCTGGTGCACGCAATTGCCGCCGCGATTTTTGCCATCCTCGGCATCGCCACCCTGCTTGGTGCCGGCGAACAATTTGGTTTTTAATAGGCACCCCCCGATGACTCCGCTGCGCTTCGTCCTCCCCCCAGGGGGCCAAGAAACACTTGGGACGGCCCGGCGTATTTCTTGAGAGAAAATCCGCCATGCACAATCACAACCTATCCGCCTGGTCGCACGACCACGTCTTTGACGCAGGCAACCCCGCCGCGGAGCGCGGCACGCGCGCCGTCATGTGGATCACCCTGGTAATGATGGTGATCGAAATCACCGCCGGCTGGTGGTTCAATTCGATGGCGCTGCTGGCCGATGGCTGGCACATGAGTTCGCATGCCGTGGCCATCGGCCTCAGCGCTTTCGCTTACGCTGCTGCCCGCCGCCATGCGCACGACCCGCGCTTTGCCTTCGGCACCTGGAAGATCGAGGTGCTGGGCGGCTTTGCCAGCGCGATTTTTCTGCTGGGCGTGGCGGCGGTGATGGTGTTTGCCTCGGTCGAGCGGATTTTTTCGCCACGGCCGATCCAGTATCAGGAGGCGCTGGCCATCGCCGTGGCGGGCCTTGTCGTCAATATCGTCTGCGCGGTGATCCTCGGCAGGTCGCGCGATCATCATCATGACGATCACCATGGGCACGACCACGCGCACGGCCATGACCTCAACCTGAAAGCCGCCTATATCCATGTCATCACCGATGCCCTGACCTCGGTGCTGGCGATTGTCGCGCTGGCCGGCGGCTGGCTGTATGGCTGGTCCTGGCTCGACCCGGCGATGGGCATCGTCGGCGCGGTGCTGGTGGCCAGTTGGGCCAGGAAACTGCTCGCCGAGACCGGCCGCGTGCTGCTTGACCGCGAGATGGATCATCCGGTGGTGCAGGAAATTCGCGAAGCGGTTGAAACCGGCCCGGAAGCCGGCGATACGCGGATCGCGGACCTGCATGTCTGGCGCGTCGGCAAGCGCACCTACTCGTGTGCGATTACCCTGGTCACGCACAATGCGGCATTAACGCCCAAGCAGGTGCATGAACAGCTTGCCCAGCATGAAGAGATCGTGCATGCGACGATCGAAATTCATCTGTGTCCTGGCTGAGCTCACTGCGCAACGCCATCCGCAATCCGCGCCACGCCTCCACGGTAGCCTTTCCGCCGGGCCGCCCCAAGGAAAGGCGGCACGCGGCGAAAGCCGCAACCCGCGCCCAAGCATGAACGGGAACACCCCGTAACAATCGAGCGAAGCGAGCCACAGTCACCTCCCCGCGAGGGGAGGCTGGGAGGGGCGGGCGTTAATTCAGTTGGATGCGCCGCCCCCAGGGCACCGGCGCCTTGCCTTTCACCAGCCACAGCACCGGATAGTTTGGGGGATGGTCGGGAAACTCGCCTTCCGCATCGGTGAAATAGACCAGCGAGTCCGGCTGCTGGCCACTCTTCTCGATCCACTCGAACACGGGCGTGAAAGCAGTGCCGCCGCCGCCGGCAAACTGGCGGGGCAGGCGCAATTCGTCCCAGGATTCGAATACCCAGGGCGCATCCGCCGCCAAAGCGGTATCGCAGGCGAACAACGTGATGCGCACCGGCATGGTTCCCTTGAGAGCGTTCATCTCACCCAGAAAGCTGGCCAGGTCAGCCGCGCTCACCGATCCCGAAACGTCGATGGCGACATGAATGTCGCCCGAGTGGCTGCGCAGGCTGGGCCAGATCACCTCGCCTTCGCGGCGCGAGGGCCGCTGCCAGGTGTAGTCGTCACGGCCGACCTGGGTCAGATATTGCGCCAGCAGCGCGCGCCACGACACCTGCGCGGCCAGCGCCGCCTCGCTGAGACGCGCCAGACTTCCGGACAGCTTGCCCGCTTCGCGGGCGCGTTGCGCGGCGGCGGCCAGATGGCGTTGCCATTGCTGCTGCAACTGTTCCTTTTCTTGCGCGGTAAGCGGTGGCGGCGGACCATCTTCATCACCCGCCGTACTGCCAGCGCCGACTTTTTGCGGCGAACTGCCACCGGCGTCGGGGTCAATCTCCTCGGACGGCGCCGACCCGCCATCTTCTTTATTGTCGCTGCCCCCCTTGCCCCGCGCGTCGGACCCCTGTTCGCCCTGCCCGCCACCCGCGTCACCCGCGTCGCTGTCCCAGACATGGTCATCGAGCATTTCACTGTCGAGATCGTCGTCGATGCAGGGATAGATTTCCTCGGCGGCCATGCCGCGATAGAGGTCAAGCGCCTGCGCGCCGGGCGGCGGTTTGAGGCCCTCGTCAAGCAGCAGCGGATTGATCGCAAAATCGCAGGCCAGATCCCACTTGCGCTGCACGCGATGGCCGCGCCGCGCGAAGTGGCCGAGCGCGCAATGCAGTGCCGCGTGGGCCAGCGCAAACTGCACCTCGGCGGCAGTCAGGATGCCAATCCAGTCCGGGTTGTAGTAGATGGCGCGGGCGTCGGTCGCCGTAGTGCGGCACCAGGCGCCAGCGGGCTTCAGGGGCAGGCGCAACACCAGCGCGCCGAGGAAGGGCTTGTCGAGAATCAGCCGGGTTCTGGCCGCAGCCAGCTTTCCCTCGGCAGCCATGGCAAGGGGGGCGACGCCCTCACTCATACAGCATCAGGTCGGCCACGGCATTCGCCCAGCCGGAAAATTGCGGCACGGTAAACAAGGCCTGGCCGATGCCGCGATGCATGTCGGACACCAGCATCACGCCCATTTCGCGTTGGGGAAATTTCTGCGCGTAGTCGAGGATGTTGCCCCAAACGGCCTGGGCGTCCGGCGCGCCCTTGACCCGCAACGCACGGCCCGCCAGCGCGGCGGCGACGGCGTATTGCAGGTCGATCTCGGCTGGCGCGGCGACCTCCTGACCAGCGCAGATGGCATCGAGATCGGGCAGCCGGTCGAGGCTGTCGATAAAGGCGGCACACTCGATCCCCGCCGCCTGGCCGACGCAGGCCGCCAGCGCACCGGCCAGCAGTTCGGGATGGTCGCCAAACTTTTGCAAGGCGCGGTGGGCAAATTCCCACGAACGCGGACTGGGGAAAGCCATCTCGCCACCGGCGTTCTTCGCCGGGTCGAAAGCGAAAATCAGTTCAGGCTTGAAGCGCAAAAAGGCGATCAGCCCTTCATCAATGCCGTTGGCGTAGGCCCAGGCCGCCCAGTCATCGAGATGGGCATCCACCGCGTAGTGGGAAAAGCGGTTGGCCAGTGGCGCCGGCATCGCATAGGTGACGCCACGGTCGCCCTGGCGATTGCCGGCGGCGAAAATCGCCCAGCCATCCGGCACCCGGTAATCCCCGAGTCGCCGGTCAAGAATCAGTTGATAGGCGGCGGCCGACACGGCGGGCGGGGCCGAGGTGATCTCGTCGAGGAACAGCACACCCGCCGGGCCGTGGCGCACGGCATCGGGCAGCATGGTCGGCGTCGCCCATTCGACATGGTCGCCGACGCGAAAGGGAATGCCGCGCAGATCGGAAGGCTCCATCTGCGACAGGCGGATATCGACCACCGGCACGTCGTGACGCGCGGCGACCTGGGCGACGATCTGCGACTTGCCGACCCCCGGCGGCCCCCACAGCATCACGGGGGTGTGGTGGCCGGCGGCGGTGCTCTGAAATTCACGGTCGAGAATGAAGGAGAGTTGGGCGGGACGCATAAATAAAATTCGGGATCAGAAAGACTCGTAGTGCAGTTGTGCGGCAGGCAGGCCGGCGGCCGTCAGCGCCGTGCAGGCCGCCGTGACAAAGTCGGCGGGGCCGGCGACATAGACCTCTCGACAGGCAAAACCCGCTTCGGCCTGCAGGCGCTGTGCGGCAGCGGCGCCGGCCGCTGGCAGGTCGCTCGCCCGCAGCGTGACGAAACTGAAGGTGTCGAGCGCCTCAGCCCAGGCGCGGCACTGGTTTTCGAGATAATGGCCGTTGTCGCGCGTCGCCGCCCAGATCAATTGCAGGGCCACCGGCACGTCCGCGGCGACGGCGCTCTCGATCAGGCTCTTCGCCGGCGCGAAACCGGAATCGCAGACGACAAACGCAATGTCGTTGGTGACGTCCTTCCGCAGCACGAAATCGCCAAACGGGCCGAACAGGCTGACCGACTCATCAACTTTGAGCGCAGCGGCAAACAGGCGGCGCGCAAAAGCGTCATCCGGGTTATTGCAAATGTGGAACAGCAGGTTGCGGTCGTCACAGGGACAGGAGGCAATCGGGTAGTCGCCGCGGAAGTTGGCGGTGGAACCCGAGACGCTCAAGGTGACGCGCTGACCGGCCAGAAAACGCAAGCGGCTGGTGCGCGGCGTTTGCAGGTGCAGCTGGAGGATATCGGGCGCCAGCGGCGTGATTTTCTTAACCTTGGCGACAATCTCCTGCTCGGGAATATCGGCCGGCAGCTTCGCTTCGAGCATCTCGATTTCGAGATCGGTGATCGCCGTGTGCGAGCAAAGCAGCGTATGGCCCTGGGCGCGCTCGCTGGCCGACAACGGGTAGTCGGTGTGGCTCACCTGCTGCACCCGCCCCGCAACGATGCGCGCCTTGCACAGGCCGCAATTGCCGTTGCGGCAGCCGTAGGATGGCGCCAGGCCGGCGCGCAACGCCGCTTCGAGAACCGTCTCGTTGCCCTCGACGAAAAATTCATGGCCCGAAGGCTTGACCTTCACATGCGCGGTCATGACACGGAGTACATCATCAAGCACCTCCAGGGTATCCGCGGGTTCCTCGCTGCCCAGCACGCTGGCCAGCCCCGCGTCGAGAAACTCGGCCAACGCGGCGAGTTGTTCAGAGGGTGACGCGGCGTGCATCATCTCGATGCGCTCCTGCAGGGCCCCGACAAGATCGTGATAATGGGCGAGATGGCGCCGCACTTCGGACAGTTCTTCGCTTTGCGCCGCCAGCCGCTGCGCCAACACTTCCTGGTTGGGCAGCACGCGTTCCCGGATACGTCGGCCGAAAGCCTCCTCGCGAATCTTGGTGGTGCGCTCGAAAGCGCCGGAATCCTCCAACTGCACGTCAGGAAAGACCTTCAGCAGATCCGTGGTCGTCACCATGCCGTCCTGCGAAAACAGGGCACCACTGGCGATCAGCTTTTGCATATCGGCGCGTGTCGCACCAATCAAATGCGCCGCGCGTGAAACCGTCAACAGATGTGCCATGGAACTCCCCTCGAATCCATTAGTTAACTCCTGCGGATAATACCCAAACAGGGCAGGCAGTGTTTATGTAACAACCTATACCGATACGTTAACTACTCTACTAAAATATATGTTGCAATGCTTATAACGTTTATGTAAAGTTAGCTACATGATCCAACTCGTCGAATGGCTCGTCCTCGTCACCACCCTGCCCACGCGTAATGCCGCAGCGCGGATGCGCCTGTGGCGTGCGATCAAGACCCTCGGCTGCGCGGCCTTGCGTGATGGCGTCTATCTGCTGCCGGCGCGCGATGAAACCGGCGCGGCGCTGCGTGCTCTGGCCGACGATGTGCGGAACAGCGAAGGCAGCGCCGAGGTGCTGTACGTGGCCGCCGACGGCGCGCAGGACGAAGCGTTTCGGCGGCTGTTCGACCGCGGCGACGACTACGGCAAACTGATTGCCGAAATGCAGGCGACCTTCCCGGACGAAAAGTCCCTGCGCCGGCTGACGCGTGAATTCAACGCACTGGCAGCCAGCGACTACTTCCCGGACGCAGCCCGTCATCAGGCGCAACAGGCTTTGGCCGCTCTCGCCGCACAGTTGTCCCCCAACGAGCCGCGAGCCTTGCCCAGCCAGATCCGCCGTCTCGCCAGCGCCGACTTTGTCGGACGCACCTGGGTGACACGCAAGAATATCTGGGTGGATCGCATGGCGTCCGCCTGGCTGATTCGTCGCTTCATCGACCCCCAGGCAAAGTTTCTCTGGCTCGAAACCCCCGCCGACTGCCCGCCTGACGCGCTGGGCTTCGATTTCGACAACGCCAGCTTCACCCATGTCGCCCCCGCCAACCATGCACCGGAACTCGTGACTTTCGAGGTGCTGGCGGCCAGTTTTGGCCTGGCTGCCGACCCGGCGCTGGCCCGTATTGCCGCCATCGTCCATTACCTCGATGTGGGCGGCGCGCCGGTGGCGGAAGCGTCGGGCATCGAGGCGGTGCTGGCCGGTCTGCGCGCCGGTGCCATCAATGACGATGGGCGCCTCATCGAAGCCGGCCGCGTGCTTGACGGCCTCTACACCAATTACCAGCAATAGTTAGTTGCAGCCCTCCCGATACCCCTCCATCCGTTCCCGAAGGAAATCACGCCATGCCACCCACCACCAAGCACATGCACACCAGCCTGTCGCGCACCGGCAAGGAGTACGCCGAGCTTCACGCCTGGATCAACGATTCCGATCACCAGCTGGATCGCCACGACTTCACGAAAATCCTGGATTTCGCCCCCGAGATCCAGGCGAAATTCGGCGCGGAGGGCCTGCGCGAGTACATCGAGCACCTGCGCGAGGACCTCGACAGCAAGTTCACGAAGATCTGGGGCAAGGACACGGCCACGCGCGACGAGGCGCTCGACTACTACGGCATCCGCCGGAAGGGGCGCGACTACACGCTCGACATGGCGGACATCAAGCTGCTGCAGGACGCCGGCATGGCGGCGGAAGACCTCGAGCATTCGCTGAAGGTCGCCGGCAAGGCGCTGGACATCGCGCGGCGCGTCGCATCGGCCACAGCGGCCAGCCAGACGCCGGTCGACCTGGAACTGGTCGGCCGCGGCGCCCTCTTCCACGACCTCGGCAAGGCGAAGACCCATGCCATCGAACACGGCCTGATCGGCGCCGCGATGGGCAAGGCCCTGGGACTGCCCGAGACCGTCTGCGTCGTCATGGAAAAACATATCCGCGGCGGACTGACGGCGGCCGAAGCCACCGAGCTGGGCCTGCCGGTCAAGGACTACACGCTCCACAAGCTTGAAGAAAGGATCATCATCTACGCCGACCGGCTCATCGACATCATTTACGATGGCCTCGTCGAGGTCGATGGCGCGGCGGATGCCGAGCAGCGCTTCGAGGAAATCCTGAGCAACGAGATCAAGTACGGCAAGAACGACATCACCCGGGAGCGCTATTTCGGCTATCACCGCGAAATCCAGGGGCTGATGGGCAAGACACCGCAATCAACATACCCACGCTAGAGGAGCGCCGCCATGACCGACATCACCAACGCCGTCCCGCCAACGCCGACTTTGGGCGAAGCCTTCAAGTATTGGCTGAAGCTCGGCTTCATCGCCTTCGGCGGCCCGGTCGGACAGATTTCCATGATGCACAACGAACTGGTCGAACGGCGCCGCTGGATCTCCGAACATCGTTTTCTGCATGCCCTCAACTACTGCATGCTGCTGCCCGGGCCGGAAGCGATCCAGCTCGCCATCTACATCAGCTGGCTGATGCATGGCGTGAAGGGCGCCGTGATGGCCGGCGTGCTGTTCTTCATGCCGGCCTTCGTGCTGGTCACCGTGCTGGCGGGGGTTTATCTGAGCTACGGCCACCTGCCGGCCTTGCAGGGCATCTTCTATGGCATCAAGCCCGCCGTGGTCGCCGTGGTGCTGTTCGCGGCCTGGCGCATCGGCAGCAAAGTGCTGAAGAACGAGGTGCTGCTCGCGATTGCCGCGCTGTCCTTCGTCGGCATCTTTTTCTTCAAGATCGGCTTCCCGTGGATCGTGCTCGCCGCCGGCATCCTCGGCGCCATCGGCGGCAAACTGCTGCCGGCCAAGTTCGCGGCGGGCGGCGGCGGGCATGGCGCGTCCGGCAAGGCGCACGGCCCGGCCATCATCGACGACGCCACGCCACCGCCAGCACACGCGAAGTTCTCGTGGGGCAAGACCCTCGCGCTGACCGCGATCTTCGTGGCGATCTGGGGCGCGGCCATGCTGGCGCTCGCCGGCACGCCCGTGCTCCGTGACATGGGCGAATTCTTCACCAAGGCCGCCTTCCTCTCCATCGGCGGCGCCTATGCCGTGCTGCCCTATGTTTATCAAGGCGCGGTCGAGCATTTTCAATGGCTAACCGGCCCGCAGTTGATGGACGGCATGGCGCTGGGCGAGACGACGCCGGGGCCGCTGATCAAGTTCGTCACCTGGATCGGCTATCTCGGCGCCGTCGACAAGGCGGTATTTGCCTCGCCCGTCGTCGCCGGCATGGCGGGCGCGGCGGTGGCGACCTTCTTCACTTTCCTGCCGAGCTTCTGGTTCATCATCGCCGGCGGCCCGATGGTCGAGGCGACACGTGGCGAGCTCAAGTTCACCGCGCCGCTCACCGCGATCACCGCCGCCGTGGTCGGCGTGATCCTGAACCTCGCCGTGTTCTTCGCCTGGCACACCTTCTGGCCGCAGGCGACCGAGGCCACACCCTTCTCTGGAACCTTCGAGTGGCTGTCTGTCGTCGTTGCCATCGCCAGCTTCATCGCCCTGTGGAAATACAAGGTCGACATCATGAAGGTGATCGGCGTCTGCGCGCTGCTCGGTCTTGCCTACTCTTTCTTCATGTAACGGTCATGGAGCTTGGCGCCACTACAAATAATGAAAGCTGCGCGCCATGACCGCACCCTCTCCCCCAACCCCTCTCCCGTCAAGGGAGAGGGGAGCGGCCAGAGCCGCTCCGCGTCTTTCACATTAAGGAATACCATGCCCTACGCAATCAAACCCCTGTCCTGCAACCCCGGCGCCATTGCCGGCATATCGGAAAAGATCATCGTCAGCCACTGGGAGAACAACTACAGCGGCGCGGTGAAGCGGCTCAACGCCATCGAGACGCAACTGGCCGAACTCGACTGGGCGGCCGCGCCGATCTTCGTCATCAACGGCCTCAAGCGCGAGCAGATGGTGGCGATGAACTCGATGCTGCTGCACGAGGTGTTCTTCGACAGCCTCGGCGCCAGCAGCGCCGATGACGCGT
Organism: uncultured Methyloversatilis sp.; assembly: GCA_964580925.1. Classification (GTDB taxonomy): domain Bacteria; phylum Pseudomonadota; class Gammaproteobacteria; order Burkholderiales; family Rhodocyclaceae; genus Sulfuricystis. Next base: position 21,092 of record CAZOMI010000010.1, read on the forward strand.
TGTCCGCCCGGATCGCGGCGGATTTCGGCAGCTTCGACAAATGGGCGGCCCAGTTTTCCGCCATGGGCAAGGCCATGGGCGGCGGTTCGGGCTGGGTGCTCTTGGCCTGGTCGCCGCGCGACAGCAAGCTGGTCAATACCTGGGCCGCCGACCACACCGGCAACGTCGCCGGCGCCACGCCGCTCTTGGCGCTCGACATGTACGAGCACAGCTATCACATGGACTTCGGCGCCAAGGCCGGCGCCTATGTCGATGCCTGGATGAACAACCTTAACCTGGCCGCTGCCTCGGCCAAACTCGCCCAAGCGAAAGGAGCCTGACCATGGAGCGCAGCATTTCCCCCGCGCAACTGCAAAGCGAATTTGCCGACAAACTCATACTCGACGTGCGCCGCGGCAGCGATCTCGCCGCATCGACCGAACAACTGGCCGGCGCGCGCTGGCAAGATCCCGAAAAACTCGCCGACTGGGCGGCTGCGCTGCCGCCCGACCAGGATATCGTCATCTACTGCGTGCGCGGCGGCTCGGTGTCCAACGGCGTGATCGACGCATTGCATGCCAAGGGACTCAAGGCCCGCTTCATCGCCGGCGGCATCGAGGGCTGGAAAGCCGCCGGCGGCGCGGTAATTGCAAAATGCAATGGGTAACCCGCGAGCGGCCGAAAATCGATCGCATTGCGTGTCCCTGGCTGGTGACGCGCTTCGTCGATGAGAGCCCGGAGTTCCTGTATGTGCCGGGTGGCGAGGTGATGAAGGTCGCCGCCGCAACGGGCGCCATTCCCTATGACGTGGCGGGCGTCGAACTTGGCCATCACGGCGACCAGTGCAGCTTCGACGCATTCATTGCCAAGTATGCACTGCGCGACGGCGCGCTCGACAGGCTGGCACTGATCGTGCGCGCCGCCGACACCAGCGCACCGCAGTTGGCGAAGGAAGCTGCCGGCCTGTTGGCGATTTCCAAGGGTCTGTCGCTCAATTTCAGCGACGACCACGAAATGCTGAAGTACGGCATGGTGGTGTACGACGCGCTGTATGCCTGGTGCGCCGATACGCCAACGCGGAAGATCGCCCGCCTCATCGGCCGGCAATAATGCTCCTGCCGGCCGGCGTCGCGCCCGAAGCCGGGCTGCTGCTCGCCGGCAAGGCCTTGCGGGCTTTTGTCGACGGCTATGTCGCGATACTGCTGCCCGCCTATCTGCTGGCGCTGGGCTTCGGCACCTGGGAGGTCGGTCTGCTCAGCACCGCGACCCTGTTGGGCTCGGCGCTGGCCACCTTCGCGGTCGGGGCCTGGGGGCATAAATTTCATCACCGCAAATTGCTGCTGGCCGCCGCCCTGCTGATGGCGGCGACGGGGCTGGCGTTTGCCGGCCTGTCATCGTTCTGGCCGCTGCTGCTGGTCGCCTTCGTCGGCACGCTGAATCCCAGCTCTGGCGATGTCAGCGTATTTTTGCCGGTGGAGCATGCACGACTGGCCGATGCCGCGCCGGACTCGCAACGCACCAGTTTGTTCGCCCGCTACAGCCTGATCGGCGCACTGTGCGCCGCGGTGGGAGCACTGGCCGCCGGGGTGCCGGATGCCTTGGCAAAATTCGGCATCGACCAGCTCGCCGCCTTGCGCGCCATGTTTGTTGCTTACGGCGGCGTTGGCCTGGCGGTCTGGCTCCTGTATCGCAACTTGCCCGCACCACCGCTACTTGAGCAGCCCCGCCCACCCGCGCCACTGGGCGTCTCGCGCGGCGTTGTCATCAAGCTTGCCGCGCTGTTTTCCGTGGATGCCTTTGCCGGCGGTTTGGTGGTCAATTCGCTGCTGGCCCTGTGGCTCTTTCAACGCTTCGAGCTTTCGCTGGCGGCTGCCGGATCGTTCTTCTTCTGGTCCGGCTTGTTGACCGCCGCTTCGCTGCTGGCCGCACCCTGGGTAGCCAGACGCATCGGCCTGATCAACACCATGGTGTTCACCCACACGCCGGCCAGCGTCTGCCTGATTCTGGCTGCGTTCGCGGACAGCCTGCCCGTGGCTCTCGGCTTGTTATTGCTGCGCAGCGCGTTGTCGCAGATGGATGTACCCACCCGCTCGGCCTTCGTCATGGCCGTCGTCACCCCGCAGGAGCGCGCCGCTGCCGCCAGCTTCACCACCGTTCCGCGCAGCCTGGCCGGGGCGCTGAGTCCCTCGCTGGGCGGCGCCTTGTTCGCCGCCGGCTGGCTGGCGGCACCGCTGGTTGCCTGTGGCGCGCTGAAAATCACCTATGACATGGCGCTGTTTGTCGCCTTCCGCCGCCATGAAAAGGCAGCGCGGCAAAAAGCTTCAAGCTGAATAACAAAAGTCGGCGCTGGCGGGATGAAATGCCCCGCATGGGGTACGGCGCAGCCGGCTCGCCGCCATGAAATGGACGGCGCCAAACCGGCTCCATGAAACAAAAAACCCGCCAGGGCGGGTTTTTTGTTCGCTATGAATACAAGCACAACAAACTTCAGTGCTTCTCTTCCCAGCCGGTAATCATCGCCTTGATGTGCGCCAGCGGCGTGTGGCCCGTGGTGGTCAGGTACACATGGACGATGAGAAACAGCAGAATCATGAAGGCGCCGATGACGTGGGCGGTAGCAACCAGTTCCAGGCTCAGGTCGCCGAAACCCCATGCGGCCCAGCTGCCATAGAAGAGCAGGAACCAGCCGGAAGTCCAGATCAGCGGATTCATGACGAGCAACACGCCAAGGTACGCGAGCCGTTGCAGCGGGTTGTGCTTGGAGAGCGCTGTCTGCTTGAAGGGGTGCGGCTCACCCTTGAAGATACCCACCGTGTAAAAGCGCACCATCTCCGTCACCCGCTTGGTGGTCGGGATGTACTGCTTCCACTCGCCGGTGGTGAAGTGCCAGAACACCGCAAAGGTCCACAACCCGACCAGCGTCCAGGCGGCGATGGTGTGGAGTTCCACCGCCTTTTCGAAGCCGAAGTTGCTGTAGGTACCGTGAATCTCGAAACCGGTGAGCAGCAGGAAGATGATCAGCGCGGCTTGCGCCCAGTGCCAGAAGCGCTCGAACCGCTTGAAGATATATATACGTTCAACCATCTCTTTCTCCTTAATGTTTCTTGCTGGCAAAGATACGGATCGCGGCATGCACCAGTACGCCGGCCAAGGTCAGCAAGGCAAGCAACCAGCCGATCCTGTCGACCCACGGGTTAGCGTCGCGGCCCGGAATATAGATGCCCTGGATGCCGGCCAGACGACCATCCTTGGCATGACATTCGGCGCAACCCACCGACTTGTCCTTGGGCGCCACCATGTGCTTGATCGGCCAGTACATCTTGGTGGAAATGAAATCCACCTTGCCGGAGTACGGCGCGCCCGCGTCCGCCATGCCTTGCCGCGCAGCCCGATCCCAGTCGTAATTCGTCCAGTAGCCGCCCCCCTCCTTGGGACCGGTGGTATGCGGCGTAATCAGCGTCATGTTTTCCGGATCGTAGGGTTGCTTGCCACGGCTGACCTTGAACGGCCAGATCATCGACTTGCCATCGGTCGCGCTACCCTCGATCTTGTTGATGCCGACCGGCTGGTCATTTTTTTCGATCTTGTCACCCAGCAACGTGTAGGTAATCCCGCCGTTGAACCAGTAATACTCGGGCGTGACGTTTTCGCCAAGGATGAAATCGCCTTTCCTTGACTCGTAAGTTTTATTGCCATGATCGTCTTTCTTGACGATAGGCTTGCCCTCCGCATCCATCTGACCCGCCGTCGACCAATCCCAACTCATCTTGGTGGCAATACCGCCGCGCGCGAAGGCGGGAATATGGCAGGTCTGGCAAGCGATCTTCTCGGCGTGGGTATTCAGGCGCGCCGCATGTTTGCTCTTGTCGTCCTTGTGCGGTTTCGAGTCGTGACAGGCCACGCAGGTCGCCGGGTTTTGCCCCTCGCTCTTGCCACGCATGTGCGCTCCGCCCTTGTCCTTGGCTGTCGGCGTGTAGCGGCTGCCCGGTATGTCGTGGCTCGAGGTCATGTGGCAGGTGGCGCAGCTGAAGTTGAGGCCATCGACATCCATGTGGACATCCAAATCCTTGCCGGGTGCGTAAAGCGAACTATCCAGGTCGCCATGCTTGACGCCATCGCCGCCGCCGCCGAAGAAGTGACAGGTGCCGCAGGTGTCGCGGCTTGACTTGCCGACCTTCTGGGCAATATTGCTCAGATTGATCGCCTTGAGAATCTTGCCCGAACCTTTCGGAAACTCCATATCCTGTCCGACCACATGCCCCGCCATGCCAGGCTGTTTCGTGTAGGTCAGGGTCGTGTCGTGGCAGACCAGGCAGTCGACGTTTTCTTCGGCGGTGAAATCGAAGTTCTTGTCCTTCCAGCCATAACCAACGTGGCAGTTGGTGCAGAACTGCTGGTTCTGCGGGATCGAGATGCAGAAGTTGTTGAGCACGTTCTTTTTGCCCAATTTCTGGTTCTTCTCGGTATTGATGAATTCCCAGGTCCAGTGTTTGGTGCGATGCACCTGCTTGGCGGCCTCGGTGTGGCAGGAAAGACATGCCTTGGTAACCTCGGGCCCGGTCTTGAACTGCTTCTGCAACTCTTTGAATTTACTGTGATCTGCCGTTGGACTCGGTGCAGCCTGAGGCGCGACCGTGGCCTGCGCCAGATTTGTAACAGATAAAACGGCGCCCAACAGGACCCCGGCGAATATTGCGACTGCAGAACGCATGCGCAGCATGATGTCTCCCTTTCAGATAGCCAAGCGGGGCGAAATTTATTCTTCTCCATGCTGCAATGCAACTACCCTTCGGGGCTATAGTCAGCCTTTGGGTTAGCGCATGAACCTATCCTTACGGGGTAGGCATATTGGAGTATGAAAAGCGCGCAGCCCCCACGGAATCGGCAATGCCGGGCTTCAATCCTGAATTGTTGACCTGATTGGCGGATTTATTTTTAACCGCACTGGTGATATTGTTGGCATATTAAATCTCTCGCACCCTCCATAAGGAAAAGCTAATGAAAATAATTCATTTCGCCCTGCCACTCCTCGCCGTCGTCACGTTTGTCAATGTGGCGCAAGCCTACGAGCCTGACTGGAAGGTTGGCCGCATTTATTACCGTAGCATCTGCACCGCCTGTCATACCGCCGCGAAGGTCACGATTCAGCCGATCGACCGGACCAAGGCCGAGTGGACAGCGTACCTGCTGGCCGACAAGCACAACAAAGGCAAGGATACGGTGAGTCAATACTTCAGCAAGCAGTATCGCGACAGCATCAAGGCCACCAACAAGGCGGCCGCAAAATTCGCCGAGCGGCCGGAACAGGAACTGACCGCGGACGTCAAGGCGTTCATCATGCGCAGCGCCAAGGACGGGGAAGCCCCGGCCAGTTGCAGTTAACTTTCATGGTCAGTCAGACCACCCGCTGATGATGAAACACGTTAAAGGCAATCAACGCCCCCCACCCCCAGCCCCCGCCCCGAGGCGGGGATCAAAATCTGTTCGCTGCGCTCATGGGGTTACCCGGCGTCAAATTGCGTATTTCACGTTAGCACTGTTTAATTTTCGCCCGCCGGTCCGCAGGGATTTGGCAGGCATTGTGTTGAACCATAACCATGGCGAGGGGTGTGCATGAGCACGGAAAACGGTTGGCTGGCAGGTTTCAAGACAGATTATGAAAAGATTTTTGTTGAAGAATGGTCGCACTACCTTGGCGCCGTCCTGTTGATGCTGACGATCATTGGCCTGATGATCAGCGGCTTGGTCTGGGGTGTTTTCGGCGGCGTCCGCTACTGGGGTGACATCATCAACCATGCCATCGGACTGGGGCCGCTGCTCGACGTGCCAACCCCCAAGGAAAGCATTTTCACCCACCGCATGTCGCTGATGAACATCATGCTGCTGGTGGGCGCTTTCGCCGCGGCGCTCATGTCGCGGCAGTTCCAGATCAGCCGCCCGCCCAAGCTCGAAGTCATCTGGGCAGCGCTGGGCGGCAGCCTGATGGGCATCGGCGCCTCGCTGGCCGGCGGTTGCACCACCGGCGGCTTCTTCAACCCCGTGCTGCATTCCTCCCCCGCCGGCTGGGCCATGGGCGCCGGGTTGCTGGTGGGTGCGGTGATCGGCCTGAAACTGCTGCTCTGGACGCTCGAAAACATTGAATGGGGCATGCGGGCACCGCCGACGTTGAATGCACCGCAGGGGCTCGTTAATCTCTACCCGTTCATCGGCCTGGCCATCCTGGTCGGCGTGATCACCTGGGGGGCCGGCTGGTTTGCTTCTCCCGACACGGTGCTGGCTACCCGCGCCATCATCGTGCTGCTGGGATTCGCCATCGGTTTTGTCATGCACCGCTCCCGTCTGTGCTTTGCGCGCGCCTTCCGGGAGCCCTTCATGACCGCCGAGGGCGACATGACCAAGGCAGTGATCCTCGCGCTGGCGCTCGGCATCCCCATTGCCGCTCTCTTGTTCAACAGGGGCGTGATCGATCCTTACAGCGCGGTACCCCCCACCTTCTGGATCGGCTCGCTGGCTGGCGGTGTGATTTTCGGCGTTGGCATGATTTTCGCGGGTGGCTGCGCTTCCGGTTCTCTGTGGCGGATGGGCGAAGGTCACCTCAAGCTGTGGGTGGCAATGTTCTTTTTTGCCTGGGTGGGCTCGATCGCCAGCGCCGTGCTGAAAGGTGCCGGCATCACCTCGCTCGACGATGAGAACATGGAAAACTACGAAGCCACCGCCGTCGGTTTCCAGGCCTACTGGCCCGAGATGCTGCACGGCTGGGGCTGGACGCTGATACTCGGCGGCGGCCTGCTGTTCGCCTGGTACGCGCTGGTGCGCTACAACGAATCGACCGAAAAGTTTACTGTTCTGTGATTTACAACCAAGGAGCCCACACATGATGAAGCTTAAATTACTTGCCGTTGTTGTTTCCGTAGCCTTTTCCGCGGGATGTGCGCAGATGGCACAAGGTCCCGGTGGCGAAGCCAAGCCGGCCGCGCCTGCTGCCGCACCCAAGTTCACGCCGTGGAAGAACATTGTCGACTACGCCTATGTCAAGCCGCATGCCTCGCTGCCCCGCGAAAGAAGCGCGGGTGCGCTGGTGATCGACTCGCGCCCGACCGCGCGGCGTTATGACGAGGGCCACATTCCCGCCTCGATCAGCATTCCGGATTCGAGCTTCGACAAGATGACCCACTTGTTACCGGCCGACAAAAACCGGGAACTCATCTTTTATTGTGGTGGCTTCGAATGCGAGCTATCCCACAGCTCCGCCTTCAAGGCTGAAAAGCTTGGCTACAAGAACATCAAGGTCTATGCCGCCGGCGAGCCCGAGTGGACCGCCAAGGGTGAGATCCTGTCAGTCAGCACCGTCTTCATCAAGAAGCTGATCGACGAGAAGGCCAATGTCGTCCTGATCGATTCGCGCCCCGAGCGCCCCTTCGCGGCAGGCACGATTCCCGGCGCCATCAACATCTCCGACTCCAAGTTCGCGCAGATGGTCGACAAGCTGCCGAAGGACAAGGCGACCCCCCTGATCTTCTTCTGCGGTGGCCTGGTCTGCGATCTTTCCGAAAAGTCAGCGAAGAAGGCCAAAGCGCTCGGCTACACGAACGTCCGCAAATACACCGAAGGCTATCCTGACTGGGTAGCCAAGTTTGGCGCCAAGCCAGCCGCCGCCGCTCCGGCTACGGCACCGGCAGCCGCCGCAGCTCCCGCTGCGGCACCGGCGAAGGCCGGTGCGGTGGATATCCAGCCGGGCAAGGAGAAGGGCAGCATCAGCGTCGCCTCCTTCGAGCGCATTCTGAAAGAGAGCCCCGCGCAGATCCTGATCGTGGATGTCCGCTCGCCTGCCGAGTTCAAGCTGGGCTCCTTCCCCGGCGCGATCAACATCCCGGTCGCCGAGGTTGAGCCGAAGTTCGCCACCATCCCGCGCAACAAGCCCGTAGTGTTCACCTGCGCAACCGGCGCCCGCTCCGGTGAAGCTTTTGACACGACGAACTTCCTGGACAACAAGTTCAACGCCTATTTCCTCGACGCCAACGTGAAATTCGCGGACGGCAAGTACACGATTACCGGCCGTTGATTCAACAAAAAAGCCCGCCCCGGTTGTAGCGGGGCGGGCTTTTTTTCGTCTGTCTTTTAAGTGATTAGAACAACACTTCGTGCCAGCGGCCGCTGGTCTGTAATGCTTCCTTCGTCCGTTCCCATGCAGCCGCGGAACCGGACATCCCGACCATTGCCTTTTCGACACGCGCCAACATGTCGCCCACGCCGGCCAGATAGACATGCGTATCCGGGCGTTGCACCATTTCCCACACCTCGGCGGCATTCTGTTCCAGCGCCTTATCCATCTCGACCGGGGCATCGAGGGCGGGACGCGGGCTGATGGCCTGAAACGCCTTGAAGGTGGGCTGATGGACATACTGCGCCAGATCCTTGTTTGCGTCGTTCATGTAGAGCATTTCGAGACCGGTCTTCGCCCCGTAAAAGAGACGCACCTTGCCCTCCCAACTACCGTACTTTTCATAAATCGTGCGGATCAGCACGCGGAAGGGCGCGATGCCCGTGCCCATGCCGATCATGATGATGTCCGCCTGGCGGCTTGCGGGCATGGTGAATGGATAACCGACCGGGCCGGTGAATTCGATCGTTGCGCCGACCGGCAGATCACACAGGTAGTTGGAGGCGATACCTTGATAACGCTCGCCGTTGAAGTCGTCAATGTAATCGTGACGCTTGACGCAAATGGCGAACTCGGCGCCGCCGGCGCTTTCGCTACCCGGTTCGGCGAGCAGATAAAGGCGGGGGTGATACTGGTTGCCATATTGTCCCGGCGCCATGACGCGGATGCACTGACCCAGCTTGCCATCGAATGACAGGTCGTCACGGCGCAACGCGATGTGGCGCACCTCTTCCGACGAGTTGGGCGGCGTAATGCGCTGCGAGCGCACGATGGTGGCAGAGTAAAGTTTTTCCGCGCGATCAGCGATTTGCGTGGCTGGCATATTTATTCCTTGGCGAGATTAGGGTTGCTCTGATGATACCCGAGCTTGTTTGTTTGAAATTCATACCGACGATGAGGTTCTAGCAAAGATGCTCCGCACATCAGCCAGCGTGGTGGCAGCCAGGTCCGGCAGCACCTTCAGCGCGCCGGTAAAGTCCTGTCCGTGGGTGTAGGTGTTCTCGGTAATCAGCGTCGGGATGCCGGCGGCGCGGCTGGACTTCAGGCCATTTTCAGAATCTTCCAGCGCAAGGCAGGCCGCGGCTGGCAGGTTCAGGCGCTCCAGCACCCACTGATAAATGTCGGGCGCGGGCTTCTTCGCGGGAACGATATCGCCCGCCCCGATTACCTCGAACCAGTCAGGCGCTTCCCGTGCCAGGCTGGTGCGCAACAGCACCTCGACATTTTCCGGCGCGGTGGTGGTGGCGATCGCCAACCGCAGCCCGGCGGCGCGCGCCGCCTCGATAAGACGCGCAATACCCGGTCGCAAGGGCAGTTGCCCCGTCTCGACCAGCCGCGCGTAGTGTGCGGTTTTGGTCGCGTGCAGAGATTTGACGAGCGCATCGAAATCCGGCCGCGCGGCAAATTCCGGGAGGTGGCGCTCGACAAAAAAGCGGATGCGCTCCTTGCCGCCCGTAACCGCGAGCAGTTCGCCATACCAGTCTTCATCCCAGTGCCAGTCGAGGCCAGCGTCGGCGAAGGCGAGATTGAAAGCGACACGATGGCCGTCGCGCTCGGTGTCGGCGAGCGTGCCATCCACATCGAAAATCAGGGCTTGCAGTGTCTCCATGGACGGCAAAGATACCCACCGGGGAGACCATAAGCAACAGTCCCGACTTCTTATCACGATGACAGGACTGTGCAATAAGTCCAAAGTCGGCACTGACAGGACAAAGTGCCCCGCAGCGGGTATGAAATGCCCCGCAGCGTGTACGGCGCCAGATGACAACCACAAGCGATCGGGACGACGATCGCCAGCAGGAGTGTTGGAATGAAGCACGTCACCCTGCGACAGCTCGAGTTTTCGAGGCCTTGTCGCGGCATTTGTCGTTTTCGCGTGCGGTCGAAGAGTTGCTCCTGACGCAGCCGGCGCTGAGGTGACACGGTCGGCCGGCAGAAGCTGGATGCAGCATCCCTGAAAGAGAGATAAACTTCCAACATGCCAGATCGATGACGGGAATGCCTCTCGTGGCTCATGGTGGCCTCTTTGCGCCACCGCGCCGGGCGCCCATCCCGACCTCAGACCCCACGCCAGCTCACCAACTTATCGCAGAAAGCTTGGATATGGACATTTACGACAAACCCATCCGGCAACGCATTGACTGGGTGTTCGATCTTGCCGATCGCCACGGCGCCGAGTTTCGCAGCCCGGAAGCCTGTCTGGCGCGAGACCGTTACTTTGCCGAGCATCCCACGGCCATCGCCGCCCTCAAATGCATGGACGGGCGCGTCAACATCGCCGCTGCCACTAACACCCCCATCGGCATCCTGATGCCCTTCCGCAACCTTGGCGGCATGTTCGATCTGGGCTGGCCGCACCTCGGCGAGGTACTGCAGCACTATGTGCAACGCATGGTCGGCAAAGGTCGGCGCGTGCTGTTTCTCATCACATACCATTTTTCCAAGGGGAGTCCCAAGCGCGGCTGTACCGGCTTCCATAATGATACCCAGGCGGCCATCGAGCACATTTACAATATCCGCCGGCAGATCCAGCACATTTTCGGTTCGGCGCACGGCACGGTGTACCCTCTGGTATGCGGTTTCGAGACCGATGAGGATGCTTTGATCGTGCACGGCGCCCAGGGCGAAAAACTGGACCTATCCGCGCTTACGGCGAAGGAGCGTGCCGAGCTGGAACCACGACTCACCGCGCTATTGCCCGACATGCCGGAGCAGATGCGCGACGACCTCATGCCACTGCTTCACGGCAACCTGAAGCGGATTGATTCGGTGCGGGAGCAAATTGAGCGCAACGAACGCCATCTGGACATTGAACACCGCGAATGGATGATCTGCATAGGGCGCGGCTTCGATTTCCTGCATACCCCCAATCTGGCGCTGATCATCGGCCCCTACAGTCCGAACCTCGGTGAGCCGATCCGCCGCGCCGCCGCCATCATCCAGGCCAACATGGAAGCCGGGCGCATCCCCGATGACGGCTTTTTACTGCTCAGTTCGGTGCACTACGATGAAATCGGCGTTGACCGGGCACGCGCCGAAATCAAGAGCCGCTTCCTGGCCCAATTCGCCACCGACGTCATCAACGCCGATTTCCCTGACCTCGCCGGCAAGATGGCGACGCGGGTTGCCGTGCTTGACTGGCACTCGCGTACGCTGGAAGCCATCGCACCCAGGAAAGTAGCGATGCGCTTCACAACATGACAGACTCGCGGCAACACAAATAAAAGAGGACACCAAACAGTTCCGTAATACCGCTTTGTTCTAATTCACAATAACGCGCGCTAAAATACGTCACTGTTCCCAACGCCTCCGTTGTTTCCCGCAGCGAAACCGGCGATTTAATTTCTAGCCGGAGGTGGCGCGATTTTCCGACATCATCCGCCGAATCGACCCCATGATTGCCTCGTCCTGGCTACTGCGTCTATTTCCGTTTCTTGCCTGGTTTCCCGTCAACTCCATCATCCTGCGCGGCGACCTGATCGCCGGCATCACCGGCGCGCTGGTGCTGGTGCCGAAGGCGATGGCCTACGCCCAACTGGCCGGTCTGCCGGTCTATTTCGGCCTTTATACCGCCTTCATCCCGGCCATCCTCGGTGCGCTGTGGGGTTCCAGCCGGCAACTGGCAACCGGCCCGGTGGCCATCGTCTCGCTGATGACCGCCGCCGCCGTGGCGCCGCTGGCGGTGCCGATGAGCGAGGAATTCATCGGCCTGGTGCTGCTGCTCACCCTGCTGGTCGGCGTCATCCAGTTCAGCCTCGGCGCCCTCAAGCTCGGCACCATCGTCAATTTTGTCTCGCATCCGGTAATCCTCGGCTTCATGAACGCGGCGGCGATCATCATCGCCCTGTCGCAGCTCGACATGCTGCTCGGCATCCCCAAGGGCCGCAGCGACTTCTTCCTCAAGGACATCTGGGAAATGCTCGGCTACCTGCCGCTGACCCACCTGCCCACGCTCGCCATGTCGGCTTTCGCCCTGGCGCTGATGCTGGTGCTGAAAAAGATTCCCCTCCTGGCCAAGCCGAGCATCCTGATCGCCGTAATCATTACCACCTTGATCAGCTATGCCATCGGTTTTGAACATAAGTCCCTGGGAGCACCCGAGGAGATCGCCGATCCCACCACCCGCTCGTTTGTCACCGGCTACATTCAGACCGATGCGCAGATCGCGGCGCTCAACGGCATCATCACCACCCGCTCGGCCGCCATGCGCGCCGCGGAAAAGGAGCACAGCGAGCGCACCATCGTCAATCTGTCGCACCAGATCGATCTGCTGCACATCGAGCTGGCGGGCGCGGAAGAGCAGAACAAGCAACGCATGCGCCAGCTGCGCCGGGTCAAGTTCGAGCGCGGCCACGCGCCGGAAAATGAAGCGGCGATGCTCTATCTGGCCGGTCAGGCGCCGCCCGGCGTCGCGACCGACGGACGCCAGTGGCACATCAAGAATATCGAGGATGGCGCCCTGAAACTGGTCGGTGGCGGCGACGTCATCGGCAAGGTGCCGGAGGGCCTGCCGGCCTTCCGCATTCCCACGCTCGGCCTCGATGCCATCCTGTCGCTGCTGTCGGCGGCGCTGATCATCGCGCTGGTTGCGTTCATGGAATCGATTTCCATGGCCAAGGCCATCGCGGCCCAGTCCAAGCAGCGCGTCGATCCCAACCAGGAACTGATCGGTCAGGGCCTGTCCAATCTCGGCGGCGCCTTCTTCCAGTGCTACCCGGCGTGCGGCTCTTTCACCGGTTCCGCCATCAACCTGCAGGCGGGCGCCAAGACCGGCTTCGCCATGGTCTTCAACGGCCTGTTCGTCGCCGTGACGCTACTGTTCCTGACCCCCTTCCTCTATCACCTGCCCAAGGCCGTGCTGGCAGTGATCATCCTGCTGGCCGTGGCCGGGCTGATCACGCCCGCCGCGCTCAGGCACACCTGGCGCGCCAGCCGTTTCGACGGCGTCGCGGCGCTGGTCACCTTCGTCGCCACCCTCGCCTTCGCGCCGCATCTCGACAAGGGCATCATGATCGGCGCGGCGCTGGCCATCCTGCTGCACATGTACCACACCATGTCGCCGCGCGTCGCCATCCTCGGCCGCTTCAAGGACGGTACGCTGCGCGACGCCAGGGTGAACAACCTGCCGGCCTCCGATGTCATCACCGCCGTGCGCTTCGACGGCCGCCTCTATTTCGCCAACGTTTCCCATTTCGAGGATGCCATCCTCGAGGCGGTGGCGGCGAACCCCGAGGCGCCCTATCTGCTGATCGTCGGCAACGGCATCAACGACATCGACGCCTCCGGCGAGGAAGTCATCCACCATCTCGTCGAGCGCCTCAACGAAAACGGCATCGTCGTTCTGTTCGCCGGCCTGAAGAAGCAGGTGATCGACGTGCTTCGGGCTACCGGACTCTGGGAAAAGATCGGTGCACGGCGCTTCTTCGCTACTTCGGAACAGGCACTCCAGGCGATCTATTCGCGTGCCGAGTACGCCGACGAGGACGACCCGTTCAAGCCGCCGCCGCGCAACTCGCGCACCAACTCTCTCGCCAACAAGTTGCACGACTGAACACCCTCCCGTCAGACAGAATTCCACCAAGGAGAATTGCATGTCACTCACCGGCACCGTCAGGGAACTCTGCGTGCCCCTGGCCGATTATCCCCATGTCCAGGGCAACGCCAGCTTGCGCGACGTTTTTGCCAAGCTGCATGCCAGTTGCGGCCGCGCCGAGCTGTTCCGCAGCATTCTTGTCCTCGACGACAGCAACCGGCTGCTCGGCATGATGGGCCTCAAGGATCTGCTGCACGCGCTGATGCCCGACTATCTGCGCCGCGACACCATGCATTTCCAGGGCACGACCGGCGATCTGAGCGCACTGGCGATCCTCTGGCAGGAAGACTGCGCGGAACAGATCCGCGCCGCCGCCAGGATTTGCGTGCGCGATCACGTCGTGCCCATTCCGGCCGTCATCGGGCCGGACGAGCCGATGTCGAAGGCGGTGTTCCTGTTCGCCACCCTGCCCATCCGCATCCTGCCGGTCGTCGAAGGCAAGGAGATGACCGGTGTCCTGCGTCTTGTCGACGTGCTTGATCAGGTGGTCGTCGAGGTGCTCAGCGAGAGGAGCGCGCCATGAGCGAAGTCGCCCGCGTCGATGCTCCCTCGGCCGGCTTCGACTGGACGAAATGGCTCGCCTTGCTGGGCGGCCTGGCCATCTTCCTGGGCTTCTATTTCATGCCGCCCCTGCCGGACGCGATTGACCCGTCTGGCAAGGTTTTTCAGCTCTCGCCCGAGGGCAAGGCCGCCATCGGGCTATTCCTGATGGCCGGCATCTGGTGGGTATTCGAGGTCATTCCCATCGGCGTCACCGCTATCGCCATCGGCGTGTTCCAGGCGCTGTTCGCCATCCGCCCGGCCAAGGAAGCCTTCCGCGACTTCATGGACCCGTCGGTGATGTTCATTTTCGGCGCCATGGTGATCGGCATGGCCTTCACCAAGACCGGACTGACCAAGCGCATTGCCTACAAGATGCTGACCGTGGCCGGCGAGAACACCCGCACCATCCTGCTCGGCTGCATGGTGGTCACCGCGCTCCTGGCGCACATCATGGCTCACACCGCTGTCGCGGCAACCATGTTCCCCATCCTGCTGGCGGTGCTGGCCCTCTACAAGGAAGGCGAGGGTCCGTCACGGTTCGGCAAGAGCCTGTTCATCGGCATGGCCTGGGCGGCGGGCGCCGGCAGCATCATCACCCTGCTGGGCTCCGCGCGCGGCCCGGCGGCAGCGGCGATGTTCACCGAGTTCACCGGCCGCCAGGTCGATTTCTTCCACTTCCCTCTTTATATGGGCATCATCGGCTGGCTCATGGTGTTCCTGATCTGGGGCTACCTGTCGGTCGCGTTCAAGCCGTCCAAGGCAAGCATCCCGGGATTACGGCTGAAGGTGGCGAAGCTGGCCAAATCGCTCGGCCCATGGAGCCGCCATGAAATCTTTGTCCTCGCCTGCGTCGCCCTGGTCGTGCTGCTGATGGCGCTGCAGTCGTCAGTGCCGGCCTTGAAAGGCATCGACCGCGCCGCACTGATGCTCACCTCCACCCTGCTGTTCTTCATCTTCGGCGTGCTGAAGGTGAAAGACCTCGAAGAAATGCCGTGGAACATCATCCTGCTGTTCTCCGGCGCCATGAGCATCGGCTTCTGCCTGTGGAAGACCGGCGCCGCCGAGTGGATGGCCGTGCAATGGCTGGGCGCGCTCACCGACGCGCATTGGTGGGTGTTCGTCATGGGCATCGCCGCCTTCATCCTGGTCATGACCAACTTCATCATGAACGTCGCCGCCATCGCCATCGCCCTGCCGGTCTCGCTGGTCATCGCCCGTTATCTCGGCGTTGCCCCCGACGTGATCTTCTATGCCGCGCTGGTCACCGCCGGCATGCCCTTCGTGTTGCTGATCGGCGCGGCACCCAACGCCATCGCCTACGAGTCCAGGCAGTTCACGCCCGGCGAGTTCTTCCGGCATGGTCTGGTGATGAGCGCGATTCTGCTGGTCGTGCTGGGCGTCGCGCTGGTCACCATCTGGCCGCTGTTCGGCATGCAGATTCTGCTGCCCAAGTGAAGGTTCGCGGACAACAGCGGCGCTGACGGAAAGTTTTGCCGACCCGCCGGGCGCCCGAAAGTCGGCGCTGGCGGGACGGCGCATCACGCGGCCCGCGCGCCGGCAGCGCCGTCAGGCAGCGTCCTGCGGCGCTGCCGCCGCGTCGCTCATGCCGTCCCGGATCATGCGGATGTCCGCATGGACTCGCTCCAGATACTCTTCGATGAAGCCCTCCTCGTCCATCACCATATCCACCTGGCGGGTGTGGATGAGCAGATAGCCGAGCACCACGAGCCGCTCCTTCAGGTAGGGCACCGGCCGCTTCTCGATGCGGGCCGTGAGAGAGTCGCCCTTGATATCGACGCGAAAATCCAGCTCGCGCAGCATCTCGCCCAGGAGCCGCACGCGCCGACGCCGGCGCCGCTCGTCGGCGGCGCCACCCTGGAACTGGAAATTCACATAGGACTCGGTGAGCAACTCGGAAAAATTGGCCTCGGCCAGGGCGAAGTGATAGCCGAGGCGGACGCTCAGATTGCAATATTTCTTCGACAGCAGGAAGTAGTTGCGACCGGCCATGCTCGAACGCACCGCCGGGTCGATCTGCGGATTCATCGCCGACTGGGCGATGATGGCGCCGAAGCCGCGCAGGCTGACCGGCGGCGGCCCTTCCCAGGGCACGGCCGTCATGCCCTTCCAGATCGCCAGCATCGGCTCCGAAACGATGTCCTCGATGCGGATGAGCGGACTGGCCAGGTCCGTGTCCTCCCGATAGCCGTCCTTCAGGTTGATGACCCACCACTGCGAAGGCATGCCGACCACATATAATTGCTTGGCCGACTTGTCGCGCGAACCATAACGGCGGCCGAAATTGAACATTTCCGCGAGGGCTTTTTCGTGGCAGAAGCGGGTGATGTCGTGCAGCGTCTGACAATTTCCCGCCTTGAAAAACGGCGAGTCCGGCGCGGTCAGATGCAGGGGCGTGATGTGGGTGAGCGCATCCTTGAGCAGGGTGTGAATCGGGCTGCCCGCCATGAGGTTGGGCGGACGCGGCGCGACCTTCAGCAAGGCCTCGACGCGCCCCGCATAGACGCGGCGGGCGGTGGCGCACACCGTAATCGTCTGGCCATTTTCGAGTCGGGCCGTCGCGCCCGGCAGGTCGAACAACGCCGGCACGCCGAACTCGCGCGCCACGGTGGCCAGGTGGGTGGCGCTCTGGCCGGTTTCACTCACCACGGCCGACGCACGGTTCATCAGCACGGCCCATTCCGGATAGGGCGTCTCCACCACCAGCACCGCGCCTTTCGGGAACTCGAGAATGTCGAGCGCGCAGTTAACCTTGAACACCTCACCCGCGGCAGCGCCCCGGCTGGCCGTAACACCGCCCGAAAGGATGGGCGCCTGATCCGTGAGCTGCCCCGCCTCCGGCGCCAACTCCAGCCCTGCCTCCGGCCCGCCACCCCCCGGGCCAGGACCCGCCACCGCATCGAGGGGGCGCGCCTGGAGTATGAATAGCTTGCCGTCACGATCAAACGCCCACTCGATATCCTGTGGTGCTCCGAAATGACTTTCTATCTGTAGCGACACCTGCGCCAGTTCGCGCGCCTCGGCTTCGGTCAGACAACTCTTGCCACCCGGTGCGTCAGCCAGGTGAGTCCAGGTGACATCGTGGGGCGCTTCGCGCGAGACCTGCAGCAGGTCGTAGGCGGAACTGCCGTCTACGATCTGCGTTCCCAGCCCTGCCGCTGCGTGAATGATTACCCAGGGCCCCTCGGGGTCGCCGGCGGGTCGCGAATAGGTCACGCCGCTGGCGCTGGCGTCGACCATGACGAGACAGCCGACGCACATCAGCACGTCCTGGTGCCGATAGCCGCGCTGTTGATGGTAGATGATGGCCTGGCTCTGATATTTGCCGGCCAGGATGTCCCGGTAAATCCGCGGGATGTCAGCCTCGGCCACCCCCAGACGGGTACGGTATTGGCCGGCGAAGGAACCCTGGATGCCATCCTCGCCGAGGGCGCTCGAACGCATCGAGACGCAGAGCGGTCGCCCCGCCCGTGCGGCGAGCAGCTCGATCTGTTGCTGGATCGCCCGCTCAAGATCGCCGGGTAACAGAGTGGACCTGATCAGGTCCTGGATGTCCGCGCTGACCGTGTAGAGGGCTGCGAGGTTCTCGACGTCGAGCGTCTTCAGGCGCCGATTGATCTCGTCCTGAATGTAACTCACCTCCATGAAATGCAGTGCGGCGGCTGCCGTGACCACGAAGCCATCGGGGACGCGGAGGCCGAGGTGCTTTTTCATCTCGCCGAGGTTGGCCATTTTCGCGCCGACCTGATCGACGACGCCGCGGTCGATGTCGTCGATGCCGAGCACCAGTGCGGTCCCCGCCACCTCCGGCTGCCGCGAGAGAATGGCCTCGATCTCGTCGGTGATGCTCGAAAACCGACCGTGGAGGTCGGTATAGCGGCCGCCGGAGAGCACCACCAGGCTGTGCGCCATCTTGTAGACGTTCACCGTCAGCGCCGTCAACTCGCCGCGCACGAAGGCCATGCCGAATGGCTTGCCGGAATGGAGCATGTCCTCGGCCGACGACATCAGTTCGAGCGCGTTGTTATTGGCCGTGAGCAGGGCGCGAAAGTTGCGGAACTGCTCCAGGAAGGCCGACTGAATTTCTTCAGCGCCAAGCCTGGGGCGCGGCTGGAACAGTTTGGCAAGGAACTTGAACATGGCTACCCGAAAATGAATCGGGCCGGGGAGAACATGCTCCCAGGCCCGGGAAAACACCAACGGGACTCAATGCTCCACTCAGTGTTCCAGCTTGAGTCCCCAGCCTTCAAACATGAAGAGGATAGCGTAGCCATACCAGATCGTGTAAACCACGTAGCCGACCAGAGAGGCCAGAACCACCCAGAGCATGTTGCCCATGGGGATCGCCTTGATCCCGAAGTAGTTGTAAGCCGGCTCGACGCCCTTGGTCTGAACGTCGCGCACGGTCTTGCTCTCGGCGAATTTGCCCTGCTTGTCGAGCTCCTTGCCCATCGTGGAGAGGGCGCGGTGCCAGTCGTACAACGCACGCTTGGGCTCGATTCCATACTTTTCCGTCACCTTGTCGCCCGCGTTGTTGAACATGAGGTCGGCATCGGCCAGCGCCCCTTTGAGCAGCTGGCCCATGTCGCCGGAAACGCTCAGCTGCACCCCCTCGGCGACCACGGTGGCGCCGGCAGTGGTGAATAACCTGGTCATCCGCCCGGCCTGTCCGTCGTCCGCCGCCTTGATGCTCAGCGTCACAGCCGCGCCCTCATGCTTCCTGGCTTTTTCGGCGAGATCGGGAATGTAATAGGCCGAGTTCTTCGAGATGGAGTTGAAAACGCCGTCCAGATATTGGATGGTGTTCTTGCCGCCTTCGAGCACGGGGCTGAAGATCGCGAACAATACGACGACGAAGCCCGCCATGAGCGCAAGTCCGATGCCAAATTCTTTTTTGTCGTGAATCATGATCAGTCCTCCCGCTTGAGCGTTTTGATGTTGGCGAAGAAGGTCCAGAATACCCAGACCGTGAAGCTGCCGAGTGCGATGAAGAAGATACCAATGCCGATGCGTTCGACAATGATCCCGGTTTCCTGGCTCATCGGAATGTAACCCATGGTGGCGAGTTTGCCCGGCAGGGCGAAAATCCGGTTGACGAAGGCGGACATCACCGCCAGGGCGAAGAAGCCGCGGATGGTTACGCCGGAAACCACCTTGGTCACCAGGGTACCGATCTGGATGCCGAACAAGGAACCCAGCAGCATGCCCATCGCCAGGGTGTAGAAAATGAAGCCGTAGATGGCGTATTGGCCGATGCCGGCGTAACCGGCGGTGAATACGATCTGCAGAATGTCGGTGCCCACCGTCGTCGATGCGGAAACGCCCAACACATAGACAAAGATCGGGAAGGTGAGAAAGCCGCCGCCCACGCCCATGATGGCGGCGGCGATGCCGACGATAAAGCCGCTGACCACGAGAAAGTACGCGGAAACCTTGCGGCCGCCCGGCACCACGCCTTCGTCGAAATGAATCATCGGTGGCAGATTGACGGACTGGACCTTCTTGGCCAGGCCGGTCATGTCGTCAACCACAGCGGCTTTCTTCGGCGCTCCGGTTGGTTTGGCCGATTGGGTTGGTTTGGCCGGCTTCGCTGGCGCGGCGGCAGCCTTGCGCATCCGGAAATAATCGGTCATGCCGTAGAAGCCGAGGAAACCCAGCAGGAAGACGTAAATCGTCGTGATGAAGGCGTCGGACAGCACCGGATTCATCTCGTAAAGCGTACGGTTGATGTAGCCCCCCAGCGTGGCGCCGGCGATGGAGCCAATCAGGAAGGTGACCGCCAGCGAGACCGAAATATTGCCGAGCTTGCGATGCAGCACGCTGCCCATGATGGCCTTGGCGAAGATGTGAAAGAGATCGGTGCCCACGGCCAGGATGCCCTTGACGCCCGCGCTCATCAGGGCCGGCGCGATGATGAAACCGCCACCGGCACCGATGCAGCCGGTGATCAGGCCGGCGACAACACCGACCGCGATGGATGCCAAAAATATCGTCGTCGTGTAGTAGGCCGGTCCATAGGCCTGCTTGCTGCCGAGCATGCTGGGCAGCGCCTCGCTTACCTGGTCGGCAAAGGCCACGCCAATCAGCAGGATGGGCAGCATCAGCAAGCCCAGAATCGCCATGCGACGGCGGTCATGGAGGATGCGTTGCGAAGTGTCGATATCCCACTTCGCGTAACTTCGCGCCCCGAACATCATCAACTCATAGAACTCTCGTAACACTTTCATTGCCCTGCCCCTTCCTCGTTAGTCATGCCTATAAAATTTTATGCCGTCGCGCTTATCGCGGGGAGGCGCACCGAAAACACCGCGCCGCCCTCCGTGTGGTTGGCCGCGGTCAGCTCGCCGCCGAGCCGCGCCATGATGTCGCGCGCGACGAACAGGCCAAGCCCGGTGCCCTTGCCCTTGGGCTTGGTGGTAAAAAACGGGTCGTACAGGTGCCCCAGCACCTCGGCCGTCAGGCCGGGCCCGCTATCCGCAAAGTCTACGACAATGTGCGCCCCGACCCGGCGGCTGGTGATCTCGATCGTGCCGTTACTGCCGATGGCATCCAGTGCGTTATGCAGAATGTTCAGGATGACCTGCTGGAACTGGCCGGCATCGGTGTGCACCACGGGCAGATCGTCCTGGTAATGTCGTACGATACTGATCCGCTGGCGCTGGGCCTCGTGTTCGAGCAGTGCTGTCGTTTCTTCCACGGCCTGATTGATGTCGGTGTCGGCCAGTACATTGTCCTGGGCGCGGGAAAAACCGAGCAGCCGATGGGTGATCGTGCTGGTACGCCCGACCTGCTTCCTGATCTTGCCGATGGCCTGGCGGTAATCGTCGAAATGGGTGATGTTGGCCGGATTCTCCTCTGCCATGAGTTCGTCGATCAGACCGGCCTGATCCGTGATGATCTGCAAGGGATTGTTGACCTCATGGGCCACGCTGGCGGAGAGGCGGCCGATCAGGGCGAGCTTCTCGACCTCGCGCACCTGGTTCGTCAGCAGGCTGCGTTCGCGCTCGGCGCGGGCCAGCCGGCCCACCATGGAATGTGTCAGCAGCACCGCGACCAGGATGATGAGCGCGGCGGCGAACGCCACCAGCGCGGAATCGCGGCGCCGCGCCTTGTCGTAGGAAGCGAGCGAGGCGGCCACGTTGGTTTCGAGCACCAGCAGCCATTGCCCGCCATTCGCCGCGGCGACGCCGTAAATCCGCTCGCCCTGTTGCTTCGCCTTGCCGCCCGACGCAGCCAGGGTGGCAAAGCGCTCGAGTTCGTCCGGCATCACCGCCGTGCGGCCCAGGCGGCTCGGGGTCTGGAGTTCGCCGCGCCGATTGACGACGAAGGCATCGCCGTCCGGTCCGACGTTGGCGCTCTCCACCAGGCTGTTGAACAGCGTTGAATTGATGGTCGCCCGCAAAATCCCGCTGCGGGCGGGATCGGCCACGGCGACAATGAGATGCGGGACCTTGCGATAACCGGTAAACACGTCGCTGGCGTAGCGGCCGCTTTGCATGACTTCGGCAAACCATTCCGCCTGGGCGTAATTCCTGCCGGCCAGCTCCTTTTCATACGGCCCGTGGTAAGCCTGATGGTTGCCGTGGCGGTCGATCACGCCAATATCGGTGATCACCCCGCTACGATTCATGGCGGCAAACAAGGCCTCCAGCCGCATGCCCGCCCACAACGCCTCGGGGGTGTAGAGCGACAAAAAACCGGCGAGCTGATCTTCCTGGGCAGCCAGAAAGTGGTCGATCAACTCGCGGCGGTCGGCTGCCAGGGTGGAAAGTTCGACCGAGGTTTTTTCGATCCAGGAGGCGCGATAAAAACTGGCGGCGTTATAGTTCAGGATCAGCAGCGGCACAATGGCGACGACGACAAACACCAGCGCGAACAAGTATTTTTGGCGGGCGTAGTAGGCCTCGCCTTCGCGGGCGGAACAAAATGGCGGCGAATCGTTTGGGGGCAAATCCTCGGTGGGCATGCTCAATGTTAGAATATTCCGAACTAGCCAGTCATAAAAAGCTTGTTGAAACCCATTAATCAGGATAGGCATTGCGGCGCGAAGCCGGCGGAACATGAAGCAACCCAAGAACATTTTATTGGTCGACGACGAGGAAGACTTCCTCGAAACCACTTCGCGACGGCTACGGCGCCGGGGGTTCGAGGTGAAGACGGCCACGCGTTGCCGCGATGCCATTCCGGAGGTCAGCGCCGGCTGGCCGGATGTGGTGGTTCTCGATGTGATGTTGTCCGACGCCGACGGCATGGAGTGCCTGCGCCGCATAAAACGCCACGCGCCGCTGCTGCCCGTGCTCATGCTTACGGGACATGCCTCGCTGCAGGCGAGCATCATGGGCCTCGAGCACGGCGCCAGCGATTACTGCCTGAAACCAATCGAACTCGACGAACTGGTCGAGAAGATCATCATCGCCTGCAAGGAAGCGAATGGCGGCTTGCCCTGAGAGCACACCGGGGGCGGGGTAGCGCGTCGCTCACCCGATGAATCTATAAATCAGCAGGATCGCAATAAACAGCAGCAGCGCCAAGCCCTCCATGCCGACAATGATCAACGAAATGCGGCGTGACATGGGGCTCATGCGTAGCCAGAAACGATCGAGCAGCCAACGGCCCAGGCGCGCCTTGCGGTCGGTCCGCGCGGCCAGGGTCAGGTAACCGCCAGCGGCATCGAGCCAGAGATTGAGTTCGGCCAGGCGCTCGTTTTCGAGCGCTGCAACAAACGTCTCGCGGTAGTCGAGCCGCGTCAGCTTGTCATCCTGCCGTTCCCAGGACAGGAAAATCCTCCGGGGGGGCTCGCCGGCAAGTTCGACTACTCCGCCCGTATCTGAAAAGTCGGCGCTGGCGGGACGGCGGTATTCGGCTTCCTGCTCGCTACGTTCGTAGCGCACCTTCAACTTGTCGCCACCCGGATCTTTTTCCAGCGCCAGCACTTCCCATTCAGGATTGAGGCGAAACCACGCATCGCCGTCCTGAAAAAATTTCGCCATCAATTCCGGAGGCGCTGCTACCAGGCGACTGCGCTCAAAAAGATATTCAGACACGCGCCAGCAGCACCGGCACGTTGAACTTGCCATCCAGACGGCCAGGCAGATCGCGGGAAGTCCGGCGCTCGACCTTCCCGCATACCCACAGCCCCACCAAAAACCAAACTTTTTTTGATTTCGGATTCAAGGTCAAAACCATTCGCTCAGACTCAAACATGGATCGGAATCTACTCTCAAACCTACTCTCAACATGCTGCCTTCGTGCAACGGCTATTGTTGTGGCGCGCTAGGCGCCACGGGTTCAACACTCCACACCCCAAGTCTCGCCGGCGTCTGCATCATGTCGAGGTTTCCGGGCATCCCAACCAGCGGCCA
The DNA here is from genome assembly GCA_964580925.1 of uncultured Methyloversatilis sp. Taxonomy (GTDB): domain Bacteria; phylum Pseudomonadota; class Gammaproteobacteria; order Burkholderiales; family Rhodocyclaceae; genus Sulfuricystis. Next base: position 44,748 of record CAZOMI010000010.1, read on the forward strand.
CCAGAAAGCCTGCACCACGCCCGATAAAGTCAGGCAGATGAGCGCCCTGAGGAAAAACACCTTGAAGGCCTCCCACTGGGTGAAATAGCCGAGTCCATAGGCGATCAGGGTAGGCGGACAACCGATGATCAGCAGCACGAAGGTCGTGGCCAGCGGCACCGACAAGGCGATGGGCAACGTTGGCGTTCCCGCCAGATCGGCCATCGGGACGTAGATCGGCACCAGCAGCGCCGTGGCCGCGGCATTTGCCATGAAGCTGGTGATGATCGCGCTAATCCAGCCCGTCCCCCACGCCACGAGTGGCCAGGCCAGGCCTTCGAACATCGGAAACAATTGCTGCGCGATCCACTTGCCGGCACCCGTGTCCAGCATGGCGATGCCGAGAGCAAAGCCGGCGCCGAACACCATCATCGGATTCCAGGGAAATTCGCTCATGCATTTTTTCCAGTCGACCAGACCGAGAAATACGCAGGCCATCACGAAAGCGGCGCCGATGACCGACACATGAACCTTGGTCAGATCGCTCAGCATCCATAGCCCGATGGTAGCGAGCAGAACCAGCGCAAGCGTTTTTTCATGACGGCTCATCGCTGGCAATTTTTCTGTCTGCACCTCCCCGGGAAGCTCACGGATTCCAGGTGGAAACATGATCATGACGGCAATCCAGGTACCCAGGCCGTAAATCATCGAGGGCAGGAATTGATACAGCATGTATTCGAGGAAGCCGATGTTGTAACCCGTCAATTCCAGAAACATTTCCGCGGAAACCGGTGATCGGCCGCTGCCGACGAAGGTCGCGCCGCCGCCCGAGGCAGCTCCCAGCGGAATGATGAACATGAAATGTTTGGCAAAATTGCTGTTATGGGCCGGGGTGATGCCCATTTTATTGAACAGGGGCAACATGGAAAACAGCAAAATGATGGTAATCGCCGCGTCATGTGTCCAGGCTGCCAGGAAGCAGGCGGACATGCACAGCGTGAAGCTCAATGTCCTGACATTTCTGCCGGCCATCCGCATCACCCCGTTCAATATCCTGTTGGGCAGGCTGGTCTGGGCGATGACTACCCCCATCATGATGATCGTGAATACAAACACCACGGTCTGATGGGCATAGGGTTGCCATGCCTTGGCCACGGGTTGGATATTGAAGAACGCCAATCCGGCCCCCACGGCCAGCGCGGTGACACCCACCGAAACCGCTTCCGCGGTCCACAGGATCAGGATCGTCACCAGAAAAGCCAGGAACTTGTGCCCGCGGAGCGACAGGCCTTCCGGGGTGGGCAGGAGATAAATCGCCACACCCGCCGCCACGGCGATCAGCAGCCACTTGAGGGCATGCCGGGTGGAACGGGAAGCCGCCTCCTCGGCCCCGACCGATTTGAGGCGGCTGGCGGTGTCGTCGGCCAGGGGCAGCAGCAAGTCGTCAGCGCTTGCGGTTGGCGCCTTGAGGTTTGTTTCGTTCATTTTGAAAGCTCCCGACGCTAGGCGCAGCAAACGTGCTTGATCCGGTCGAGAAGTTCACGGTAGGTGTCCGTAAAACGCAGCACCCCCACCAACTTCTTGTCTTTGGTAACAAACAGCGAGTTGTGTCCGCTTACAATGAATCGATGCAGCGCCTTGTTCAGGCTGTCGCCGACCTCGACCACCTGGCTACTCGGCGGTGTCGTCAAAAAATCCTTGATCCGGGTATCCCGGGTGCGGGTGCAGAGGTCGTCCCAGGGCGTCTCGGTCCGCTCCCGCAGTTCGCGCAGCGACGGCGAGTTCATGACATACCGGTAGGTTTCCAGCAGCGGATCGGCTTGCGCGGCAGCGGCAGTCACCCCCCGCAGGTTGCCGATACCCGGCTCCAGGCCGCAAATCACATCCTTGGGAGTCAGCTTGCCGACGATGCTGTTCTCATGATCAAAAACCAGCAAGATGCGTTGTTCTCGCTGGCCGGCGGCGTACTCCTCCCACACCCGGTCCAACGTCAGAATCGCCTCGCGCAGGGTTGCTTCCTGAGAGATCGCCGGAAACTTGCTGACTGAAACCATCAAATCTTCCACATTGTTCATGAACTTTGCCTCCGGTGGATTTTCCAACTACTGATTTCTGGCAACGGTTACGTCATGTGAGCACTGGCACCGGCTTTACCCGTCAGCCACGGTTGTTCCGATCGCGAGCGGGCGCAGGCGGGACACAGATCGCGTCCCAGATGCGCCGCCATGTGATCGGGCAAGCGCTGCCTGACGAAACGCCGCTGCGCGGCGGTCTGTATCCGGACGCCGCACTGATCACAGGACAACAGCGGCTGCTCGCGCACCACCGTGCCGGTGATGATCGTGCGCCGCACGCCGTCCGCATCCTCGATGCGAATCGCGCCGGTCGGGCAAGCCTGCGCGCAGGCGCCGCAGCCAATGCACAGATCCATCGGCCGCGTGAAGTCGAAGTAAGCCAGCCGGCCCGCCGTGGTTTCGGCCATGCGCAACGCTTCCACGCCCATCTCGCTGCAGGCGAGCTGGCACAGGCCGCAACCGATGCAGATATCGCAACGCAGGCAGCGGCTGGCCTCGTTCCCCGCCATCGCATCCGTAAGACCCTGCTCGATCTTGACGTAGCTGCCGAGACCCAGGCGCTCTTCGACCGTCTTCTCGGCCATTTCGGCGCGATGCATGTAGCTGCGCTCGTGCGCCACGACTTGCAGTGGAATCACCTCGGCGCGGCGCACCGGTTTGCCGACGCTCGCGCCCAGGGGCTCGCCACGCAGCCAGGCGTCGATGGAATAGGCGGCGATCTTGCCCGAGCGAATCGCTTCAACCGCGGTACGCGGGCCATGCGCCACGTCGCCGCCGGCGAAGACGCCGGAGACTTTCGTCATCAGGGTGCGCGGATCGGTGACGATGAAGCCGCGGGTGACTTCCAGCCCGCTGCCATCGATACTGGTCAGGTCGGTACCCTGGCCCACGGCGAGAATGACCTGATCGCCTTCGAGATTCAAAATCCGCTCGGCATCGAATTTCGGATTGAAGCGGCCGGTTTCATCAAACACGCGGTCGCAGTGCTGGAAGACGACCTGGCCATCTTCCTCGATGCGCACCGGTCCCCAGCCCGGATGCAGGGCGACGCCCTCGGCCGCGGCCGTCTCGATTTCGTGGTGACTCGCCGGCATTTCGCGGCGCTTTTCCAGACACACCATATCGACATGCTTGGCGCCTTGGCGCAGGGCGGTCAGCGCCACGTCGATGGCGACGTTGCCGCCGCCGATGACGACGACGCGCGGGCCGACCCGCACGTCCTCGCCGCCCCGGACATTGCGCAGAAAATCGATCCCGCCGAGCACGAAGGGTTGATGCACACCCTCGACGGGAATGAAGCGCGACAACTGCGTGCCCAGCCCGAGAAATACCGCGTCATGATTTTTGCGCAGCGCGTCCAGGCTGTCGACCTTGGCGCTGGTGTGAATCGGAATGCCCAGCGCGGTAATCTGCTCGATTTCCCGATCCAGCAACTCGGGCGGCAGCCGATAGGCCGGAATGCCATAGCGCAGCATGCCGCCGGCCAGTTTCTGCGACTCGAAGATCTGCACGTCGTGGCCGAGAATCCGCAAGTAATAAGCGGCGGTCAAACCCGCCGGGCCGGAGCCGACGATGCCGATGCGCTTGCCGGTGGGCGGCGCCAGCGCGGGTTGCGGATAGCCCCCCGCCGACAGACACACCTCGGCGGCCTTGGCTTTCATCGGCCGGATGAAAACGGCGCCATTGCTGCCGTTACGCACGCAGGCCGACTCGCAAGGCGCCGGACAAACCAGGCCGCAGGTCAGCGGCAGGGGATTGTCACGGGTAATCACCTCGATTGCCTTGTCATAATCGCCGTAGCCGATGTGCGCCATGAAGCTGGGAATGTCGATGTTGGCCGGGCAGGTGCTGTGACAAGGCGCGGCGCGGCGTTCCAGGCAGAGCTTCTCGGGGCAACTCATGTCGCCAACCGGACGTCGCACATGGGATTCCCATTGTTCGGGGAAATAGCGCAACGCGCTACCCAGCGGCCAGGCCGCCGCCAGACCCTGCGTCGCCAGTTCAAGCGCCAACTGCTTGAGTTCGACGAGGTGACGTAGCTCGCCGCGACCGACGGTGATGTCGGCCACCAGTCGCGCGACCCGCGCCAGCAGGGAACGGATCGGCGGCGCTTCATGTTCGGCCAGTTGCCAGTAGCGATACAGGGCGCGGCGGGTCTGTTCAACCAGGCAGACACCCTCGGCCAGCACCATCAGGCTGGACGGCGCGGGAGCAATCCCCGCGTTGGCCAGCGTCAGCGGCTGGCAGGACAAGTCAGCCTCGGAAAGGGGCAGGAAACCACCCATGCCGTTGTCGAAGACCAGCACCGCATCACGACCCATGACCTCGACACCGCCACCCCAGTCGTAGATCAGGCGACGCAGCATGTCGCTGCGCTTCAACTCGATCAGTCCGCGTTGATTCAGGCCGCTCCTGAGCGTCAGCAACGCGGCATCATTGCCTGCTGCGCCTTGCTCGGCAAACATCAAGGCCACGCGACACCAGGTTTCCGGCGCATGAATCAGTCGCGTGCCGTCGGTGGCATGGCCCTCGCCCCAGGGGCTCGGCACACTGTCGCGGCGCACCTCGACCTTGATGCGGCGCCCCCCCAGGAAGCCGCGCGCGCGGATGGTGTCCAGGGCATTCAGCAGTCCGGCCTCTTGACCCGTCAATTCGGCGGGCAACAGCAGTTCAATCCTGGTGGTATCGCGCAAACCGGCGGCGATCAGCAGCCCTTCGGCCAGGCGCCAGGGCGCGCCGTCAAGCACGGCCGCCGTGCCACGGGCACGGGGATCGAGCCCGGCGGCATCTACAACCAGCACGGAAGTCCCATGGCCGCGCAGGAACTGTCGCCACGCCTGATAGAGCGGCTCGCCGGCAAAACCACATTCGGCCAGGCCACTTTCCTGCAAGCGCTGCAAACGCTGCAGCGGGTTCAGCCCCTGCGCGTGCGCCAGGCCCGGCAGCGCGGTTTGCAAGGTCGGCGCTGGCGAGACGGCGCCAGCCTCCAGCCACTCCGGTAGCGTATTGTGTTCGCTCATAAAACCATCTCCCGACGGGCCGTTCCGGGGGAGGCAGCGCCCCCGCGGGGGGCGGCGATTGAAGTGCGCGTGGGGGCCATGAATTGCCTCCGCGGCTCGTTACGCGCCAGGCCGAGTCAGCGGTTCGGCGGCGATCTGCTGCGCATACCGTTCGCGACGCGGATCAGCCAACTCGTTGATAACGCCGAAAGACAGGCAGCCCGTGACGCACTTGGTGACACAGGCCGGCTGGAGTCCGGCATCAATGCGATCCTTGCAATAGTCGCACTTGACGACCTTGCGCGCTACCGGGTCCCATTGCGGCGCGCCCCATGGACAGGCGGATATGCAGCTCTTGCAGCCGACACATAGACTGGGTTGAACAAACACGATGCCGTCCTTGTCGCGCCGCTGCATGGCTCCGGTCGGGCAGGCATTGACGCACCAGGCATCCTCGCAATGGAAGCAGGGCATGAAGACGAAGCGGACCCGCGGCCGGTTGCCGATCATGACGGGGCCGACGGTGATGATCTTGCACGGCGCCGGGCCGGGGCCGAGATCCTTGTTGGTCTTGCAATGCACTTCGCAGGCCTGGCAGCCGATGCAGTTCGCCTCGTCGTGGCGCAGGATGTAGTTACTCATTTCGTTACTCCCTTTGCGGCTTTCGGACGCACCTGGACGATGGTTTCGGTCATGGCGTTGGCGCCGCCGGCCGGGTCGAATTCATACAGCTTGCCGTGCTGCAGGCGCTGATCGGCCACACCCAGGCCGCAAGCGCGCGTCTGCAACGGCACGGTGCGGCCGAAGCCATGAAACATGAACACCGCATCCGGATGAATCAGCGGCGTGACGCGTGCCGTCATGAAGGCCGAGTAACTCGGGCTGCTGATGAGCACTTCATCGCCTTCGCCGATGCCCAGCGCCCTGGCGCGCGCATCATTGATCCACAGCGGGTTGGGCCCGGCCAAATCGCCCAGTATGGGATTGTTGAGCGACTGGCCACCGCTCATGACCGGCGAATGGCCGAACATGAGATGGAAGCAATCACCGCTCGTCGGCTCGCGCGGCTGGAAGGGCGCCAGGCTGGGCAACCCGGCCTGCTTCATCACCTCGCTCTCGATTTCGAATTTGCCCGTGGGCGTCTTGAACGGAATCTTGTCGCGCGGAAAAAACCAGGGGGAATCGACCATGCTGACAATGCCTTTCTCGCGCATCTGCGCCACGGTGACGCCGGCGCCCTCGAGCTGGTAGTCCCACAGTTCCTCGATGGTTTCGAAATCGAGGGCGTCGCCATGACCCAATGGGCCATGGCGACGCAGGATCTCGCGGAAAATCCACCAGGCCGGGCGGCTGTCGAAGCGCGGTGCCAGCGCCTGGTCGCGCATGCCGAAATTGGGCTTGCCGCCATTGTTCTGACAAAGGATATTGGCGCGTTCGAGATAAGTGGATTCCGGCAGGATCACGTCGGCGAACCATGCCGTTTCCGAGTAATTGACGTCGATGGCGACCAGCAGCTTCAGCTTGTCCAGCGCCTTCTGCAGGGCCGGCGGGTCGGGCATGCAGGTCAGCGGGTCGTGACGATAGACGATATAAGCGCCGACAGGGTAGGGATCGCCGGTTTCCATCGCCCGATACATCTGGTGAGCCATGCCGGCCACGGGATCCCATTGCGGATGCGTCGTGCCGGCGCCGTCGGCGCGCGGTTCCTTGACCTTGGGCGACCGATCGATCAGCTTTTTCAGCCCCTTGCGGCCGCAGTCCTCGGGCGTCTTGGCAAGCACGATGCCGCCCTTGACATCGATCGAGCCCATCAGCGCGTTGAGAATCAGCGCGGTGCGACTGACGTAGAACGACTGCTTGTGGCGCGCCGTCATCCAGCCGGTGTGAAAGATCACCTGCGGCGCATCCGCGGCGATTTCCTTGATGAAGGCGCGGACCTCGTCCGCCGCAATGCCCGTATGCTGCTCCTGCCATTCGGGCGTGGTGTCTTGCACCGCCGCGCGCAGGTAGTCCATGCCGGTTACGTAACGCGCGACGAATTCCTTGTCGTAAATCTCCTGCTTCAAGACTTCGTGGATGATGGCGAGATTGAGCGCGTAGTCGCTGTTCGGGCGCACCTGCCAGAAGCGCGTGGCCTTGCAGGCAGTGGTGCTGACCCGGGGGTCGATGTAGGTGCAACGCATGCCGCGCGCGATGGCGCCCATGAATTCCTTGGCTTCCTTGACCTTGATCGACTCCGCCAGGTTGCGCCCCCAGAGCACGAGATGCTTGGTGTTCTTGATGTCGAAACCGATGGCGCCGCGTCCGTAGCCGGTCAGGCTGCGAATGGCATTGTTCGTATTGCGCGCACAGGAGGAATCGTGGTCGAAATAGTTGGGCGAACCCAGTGCCTGCACGAAGCCGCGGGAGAGATCGGTGAAGGGACCGCCGCGATCCGACAGCGCGATGCCGCGCGGGCCCATCTCGGCAACCACCTCGCGCAGCTTGTCGGCGATGTAGTCCAGCGCCTCGTCCCACGAGGCGCGTCGCCACTGGCCGGCGCCGCGCGGACCGGTGCGTATCAGCGGCGTCTGCGGCCGCTCGTCGTCGTACTCGAAGGGAATCGCCGCCCCCCCGCGCCCGCACATGCTTTCGCCGATAGCCTTGTCGTTGGGGTTGCCGCGCAGCCACACGACCCGCCCGTCCTCGACCGAGACTTCGATCGGGCAACGCGCCACGCACATGCCGCAAATACTATAGACCGTGCGACGACCGGGACTACCGACACCGCGCACATTGGGAGCTTTGACCGAACTCATGTTTTCATCCTTGATCTCTTACACACGACACCCCCTCTCTCCGCACCGCGGAGAGAGGGGAGACCGACTCAGAACACGCCGAGCAGCGACAAACCAAGCAGCGACAGGCCGACAACAGCGACGCGCTTGACCACCAGCGGATTGACCCGCTTGGCGATTTTCGGCGCAATCCAGCCGGCCAGGATCGCCGCGGGAAACATCACCAGAAAAAGATCCAGGTCGAAGTTGCCGAAGCCGTAGTGCCGGGCCGAACTCATCATGGTGTTGAAGAAGATGGCGAGCAGCGAACTGCCGACCACCACATACATGGGCAAGCCGAGCACCACGGCCATCAGCGGCACCATGAACGGGCCACCGCCGAAACCGAACATCGACGACACCACGGCGATGAGGAAGGCACCGATACAGCCAACGATGACGTTAACCTTGAACTCGTTGCCCCAGAAATTGACGTGCATATACATTTTCTATCTCCTGTTCGATGAGAGGGCGGATCAAGCCTTGGCGGCCTTGGCGGCAACAGCTTCCTCGGCGCGTTTCTGGAATTCCTTGAGGATGGCCTGCTCCTTCTTGTTCTTGCTGATGTAGCCCGGCGTGGTCTGCCAGAACATCAATGCCGCGAGGATGAAGAGGATCCAGCCGAAGACGAACTTGAACTCGTCGACGCTGACCATCGTCGTCAACACCGGCCCGATGAAACCGCCGGCCAGCATGGCAATGCCCAGCGTGACGCCCACCTTCCAGCTGATGAACTTGATCTTCGAGTAGTTGATCACGCCGCTGCCCTGCGAGAACAGCACGGTGGGCGTGACGGTGCCGGCCACCACGTTGTGCGGGATCGGGAACAGCATCAGCAGGACCGGATTGATGATGAAGCCGCCGCCAGCCCCCATCAGCACACCGAAGGTCGCCATCCCGAGCACAATCAGGAAGGGATAGATGACGTTGAGGCTGGTGCCGGCATTCTCCATGTAGACCATCGGGAGCGCGATCGTGTTCTCGATCACCACCGGTTCGCTCAACGCCTTCCTGCTGGTGCCCGCGGTGATGGTGTATTTACCCGGTGGCGAACCCTCGGGAATCTTGACCTGGGCGGTGAAGCTGCCATCCTCCTTCACATCGACGTTGGCGGCCAGCAGCTTGTCGACCGTGCGATAGCGTGCCTTGACGATCTGCATCGAACGGCGCACCCGCTCCTTGTCGTCGAGGGTCGGCAGCACCTCGCCGCGCGAGCCGACGATGCTGGCCTGCAGCGAGGCCTGGTAGGCGGTGATCGGGTGCCTGCCCGGCTCGCGGTAGACCACCTCGCCACCGGTATTCGAAAGCGCGCTCGAGTAGGACCAGGGCCGGCCTTCCTTCTTGAAGTCATCGAGGATGGGTTGTGTTTCGCGCGGCACATGAATGCGATAGAAAGCCGGGAGCTCGCTGGCCATATACAGCTTGTAGGGAATCTTGCCGGTTTCCTTGTTCCGCCGGCTGTCGAAGAAGGATCCAGTCACCGGATTTTCGTTGAACACCTCGAGATACACCGGTCTGCCTGGAGCGGCCTGGCCCGTAACGGTCACCAAGCCGCCATTGGCGAGGCGGGTCTTGTCGACCGTGAATACCGGCACGACCGGCGGCGGGGGAGCGACCGCGGGTGCGGCGTCGGGCTTTGCTTCCTGCGCCAACACCAACGGGTTGGCGAACAACAGACCGGCAGCCAGCGCGGCAAGCACGGCGTGCAATTTATATGACATATCCGGATTCCTCCACGAGTTGAGAGAAGCGCAACACCCAAGCGCATCGATGCAGCGCAGCGAAAGCTACGCGAATCGAACTGGCGGGGGAATTGTGTAGATACTGTAGTGGGCTACGCAAAACTGCGTAGCCCTTAGCCCGCTTGCGGGCTAAGGGCCTTCTGCTGGCACCCCCTCTCCCCCGGCCCCTCTCCCGCAAGGGGCGAGGGGAGAAAGACAACCCCAGTAGTCTCGCCGCCGGGCCGCCCCAAGGCGAGACGGCACGCGCCGCCAGGCGCAACCCGCACGGGCGGTTGAGCGGAGCACCCCGTAACAAACGAGCGCAGCGAGCCGTTGAGAACCCCCCGCGAGGGGGGCGAAGGGGGGCGGGCGTCTAAACGCGCAACTTGCCGACCAATTGCTGCAACTCGGTGGCGATGTGGGAGACATCATCGGCGGCCTGGCCGGCCTGGCGCATGCTGGCGGTGTCTTCCTCGGTGAGTCCGGAGATTTCCTCCATGTTGCGCGCGACATCCTCGGTGGCGGACGTCTGCTCCCGGGTGCTGGCAGCAATGCTGCCAACCAGGCCAGTGACCTGGTTTGCCGCGGTGACGATCTGCTTCAGCGCGCTGTCGGTCTCATCGTTGAGACGGGCGCTGATCTGCAGGTCCTGCTTGACCTCCCCCATCGACTCCACGGCGGCCTCGGTTTCGTCGCGAATCGATTTGACAACGCCGGAGATTTCACTGGTGCTGCTGCTGGTGCGTTCCGCCAGCTTTCTGACTTCGTCGGCCACGACAGCGAAACCCCGGCCCTGCTCACCCGCCCGCGCCGCTTCGATGGCGGCATTCAGCGCCAGCAGGTTGGTCTGGTCGGCAATCTCGCGGATGACGGTGGTGATCTGGCCGATTTTCTGGATCGATTCACTCAGGTTGCTGACGATCTCGACCGAATGATTGGCGGTCGCCACCACCTTGGCCATGGCGGCGCGATTCCTGTCCATGTTCGCGTCACCTTCCTTGGCGTATTTTTCATTGCGCTCCACCGCCACGCCGGCTTCACCGGCGGCATGCGCCACTTCCGAGTTGGCGACGCTGATCTCTTCCATCGCCGCCGCGACCTGCATGACACGGCCATCGCGCGTGGCGCTCCGGGCGATCACCTGTTCGAGTTGCTGCGACAAGTTCCGCGCGGCGTCCGCCGCCTTGTCGGCGGCGCCCTTGACGCCCTCGACAATGCCCTTGAGATGCGTCGTGGTGTCGTCCAGGGAGCGTCCCATGTCGCCGAATTCGTCACCGCGCCTGAACGGCACGGTGGCGGTCAGATCGCCCTCCGCAACCCTGGCAAGCGTCATTTTCAGACCCTGGACGCCGCAATTGATGTTCTTGGCCAGCAGCAGGATGCCCGCCAGCAGGACCAGCACGCCGACACCGCAGACGCCGAGAATGACGTAGACCAGCCGCTGCCCGGACGCGTGGCTCGCCTCGTAGGTCTGTTTGACGGACGCCTCGCTGAAGGTGACCAGTTTGTCCAGCGGTTTCAGCATTTTGGAATGGAAGACCGGCCACTCGTTGTCCAGCATTTCGCCGACAGTCGTCTTGTCCTCGGCGGGAAACGCCTTCGCCAGCTTGTCGATGAACTGCGGCAAATGGGCGATTTGCTGGTCGATAACCGAAATCTGCTCGCGGGTAGCGGCGTCAAAAGCGCTGTCGCGGGTATTTTCCTTGTAGATCGCCCACTGCCTGGGCACCTCCAGCTTGACAGAATCGACGTGCGTCACGCTGCTGGCGCCAGGCAAGGTGCCGGTGAGCATAGCCGCCATGCGGTAACGCATGTCCTTCAGGTGGCGATCGATGTCCTTCAATGCCGCGGCGGGTACCACTTGTTTCTCGTAAACCGCGGCCAGCGCTGCAGTCCCCTGTTGGGTGCCGTACAACCCGACCACGGCAAGAATCAGGGAAACCAGGCCGGCCAGTATGCCGCCCAAAAAAATCTTGGCCTTGATGCTGTTCATGGCAACCCCATGCAAAAGTTGATGACAAAAACAAACCGCCCGGCAAGGCGCCGGGCGGATTAAAACGAACAACCCTTATTCGGTCGGCAAGCCCAGCTTCTTCCACTCATCGATGCCGTTACGCAACCAGTAGACCTTCTTGTGTCCGGCCTTGACCGCAAGCACGCTGGCCTTGTAATGCCGCCAGCCCGCCGGCGCGTTGCCCTGGATGATGATCGGCTGGGCCTTGTCGGCGGGGAGCTTGGTAACATCCCAGAGATCCTTGCTGCCGTCGAAGTTCGGCACATTTTCGCTCTTGTTGGTGTATGGCAAGCTGATGGCGCCCTTGATGTGCAGCTCGGCATAGTCGCCGGGGACGCGTACGTCAAACATCTTGACGCCCTTGTCCATGAGCGCCTTGGCCTGTTTTGAATCGATGATCTCGACGCCGGGCACCACGTCGGGGGTCAGGGTGGCCTGAGCAAGCGCCGGGCCGGCGGCGACAAAAGCGAGGGACGCAGCAGCGGCGAGCAACAACTCACGGGTAAAAGTTCTCATGAACATCTCCTTTGGTGGGTACCGATTGACATCGAACGAAACTCTTAATTGTACTGTGTTAAGTAATCCGCACGACTGTCGTTATAGCTCACATAACGA
>CAZOMI010000011.1:0-56330 GCA_964580925.1 uncultured Methyloversatilis sp.
CTCGACCGCGAGGGCAATTCCAGCTACTACATCAACAACCTGCACGTGCGCCGGCGCGACGTGATTGATCTGTTCCTGGGGACCGGATTGGGGCCGCGCGCTTACGCGATCATCGGCCAGGGCATGATTTCACGCATTGTCGAGGCCAAGCCGGACGAGCTGCGCTTCTTCCTCGAAGAGGCGGCCGGCGTTACCAAATACAAGGAGCGACGCAAGGAAACCGAGGGTCGCCTCGAAGATGCCGCCGAAAACCTGGCGCGCGTCGATGACATTCGCGGCGAGCTTGGCAATCAGGTCACCCGGCTCGAAGAGCAGGCTGCGGTGGCGCAGCAATACCGCGACCTGCAATTCCAGCTGAACCGCCGCCAGAGCCTTCTCTGGTTCAAGAAACGCAAGGATGCGCAGGCCGAAACGGTGAAGCTCGAGCGCCAGGTTGCCGAAGCGATCAACCGCGTCGAGGCCGAAACCGCTGCCTTGCGCGCCATCGAGGCGCGCGTCGAGCAGGCGCGCGAGGCGCACTTCACTACCTCCGACGCCCTGCACGCCGCCCAGGCCGAGATGTATGCGGCGAATGCCGAGGTCAAGCGGCTCGAATCCGAGATTGCCCATCTGCGCGATGCGCGTCTGCGGCTGGAAACCCGCCTGGCCCAACTGGATGCGCAGGAGCAGCACTGGTCGGGCGAGATGCGGCGGGTCGAGGAAGAGGACTTCCGCTGGCGCTCCCTGCTCGAAAATTCCCGCGAACGCGCCGCCACGGCGGCTGCCCGCCATGAAGAAGCCGCCCTGCGCCTGCCCGAGGCCGAAGATGCCGTCAAGGCGGCGGAAGCACAGGCAAGTGAGGCCCGCAAGGCGCTGAATGCCGCCGAACAGGGCCTGCGCCTGGCGGAAGCCGATCGCGGCCATGCCGTGCGGGCGCTCGACAACCTTGCCCAGCGCCGGCAACGCATGGATGCCGAAAGTGCCGGTCTGGCTGCACCCGATCCGGTGCTGCTGGCGAGCGCACAGGAAGTCGCTGGGCAGGCCGAACTTGCGCTCGACATGGCGCAGGAAGGCCTTGCCGCATTGCAGTTGAAGCAACCGACCCTGGAAGCTGCATTGCGCAGCGCCCGCGAGGCCATGCAGGCCGCCCACCGCGATGTCACGACGGCGCGCGCGCGTCACGACGCCTTGGCCCAGTTGCAACAGAGCGTCGGGCAAGGCGGCGACCTAGCGGGCTGGTTGAAAGAGATGGGGTTGGCCGATGCCCAGCCGCTCTGGCGCGCAATCCAGGTCGATCCGGGCTGGGAAACCGCAGTCGAGGCCGTGCTGCGCGAGCGACTGACGGCCGTGCCGGCGGATGCCGCTATCCTGCAACGGGCGCTGGCCGCACCGCCGCCCGCCACCCTTGCGCTGGCACTGTGTCGCGAGAATGCCGCTGCCGTCATTCCTGCCGACAGCCTGCGCGCCCATGTGCGCTGTCTCAATTCGCAGTGGGTGGTGGTGCTCGACGAATGGCTCGGCGATGTGCGGGTAGTCGATAACGATGCAGCCTTGACTACGGGTGCGGGCTGGCGCGTGAATCGCGCCGGCCATCTGGCGACGCCAGCCGGTTTGACGTTGTATTCACCCGATGTGCGCACCCATGGCGTGATTGAACGCCAACGCGAGATCGATGCGCTGGCCGGGCAGATCGCCGCGCTGGAAGATGCCGAGATGCTGGCGCGCGAGACGCAGACGGAGGCCGAGCGGGCGGTTGCCGCCGGTCAACAAGGCCTGTCCGAAACGCGGCGCGTGCTGCAGGAAGTGCAACAGCGCCTGCATGCGGCGCAGGTCGAGGCGCTCAAGCTCACGCAGGCGCAGGCCCGCCACGACGAACGCGCCGGCCAGATCGCGCGCGACCTTGCCGAAATCGTGCGGGTCGAGGCAGAGGAAAAGGCGGCGCTCGCCGGCGCCGAGGACGAGGCGGTCAAGTGCCGTGAAGCGTTGGCGGCAGCCCGTGCGCGCATGGATGAAGCGCTGGAACTGCAGCGCTACTGCGATACCGCAATGCGTGAAGTACGTGCGCTGGAACATCAACTGGCCCGCGAAGCGCAGGATGCCGGATTTTCCGAGAAGGAATGTCACTCCAAGCTGGCCGACAATGCGCGGGCCGCCGAAACGGCGCAGAAGCAGCTGGAACAGGCGGCTACCGACCGCGCCGTGGCCCAACAGGACCTGGCGGCCATCAGCGATGCGGTGATCCAGGAACAGTTGCAGGCGGCGTTGGCGCAGCGCGGCACGCAAGAGTCGGCGCTGGCGGAACGGCGCAATGCGCTGGAAGGCGCTGCCAGCCAGTTGCGCACGGTGGATGAGGAACGCCTCAAACTCGAACAGGGCTTGCAGCCGGCCCGCGAGAGGATCAACGAGCTGAAGCTCAAGCAGCAGGCCGCACAGTTGAACGTCGAGCAATATCAGGAGCGCCTCGCCGAGGCGCATGTCAGGAAACACGCCGGGCCGCCCCAAGTGTTTCCTGGCCCCCTGGGGGGAGAAAGCCGCGCAGCGGCTTTTTCGGGGGGGGCACACATTAGTCCGGAGGACGAGGCCGCGCTGGCCGCCGAACTGACGCCGGGTCTGCGCGACAGCGCCCTGCAGGGCGATATCGCGCGGATCGCCGCCGAGATCGAAGTGCTGGGTCCGGTGAACCTGGCAGCGCTCGAAGAGCTGGCCAGTTCCCGCGAGCGCAAGGGTTACCTCGACGAACAGTCGGCGGACCTCGCAACCGCGATTGGTACGCTGGAAGACGCCATCCGCCGCATCGACCGCGAAACCCGCGAGCAGTTGCAGGAGACCTACGAGACCGTCAATCGCCATTTCGGCACCCTGTTCCCGGAACTGTTCGGCGGCGGCGAGGCCCGACTGATCCTCACCGGCGAGGAGATCCTCGATGCCGGCATCCAGATCATGGCGCAGCCGCCGGGCAAGCGCAATTCCACCATCCACCTGCTGTCGGGCGGCGAAAAGGCGTTGACGGCCATCGCGCTGGTGTTCGCGCTGTTCCAACTGAATCCGGCACCGTTCTGCATGCTCGACGAGGTGGATGCGCCGCTCGACGATTCGAATACCGTGCGTTTTTGCGAGATGGTCAAGCGCATGGCGCGCCATACCCAGTTCGTCTTCATCACGCACAACAAGATCACCATGGAAATGGCGCAACAGTTGATTGGTGTCACCATGCAGGAGCAGGGCGTCTCGCGCGTGGTGGCTGTCGATATCGAAGAGGCATTGCGCATGACCGAGGAAACGCTTGCTTCCCCGGCACCTGCCTGGGGAAGAGGATGATTCCAGGCGCGCAGCGTTCCGGCAGCGGGACAGCATTGGATTGGCGGAGGTGAAATGAGCGAATTGCAATTGGCACTGATCGGTTTTGGCGTGTTGCTGGTGGCGGTCGTCTGGGCTTACAACCTCTGGCAATCGCGCAAGCAGCGGCTCCTCGCCAAATCCGTTTTTCCCGATGCCAGGCCTGATGTGTTGATGGCCGGACGCAAGGCTGATGCCGAGGCGACGAAACCTTCCGGTGCGCCCCCTGCCATGTATCGCGAACCCACCTTTGGCACGGCAGCACCGGCTGAAGAACAGCCGCAAGCTGCTGCCGCAGGCGGGATCCAGGATGCCATCCGCCAAGTGACGGCCGTGCCGGCCGAATGGGCCGATGCCAGCGTCGATTGCCTGTTGCGCATCGAGTTCGTCGATGCCGTGCCGGTGGCAATCTTGTGGTCGGAACACGCTGTCTGGTCGCAGTTGATCGACAAGCCGGTGCAATGGCTCGGCCTGGATGAGCGCAGCGGACGCTGGCGCACCCTCTTGCCCCAGGACCCAGGCGCGGTTGCCCAGGTCGCGGCCGCACTGCAACTGGTCGATCGCAAGGGGCCGGTAAGCGAATTGACGCTCGCCGCCTTCTTCGACGGGATCCGGCGGTTGGCCCAGCGCTTTTCCGGCCTGGTCGAATTGCCCGACGATGCGCCGGTGCTGGCGGCAGCGCGTGAGCTGGACGGTTTTTGCGCCGCCGTCGATTTACAACTGGCGCTGCATGTCTTGCCGCGTCAGGGCAGCCTGAACGAACTGAGCGGCGCCAGACTCAAACCGGTGATCGATGCCTGTGGCCTCAAGCCCGCAGGCGAGCGTTTTGTCGCCATGGATGCCAATGGAACTGAACTTTTCGCGCTGAGCTGCCAGACTGCAACGGGCTTTGCGACAGTCGATGTCGCGGCGCAGTCGCTGACCGACCTGACACTCAGCCTTGATGTGCCGCGGGTCGTCGATGGCGCGGCTGCTTTCGATCGCATGATCGTCTTTGCCGGTCAGTGCGCCAGCGCGGTAGGCGGACAGGTGGCCGACGCCAACCGCAATCCGCTGTCCGACGCCACCACCAGCGCCTTGCGGGCGCGGATCATCGAGTTGCAGGCGCAGATGGCGCAGAACGGCATCCCGGCCGGAGACGTGCGCGCCCTGCGCCTGTTTGCCTGATGCCCGATCTTGCGGACGCCGAGCGCGCGGCGTTTCTGCGTGTCGAGATCGAGCGCCACAACCACGCCTATTACGTACTGGATGCGCCGACCATTCCCGATGCCGAATATGACCGGCTGTTCAGGGAGTTGCAGGAACTCGAGACGGCCAACCCGGCCTTGCAGACGCCCGATTCGCCGACGCAGCGGGTGGGTGGTTCGCCCCTTGTCGCTTTTCGCCAACTGGCCCACGCAGTGCCGATGCTGTCACTCAACAATGCTTTCAGCAGTGAGGAGGTCGTGGCTTTCGATCGACGTTGCAGCGAAGGGCTCGCTACATCCAGCGTTGACTACGCCTGCGAACCAAAATTTGATGGACTGGCGGTTAGCCTGCTTTATGAAAATGGCGTGTTTGTGCGGGGTGCGACCCGTGGCGATGGTTTTACCGGCGAGGATGTGACGCATAACCTGCGCACGGTTCGAAATATTCCGCTGCGCTTGCCTGCTACATCGAATGCAGCAGTTCCCGCCCGTATCGAGGTGCGCGGCGAGGTGCTGATGCCGCGCCGGGAGTTTGCCGCGCTCAACGAACGGCAACGTGCCAGCGGCGAAAAAGAGTTTGCCAATCCGCGCAATGCGGCCGCCGGCAGCTTGCGCCAGCTTGATCCAAGAATCACTGCCAAACGACCCTTGCGCTTCTTTGCCTATGGTGTGGCAGAAGCCCGCGCTGAAAATAACGCCGTCCCGCCAGCGCCGACTTTTGGGGATGGCGCAATTCGCCACAGCGAAGTGATGGACCGCCTTGCCGCCTGGGGATTTCCGGTGGCGGCCGAACGAGCCATGGTGAAGGGGTCAGACGGTTTGCTGGAATATTACGAACGCATTGGCGCGGTGCGGCGTGAGTTGCCCTACGATATTGACGGTGTGGTCTACAAGGTGGATTGCCTGGCCGATCAGGTCAAGCTGGGCTTTGTGGCGCGCGCGCCGCGCTTCGCCCTCGCCCACAAATTTCCCGCCGAAGAAGCCCTCACCACCGTCGAAGCCATCGAGGTGCAGGTTGGCCGCACCGGGGCCATCACGCCGGTGGCGCGGCTGGCACCGGTGTTCGTCGGTGGTGTGACGGTGACCAATGCCACGCTGCACAATGAGGACGAAGTGCTGCGCAAGGATGTGCGGGTCGGCGACACGGTGATCGTGCGCCGGGCTGGCGACGTGATTCCCGAGGTGGCGGCGGTGGTGCCCGAGAAGCGCCCGCCGCATGCCGGCAAGTTCAGCATGCCCAAAGCCTGTCCGGTGTGCGGTTCAGCGGTGGAAAAGCCGGAAGACGAGGCGATTGCACGCTGCACTGGCGGCCTGTTCTGCCCGGCGCAGCGCAAGCAGGCCTTGTTGCATTTCGCTTCGCGCCGGACGCTGGACATCGAAGGCTTGGGCGACAAGCTGGTCGATCAACTGGTCGATAACGACATCATCAAGACGCCGGCCGATCTCTACAAGCTGGACATTCGCGCGCTGGCCAATCTGGAGCGCATGGCGGAAAAATCCGCCGCCAACCTGCTCGCCGCCATCGAAAAGAGCCGCAAGACCACGCTGGCGCGCTTCATCTTTGCCCTCGGCATTCGCAATGTCGGCGAGGCGACGGCGAAGGATCTGGCGCGTCATTTCGGCGGGCTCGATGCGCTGATGGCTGCCGATGCCGAGCGTCTGCAACAGGTCACGGATGTCGGTCCGGTGGTGGCGGCATCGATCGCGCGGTTTTTTGCCGAACCGCATAACGTCGAGGTGGTCGAACAGTTGCGGGCGGCGGGTGTGCGGTGGGAAGAGGGCGCACCTGCACCCTTGGCCAATTCGCCCATCGCCGGCAAGACCTTTGTGCTGACCGGCACGCTCCCGACCCTGACGCGCGATGTGGCCAAGCAATTGATCGAGGCACGTGGCGGCAAGGTGGCGGGATCGGTATCGAAGAAAACGCACTATGTCGTGGCGGGTACCGAGGCCGGTTCCAAACTCGACAAGGCACGGGAATTGGGCATTACCATTCTGGACGAAACACAATTGAAGGCATTGCTGGAACAATGAAAGCGTGGGTGGTCACAAATTGTGACCACCTCAGCAAGCCCAAAAGGAGAATTTCAAATGAAGCGCGTGACAAAAGCAGTATTCCCAGTCGCCGGCATGGGCACGCGCTTCCTGCCGGCGACCAAGGCGAGTCCCAAGGAGATGCTGCCGATCGTCGATAAGCCGCTGATCCAGTATGCCGTGGAAGAAGCGGTGGCTGCCGGCATCACCGACATGATCTTCGTCACCGGACGTTCCAAACGCGCCATCGAGGATCATTTCGACAAGGCCTACGAACTGGAAAACGAACTGGAACGACGTGGCAAGCTCGAACTGCTGGAGTTTGTGCGAAACCTGCTGCCGAGGAATATCAATTGTATTTATTTGCGGCAGGCTGAGGCTTTGGGCCTGGGGCATGCGGTGCTGTGCGCCGAGCCGGTCGTCGGCGACGAACCTTTTGCCGTTCTGCTGGCCGACGACCTGCTGGATAACGGCACGCCGGTGATGAAACAGATGGTGGATGCCTACGATTACTATCGTTGCTCGGTGCTGGGGGTGCAGGATGTGCCGCGCGCGGACACCGCGAGCTATGGCATTGTCGATTCGCGGCCGCTCGCCGAGGGCGTCGAACGGATCAGTGCCATTGTTGAAAAGCCCAAACCGGAGGTGGCGCCATCGACGCTTGCCGTGGTCGGTCGCTACGTGCTGACGCCGCGCATCTTCGACCATCTGAAGAATGCGCGTGCCGGTGCCGGCGGTGAAATTCAATTGACCGATGCCATCTCGTCACTCCTTGCGGAGCAGCAGGTGCTGGCCTATCGCTTTGAGGGGGTGCGTTATGACTGTGGCGCCAAGCTGGGCTATTTGCAGGCGACCGTTGAATACGCGCTGCGTCACCCCGAAGTAGGAGCAGAGTTTGCTGCCTACTTGAATGCCCTGAAAAAGTTGTCGTGAAAGAACAAATGAAACCATTGAACGCCGACCTGCATTGCCATTCCAACGTGTCCGACGGCTTGTTGTCGCCTGCCACGCTAGTGGAACGCGCCAAGGCGAACGGCGTCGACCTGCTGGCGTTGACCGACCATGACGAGATTGGTGGTCTGGAGGAAGCGCGACAAGCCGCTGCAACCCTGGGCATCCGCTTCGTGACCGGCACTGAAATTTCAGTGTCCTGGGGTGACGACCAGACCGTGCATATTGTCGGCCTCAACTTTGATGAACATCACCCCGAACTGATCGCCGGACTTGCCCGGGTGCGCAGCGGGCGTGATGCCAGAGCTGAATTGATGGCCGCGGAGCTGGCGAAGGTGGGCATTGATGATGCCTATGCCGGCGCCCTCAAGTATGTCGGCAACCCGGCGCTGATTTCGCGTTCGCATTTTGCCCGTTACATCGTGGAGCGTGGCTTTGCGCGCGACATTAAAACTGTTTTCGAGCACTGGCTCGCGAAAGGGAAGCCCGGCTATGTCAGCCATGCCTGGGCGGAACTTTCCGACGCGCTGGACTGGATCAGGATGGCCGGCGGGGTGGCGGTGATTGCCCATCCGGCGCGGTACCGCCTGACCCCGGCCGAACGACGCGAACTTTTTGTGGCTTTCAAGGAACATGGCGGACAGGGCATCGAGGTGATTTCCGGTCCCCATAACGAAGCCGAGGTGCGCGAATTCGCCGGCATTGCCCGCGAGTTCGGTTTTTTTGCCTCGCGCGCTTCGGATTTCCATGGGCCGGGGGAAAGTTATACCGATCTCGGTTGCATGGCGCAGTTGCCCCCCGATCTGACGCCTGTTTGGGAAGCCTGGTGATGAATACGGAATTGCTGCAAATCCACCCGAAGAATCCGCAGCCGCGCTTGATCGCCCAGGCGGCGGAGATCATGCGCAAGGGCGGGCTGGCGGCATTTCCGACCGACTCGGCCTATGCCTTGGGTGGACATGTCGGCGATGCCACCCTGCTGGAACGCATCCGGCGCATTCGCGGCGTCGATGAGCGTCACCATTTCACGATCATGTGCCGCGATCTGTCGGAAATTGCCACCTATGCGCGAGTGGACAACGCGCAGTACCGCTTGCTCAAGGCCGCCACGCCGGGCAGCTACACCTTCATTCTCGAAGGCACCAAGGAACTGCCGCGCCGCGTGCTGCATCCCAAACGCAAGACCATCGGCCTGCGCGTGCCGGATCATCCCCTGGTGCTGGCGCTGTTGGCCGAACTCGACGAACCGATCCTGAGTTCGACGCTGATCCTGCCTGAAGATAGCGAGCCTTTGTGCGAAGCCGGGGAGATCCGTGAGCGGCTCGACAAGCTGATCGATGTGGTGATCGACGCCGGCCCCTGCGGCAGGGGCATGACTACCGTGATCAATCTGGTGCGGGGGGTCCCCGAGTTGATCCGTGCCGGTTGCGGGCCACTCAAGCCCTTCGGGCTGGACGTCGAATAATGGCCCCCCACGCTCGCAACATCGGCTCGCTGCCCCCCACTGGGGGGCGGCGCCTCTCTTGGGGCGGCCCGGCGAGAGGCTAAAATCCGGGAATCTTATGGAAAACATTATTCAGACGCTGGCGATCTACGCCCTGCCGGTGATCTTCGCCATCACCCTGCACGAGGCGGCGCACGGCTACGCGGCACGTCACTTCGGCGATCCGACCGCGTGGCAGATGGGGCGTATCACGCTCAATCCGATCAAGCATGTCGACATGGTGGGCACCTTGCTGGTGCCGGCCCTGATCCTGTTTTTCAGCAAGGGTGCGTTTCTGTTCGGCTGGGCCAAACCGGTGCCGGTCAATTTCGGCCAACTCCGCAGACCCAAGCAGGACATGTTCTGGGTCGCCGCAGCCGGGCCGGGGGCGAACCTTTTCATGGCTTTGATGTGGGCTGCGCTGTTGAAACTGGCGGTGGTGATGCCGGAGAATGCGTATAGTCTGCCGCTGGCGGAAATGGCGCGCGCCGGCATCAATATCAATGGGATATTGATGCTGCTGAACCTGCTGCCGCTCCCGCCGCTCGATGGCGGGCGGATTGCCGTAAGCCTGTTGCCGCCGGCGCTGGCCTGGCGGTTTGCGCAATTGGAGCGCTTTGGTTTTCCCATTCTGCTCGCCCTTCTGTTTCTGGGGGTGCTTGAAACTATCCTGACACCGCTGCTGCGGGTCTATTTCTCTCTCATTAAAGGTCTGTTCTTTCTCTGATTATGTTCGCCGAAAAGGTTCTTTCCGGCATGCGTCCCACCGGGCGTCTGCATCTGGGCCATTACCACGGGGTCCTGGCCAACTGGGTGAAGTTGCAGCATGAATACCCTTGTCTGTTTTTCGTCGCCGACTGGCACGCGCTGACGACGGCTTATGACGAGCCGGGCACCATTACCCAGAATACCTGGGACATGGTGGTCGACTGGCTCGCCGCCGGCGTCGATCCCGCCCAGGCCACCATCTTCATCCAGTCGCGGGTGCCGGAGCATGCGGAATTGCATCTGCTGCTGTCGATGATGACGCCGCTGGGCTGGCTGGAGCGCGTGCCAACCTACAAGGACCAGCAGGAAAAGCTCAGCCACAAGGACCTGACGACCTATGGTTTTCTTGGCTATCCGCTCCTGCAGGCGGCCGACATCCTGATCTATCGTGCCGACAAGGTGCCGGTGGGTGATGATCAGGTACCGCATATCGAATTTACCCGCGAGATTGCGCGCCGCTTCAATCATCTCTACGGGCGCGAAGCGGGCTTCGAAGAGAAGGCGATCGAGGCGGTAAAAAAGCTCGGCGGCAAACGCGCCAAACTCTACAAGGAATTGCGCACTCGCTATCAGGAGAAGGGCGAGGAGGCGGCGCTTGAACAGGCGCATGCCGTGCTGGACGAGGCGCAAAGCCTGTCCCATGGCGACCGCGAGCGGCTGTTCGGCTATCTCGAAGGGGGTGGCAAGATGATTCTTGCCGAGCCGGATGCGCTGCTGACCCATGCTTCGCGCATGCCCGGACTGGACGGCCAGAAAATGTCAAAGTCCTACGGCAACACCATCGCCCTGCGCGAAGACGCGGCGTCGATCACCAAGAAGATCCGCACCATGCAGACCGACCCGCAACGGGTGCGGCGCACCGATGCCGGCGATCCCGACAAATGTCCGGTCTGGCAGTTTCACCAGATTTATTCGAACGACGCGGTCAGGGACTGGGTGCAGCAGGGCTGTCGTTCGGCCGGCATCGGCTGCATCGAATGCAAACAGCCGGTCATCGATGGAATCCTGAAGGAGCAGGAGCCGATGCGCGCGCGCGCGCACCAGTATGAAGAGGATCCGCAACTGGTGAAGAACATCATTGCCGATGGCTGCGAGAAAGCCAGGCGGCTCGCGCAGGAGACCATGCGTGACGTGCGCGAGGTCATCGGACTCGACTATTCGTGAAACAAATCACCGCAACCGACCCCGGCGCCGGCGAAGCGGAACTGCTCGCCATCATCCGCGAGAGCTTTTTCGAGCGCATGCCGTTCAACCGGATCCTCGGCATCGAGTTGCTGTCGCTGCATCACGATCAGCCGGAACTGCGCTTCGACATGCGGCCGGAACTGGTCGGCAACTACATCCGCAACATCCTGCATGGCGGCGTGATCTCTTCGGTGCTCGATGTTACCGGTGGCCTGGTGGCCTTCCTCGGCGTGCAGCAAAAACTGAAAGGCAAGCCGGTGGCCGAGGTGATGGAGCGTTTTTCCCGCATCGGCACCATCGATTTGCGTATCGACTACCTGCGTCCGGGTGCGGGCGAGTGGTTTCTGGCGCGCGGTTTCCCGCTGCGTACCGGCAACAAGGTGGCCGTGACGCGCATGGAGCTGTTCAATGACCAGCACGCCCTGATCGCAGTGGGTACGGCGGCGTATACGGTGTCATGATGACTCCCGAGGAAACGAAAGTCGACTCTGGCGAGACGAAGTGCCCCGCAGCGGGTATGAAATACCCCGCAGCGGGTACGGCGATACATCATGTGCCGATGCTCTATGGCGAACCGATGCCGGAGATGCCGCGCGATCTCTACATTCCTCCCGATGCGCTGGAAATAATTCTTGACGCCTTCGAGGGGCCGCTCGACCTGCTTTTGTATCTGATCCGCAAGGCCAACCTGAGCATCCTCGACATTCCGATGGCGCCGCTGACCGCGCAATATCTCGTGTATGTCGAAGCGATGCGGCGCACCAACCTCGAGCTGGCCGCCGACTACCTCCTGATGGCGGCGATGCTGATCGAAATCAAATCGCGCATGCTGTTGCCGCGCCCGCCGCGGACCGATGGTGGCGAGCCGGAAGATCCGCGTGCCGAACTGGTGCGCCGCCTGATGGAATACGAGCGCATCAAGCAGGCGGCCGCCAAGCTCGACGCGCTGCCGCAGGTGCATCGCGACTATGAGTGGGCATCGGTCTGGATCGCCGAGAAGGTTGCCGCACGCGCGCCCGAAGTGAGCGTGCATGATTTGCAGGTGGTCTGGCTGGCGTTGATGCGCCAGGCCAAGATGCATCAGCATCACCGCATCCGGCGCGAGGAGCTTTCGGTGCGCGAACACATGGGGCTGATCCTGCGCCGCCTGCAAGGGCGCAACTACGTTGTCTTCGACGACCTGTTCGAGGTCAATGGCGAGCACGGCACCTTGTCCAGCCTGGTGGTGAGTTTTCTGGCCATCCTTGAATTGTCGCGCGAACGCCTCGTCGAACTCACCCAGAGCGAGGCGCTGGCGCCCATCTATGTAAAATTGAGCGATGCTGCAACTCTACAAACCTGAAGACTTCAAGCGCGTCCTTGAAACGGCGCTGCTGGCGGCGGTCGAGCCGCTGTCGCTGGCCGAGCTGAAGAAACTGTTCGACGAGCCGTTCGACGACGACACCTGGCGCACGCTGCTTGACGACTTGCGCCGCGACTGGGCGGACCGTGGCGTGGAACTGGTGCAACTCTCGTCGGGTTGGCGTTTCCAGACGCGCCCGGAGTATCAGGGCTTCCTCGACCGCCTGAAGAACGAAAAGCCGCAGAAATATTCGCGTGCCGTCATGGAAACACTGGCGATCATTGCCTACCGGCAACCGGTCACGCGTGGCGACATCGAGGACATTCGTGGCGTTGCCGTGTCGCCCAACATAATAAGAACGCTGGAAGGCCGCGGCTGGGTGGATACTGTCGGCCACCGCGATTCACCCGGTCGACCGGCGCTGTATGCCACCACCCGAAAGTTTCTTGATGACTTGAGCCTGCGCAGCCTCTCCGAATTGCCGCCGCTGGCCGAGATAGAACGGATGATCGATGCCAAACCCGACGAAACCCCCGCAACGCCAGAAATCGAAATCGCCGCAAGCCCCACGCAGTCCGACGGGCAGCCGATCAGCGAAGTCGGCGACAGCGAAACCAACCCCGCGCAAAGCGACGCCTTTGCGGGCGCCAACCCGAACTGACAAGCCGTCCCGCCAGGCGCAGACCGCGACCGAACAGCCGACCGTCAAGCTGCAAAAAGCCCTGGCCGATGCCGGCCTGGGTTCGCGCCGCGAGATCGAGGAGTGGATTGCCGCTGGCCGCATCGCCGTCAATGGCGAGCCGGCGCATCTCGGGCAGCGTATCTGCGTAAGCGACAAGGTCAAGGTCGGCGGGCGTCTGGTTAATTTGCACTTTGCCGAGCGCGTGCCGCGCGTGTTGCTTTATCACAAGCCCGAAGGCGAGATCGTCTCGCGCGACGATCCGCAGGGCCGGCCCAGTGTTTTCAATGCCCTGCCACGCTTGCGGGGCGGACGCTGGGTCGCCATCGGCCGGCTGGACTTCAATTCCTGTGGCCTGTTGCTGTTTACCACCGATGGCGCGCTGGCCAACCGCCTGATGCACCCGCGCTATGGCATCGACCGGGAATACGCGGTGCGGGTGCTCGGCGAGGTGAACGAGGCTGCCTTGAAGCAATTGACCAATGGCATTGAGCTCGAAGACGGCATGGCCAAGTTCATCCGGCTTCGGCCGGCGGGCGGGGAAGGCGCCAACCACTGGTACAACGTGACGCTGGATGAAGGGCGCAACCGCGAGGTGCGGCGCATGTTCGAGGCCGTCGGTGTCACCGTCAGCCGGTTGATGCGCGTCCGTTATGGGCCGATTGTCCTGCCGTCCAACCTGAAGCGGGGCCAGAGTCGCGAACTGACGGACGAAGAGGTTCAGGCTCTGCTGAAAGTCCTCAAGGGAGCCGAGGAAAGCAGGGAATAGGGTCATATACCCTTCCCGCCTTGCCAATAGTCGCTTTAACCCGTCAGGCAACCGCCGTCCCGCCAGCGCCGACTTTTGGCCTTTACTTGGGGGTGCATGTGCTTGTATAATCAGCCGCTTTCCAGCGCATGGCCAACCAAATTTTTGGCTGTGGGCGGGGCTAAAAATGAAGAAATGGGCAGTTGCCCATTTTTTTTTGGGGCGGCAAGAAACGCATGGCAGATTTGGCAGGGTTGATCGAGCAGGCAGTTACCGGGCTGGGCTATGAACTCGTGGACTTCGAGACAAGTCCGCGGGCGCGTTTGTTGCGCGTGTTCATCGATCGTCCGCTGGTGTCCGAGCAGCCTGCGGATGCGCAGACGGCAAACCCTGCTGGTGTGACCGCAGAAGACTGTGCGGCCGTCAGCCATCAGCTGACGCGTGTGTTCATGGTCGAAAACATCGACTACGACCGCCTTGAGGTTTCTTCCCCCGGCCTGGATCGCATTCTGAAAAAGCCGGCTGACTTCGAGCGCTTTGTCGGGCACGAAATGCAAATGAAGCTGCGCATTCCCGAAGGGAGTACCGGGGGGCAGGGAGCATCACCCCCACAGCGCAATTTTTCCGGGGTCATCCTCGGACTGGTCGAGGGGCGCCTGCGCCTCGGGATGGGCGAGGTCGAGCGTGAATTTGCCCTCGACAATATTGAAAAGGCACGGCTGGTGCCAAAGTTTTAACCAGGTTTTTACTGAATTCTGAATTTGAACGGGAGATTGAAATGAGTCGTGAATTGCTGATGCTGGTCGATGCTCTGGCGCGGGAAAAGAACGTCGACAAGGACATCGTCTTCGGTGCCCTTGAGCTTGCGCTCGCCTCGGCGACCAAAAAACGCATCCACGACGAAGCTGATGTGCGCGTCGAGATCGATCGTGAAACTGGTGCCTTCGAGGCCTTTCGCCGCTGGCTGGTGCTGGACGACGAAGAAGTGGAGATTCCCGCCCAGCAGATTGGCCTGACCGAGGCGCGCGAGCAGGTCGCGGACGTGCAACTCGAGGAGTTCATCGAAGAGACGCTCGAGCCGATCGACTTCGGCCGGATTGGTGCCCAGACGGCCAAGCAGGTCATTCTGCAAAAAATTCGTGACGCCGAGCGCGAGCAGGTATTGAATGACTTCCTGGCGCGCAAGGAACATCTGGTCACTGGCACCATCAAGCGCATGGAGCGCGGTAACGCCATTGTCGAGGCGGGTCGCATCGAGGCCTTGCTGCCGCGCGATCAGATGATTCCGAAAGAGAATCTGCGCCCCGGTGACCGGGTGCGCGCCTGGTTGATGAAGATCGACCGCAGCGCGCGCGGCCCGCAGTTGATCCTGTCGCGCACGGCGCCGCAGTTCATCATGAAATTGTTCGAACTCGAAGTGCCCGAGATCGAAGACGGCTTGCTGGAGATCAAGGCTGCCGCCCGCGATCCGGGGGTGCGCGCGAAGATCGCCGTCAAGTCGAACGATCCGCGTGTCGATCCGATCGGCACCTGCGTCGGCATGCGTGGCTCGCGCGTGACGGCGGTGACCAACGAACTATCGGGTGAGCGGGTCGATATCGTGCTGTGGTCAGCCGATCCGGCACAGTTGGTGATTGGTGCGCTGGCGCCAGCCGAAGTGAATTCAATTGTTGTCGATGAAGAAAAACACAGCATGGACGTCGTGGTCGATGAGGCCAATCTCGCCATTGCCATCGGACGCAGCGGGCAGAATGTGCGCCTCGCTTCCGAACTGACTGGCTGGACGATCAATCTGATGACGGTTGAAGAGTCCCAGGAGAAGCAGCAGAAGGAGACTTCGAGTACGCGCCGATTGTTCATTGACAAGCTGGATGTGGATGAGGAAGTAGCTGAAATTCTCGTTCAGGAAGGCTTTACGACCCTCGAGGAAGTGGCCTATGTGCCGCTGGCCGAAATGCTGGAAATCGATGCTTTTGATGAGGCAACGGTCAATGAGTTGCGTGATCGCGCCCGCAATATCCTGCTGACGGAAGCCATCGTCAACGAAGAAGAGTTGGAGAAGGTTGCCGATGATCTGCTCAACCTCGAAGGCATGGACCGGCAATTGGCGGCCAGGCTGGCCCAGCATGAAGTTGTTGACCGCGAAGGACTGGCCGACCTGGCCGTGGATGAATTGATGGAAATGACGGATATCGATGAGGAACGGGCCAAATCTTTGATTACGGTCGCGCGCGCTCACTGGTTCGCCGAAGAAAATAAGTAAGGAGGCGATATGACAACCCAGATGAGTGTTTCCCAATTTGCCACGGAGCTGAAAATGCCTCCGCGCGCCTTGATCGAGCAATTGGCCAAGGCAGGCGTGATCAAGAAATCCGGCAACGATACGCTGACGGAACAGGACAAGACACGTCTGCTTGAATTCCTGCGTAAATCGCACGGCGAAACCACGCCGAAGGCGAAGATTACGCTGACGCGCAAGCAGACTTCTGAAATCAAGGCAGCCGACTCTTCTGGCAAGGCGCGCACGATTCAGGTCGAGGTGCGCAAGAAGCGTACTTTCGTCAAGCGTGAAGCCGAGGTGGTGGTTGAGGCACCGGTAGCTGAAGTTCCTCCGGCCGCACCAACCCCGGTGGTTGTCGTGGATGCCGAACAGACGGCGTTGCGCGAACAGGAAGCCCGCCGCCAGGCCGAGCTTGCCGCGATCCAGGCCGCGGAATTGAAAGAAAAGCAGGAACGCGAGGCACGGGCCCGCGCCGAAGCCGAGGTACGCTTGCTTCATCAGCAGGCGCAAGCAGAGGCCGCCGAGGCGAAAAAATCTGCCGAACAGGCGCCTGCTGATGCTGGTGCCAACGTTACCGGCACTCTGCACAAACCGGCCGGCAGTCCTGTTGCTGCGCCACGCAAGAAAGCCGACGCCAAGTCGACCACTGCGCTGAAGAGTGAAGCAGATCGTAATCGCCGCGGTGGCGGCATCAAAACGCGTGGCGACGTCAAGGGTGGTACCGGCGGCTGGCGCGGTGGCCCCAAACAGGGTGGGCGGCATGGTCGCCATCATGAAGAAGAGCGTGCTGCGCCCCAGCCCATTGAACAAGTCGTGCGCGAAGTGCATGTGCCCGAGACCATCTCGGTGGCCGACCTGGCCCACAAAATGTCAGTCAAGGCCACCGAGGTCATCAAGACGCTGATGAAGATGGGCATGATGGTCACCATCAATCAGCATCTCGATCAGGAAACGGCAATGATTGTGGTCGAGGATCTTGGCCACAAGGCGTTTGCCGCAAAACTTGACGACCCGGATGCCTTCCTCGACGTGGAGCAGGTCGATCACAAAGATAGCGTACTGTTGCCGCGCGCACCGGTGGTGACGGTGATGGGTCACGTTGACCACGGCAAGACTTCACTGCTCGACTATATCCGGCGCGCCAAGGTGGCGGCGGGCGAGGCTGGCGGCATTACCCAGCATATTGGTGCCTACCACGTCGAAACACCGCGCGGCATGGTGACCTTTCTCGATACGCCGGGCCACGCCGCTTTTACGGCGATGCGCGCGCGCGGTGCCAAGGCTACCGACATCGTGATTCTGGTGGTTGCCGCTGATGATGGTGTCATGCCGCAGACCAAGGAAGCGATTCACCATGCCAAGGCGGCTAATGTGCCGCTGGTCGTGGCAATGACCAAGATCGACAAGCCCGATGCCAATCCGGATCGTGTCCGTCAGGAACTGGTCGCCGAAGGCGTGGTGCCTGAGGAATATGGTGGCGATGTCCCATTTGTGCCAGTGTCGGCAAAGACCGGTCAAGGGGTCGACGATCTGCTGGAAAACGTCCTGTTGCAGGCCGAAGTACTGGAGCTGAAGGCCTCGGTTGATTCTCTTGCCAAGGGGCTCGTCATTGAGGCGCGCCTGGATAAGGGCAAGGGTCCGGTGGCAACCGTATTGGTGCAATCAGGTACCTTGAAACGTGGCGATGTGCTGTTGTGCGGACAGGTGTTTGGTCGTGTCCGGGCGATGCTTGATGAAATCGGTCGTCCGATTGAAACTGCCGGACCATCCATCCCGGTCGAGATCCAGGGCTTGTCCGATGTGCCAGCCGCCGGTGACGAAGCGATGGCGATGGCCGACGAAAAGAAGGTCCGCGAGATTGCCCTGTTCCGTCAGGGCAAATTCCGCGATGTGCGCCTGGCCAAGCAGCAGGCCGCCAAGTTGGAGAACATCTTCGAGCAGATGGGCGAGGGCGAAGTCAAGACTCTGGCCCTGATCATCAAATCCGATGTGCAGGGCTCGCAGGAAGCACTCGCTCAATCCCTGGTCAAGCTATCGACCGACGAGGTCAAGGTCAATGTCATCCACGCGGCAGTCGGCGGCATTTCCGAGTCCGACGTCAACCTTGCCCAGGCTTCGAAGGCCGTCATCATTGGTTTCAACACGCGCGCCGATGCCGGTGCGCGCAAGGCAGCCGAGAACTTCGGAGTCGACATCCGCTACTACAATATCATTTACGATGCAGTGGATGAAGTGAAGGCCGCCCTGTCCGGCATGCTGTCGCCCGAAAAGCGCGAGCAAGTTCTGGGCATGGTCGAGATTCGCCAGGTATTCCGCATCTCCAAGGTGGGTGCCGTGGCGGGTTGCATGGTGACTTCCGGTATCGTCAAGCGTTCGGCACAGGTGCGTTTGATCCGCGACAACGTGGTGATCCATACCGGCGAACTTGATTCGCTCAAGCGCTTCAAGGATGACGTGCGCGAGGTGAAAGAGGGCTTCGAATGCGGCTTGTCACTGAAGAATTACAACGACATCAACGAAGGCGACCATCTCGAAGTATTCGAGATTCAGGAAGTCGCCCGTAGCCTGTAAGAATTTGTGATGGTGACACGGCAAGCCCATGGGCACGGATTTTCCCGCAGCGATCGCGTTGCGGAGCAGATCCGCCGCGATCTGACGGAATTGCTGCGTCAGGTGAAAGACCCGCGCGTGGCGGATGTGTTGCCGCTGCTCACCATCACCGATGTCGAAGTCAGCTCCGATTACACCCACGCCAAGGTTTTCTACACTTCCCTGGCGGGTGCGGAGCGCGCCAAGGACATCGCCAAGGGACTTGGACACGCCGCCATCTTCCTGCGGCGCGAACTTGGCCGGCGTCTGCGCATCCACCACATACCCGAGTTGCATTTCACCTACGACGCTTCCGTTGAGCGGGGCAGCCGGCTGTCACGCCTGATCGACGAGGTCGTGGCTGCCGACGCATCCCACGACAATCAGGAACAATGAGCGCTCCGCGCCGCCCGCCGCGCCGCAAGGTGGACGGGGTGCTATTGCTCGACAAGCCGCTTGGCATAAGTTCGAACGCCGCATTGCAGCAGGCGCGGCGTTTGTTCAATGCCGCCAAGGCAGGACATACCGGCACGCTGGACCCGTTGGCTACCGGTCTGCTGCCCCTGTGTTTCGGTGAGGCAACCAAATTTGCCGGAGAACTCTTGCATGCCGACAAGGCCTATTGCGCAACGGTGCAACTTGGTGTGGTTACCGATACTGCGGATGCGGAAGGCCGCGTCCTGGAAACCCGGCCAGTAACGGTGGATGTGGCCCAGGTTCTTGCCGTGCTGCCGCGCTTCATGGGACCCCAGCAACAAGTGCCGCCGATGTATTCCGCATTGAAACGTGATGGCACGCCGCTTTACGAACTGGCGCGGCAAGGCATCGAGGTGGAGCGCCCGCCGCGCGCGGTCACCATTCATTCCCTTGAGATGTCCGTTTGGTCTGGCGATCGCTTCGATCTGGCGGTAACCTGCAGCAAGGGGACCTATGTGCGTACCCTGGCGGCCGATATTGGTCAGGCGCTCGGCTGCGGCGCGCATCTTGCCGCACTGCGCCGCACCCGGGTCGGGACGCTGGATGTGCGCGATGCCATCTCCCTCGAATGCATCGAAAACACACACGCTGCTGGACGGGATGACTTGCTGTTGCCCGCGGATGCGCTTCTGGCCAGTCTGCCGACCGTGTTGCTGACTGAACAGGATGTTGCGCATTTGTTGCTTGGTCAGTCGATTCGCTGGTCGGCAGAGCCCGCCGAGCGGTGTCGACTCCTCGGACCACTGGGCTTTTCCGGTCTCGGGGAAATTTCAGCAGATGGCTGGTTGCGACCAAAGCGTTTGATGGCCACCCAGACGGATATTGGCCGGTAAAAACCTGGGCAAGCGTTTGAATAGTCGGGATAACAGCGGGTATAATCGCCGGCCTTGCCAAAAGCAATGACAGCGAGTTTCAGTTTCGGCTTTGCATAAAGGCAGTGCCAATTCTGAAAATTCATATACGTGGGCGCAGTGCTCTATCAAACCGGGGCGGCGCCTGATTCCTATCCTGCGTTTGAGAGAAAATACTATGGCCATTAATACCGCCGACAAGGCGAAAATTGTTACTGATTTCCAGCGTGCCAAGGGTGATACGGGTTCCCCCGAAGTTCAAGTCGCTTTGTTGACTGCCCGCATCAACGACCTGACTGGTCACTTCAAGACACACGTCAAGGACCACCACTCCCGTCGCGGACTGCTCAAAATGGTGAGCCAGCGCCGCAAGATGCTCGACTATCTCAAGGGAAAAAATGCCGACAGCTATCGTGAGCTGATTGCGCGCCTTGGACTCCGCAAGTAACTCTGCTGTGTTCGTTACCCGATTGCTGTGCCGGTGCAGCTGCAGGCTGTATCGGCTTCCTTTTTGAAAGGAATTGCTGTGCTGACACCCATCAAGAAAAGCTTTGCCTATGGCGCACATACCGTGACGCTGGAAACTGCCGAGATCGCGCGGCAATCAACTGGCGCCGTTCTGGTCAACGTCGATGATACCGTCATCCTCGCCACCGTCGTCGCCAAGGATGTTGCCAAGACCGGCCAGGACTTTTTTCCGCTGACCGTCGACTATGTCGAGAAAGTCTATGCCGCCGGCCGCATTCCGGGCGGCTTCTTCAAGCGCGAGGGGCGCCCCTCCGAGAAGGAGATCCTGACTTCGCGTTTGATCGATCGTCCGATCCGTCCGCTTTTCCCCGACGGCTTTTATAACGAAGTACAAGTCATCATTCACGTGCTGTCGAGCAATCCCGAAGTCGATCCGGATATTCCGGCGATGCTCGGCGCTTCGGCAGCACTGGCAATTTCCGGCATCCCCTTCAGCGGCCCGATCGGTGCCGCGCGGGTTGGTTACATCGCCGGCCAGTATGTGCTGAACCCGACATTCAGCCAGTTGATTGATAGCCAGCTGAATCTCGTCGTTGCCGGTACCCAGGCAGCCGTGCTGATGGTTGAATCCGAAGCCCATGAGCTGTCCGAAGAAGTCATGCTGGGTGCCGTCGTTTTTGGCCACGATCAGTTGCAGGCCGCCATCAGCGCCATCAATGAATTGGTCGAAGTGGCCGGCAAACCCGAGTGGGATTGGCAGCCGCCCGCCAAGGACGAAGCCCTGATTGCCAAGGTGGCGGCATTGGCCGAAGCCGATTTGCGCGAAGCCTATCGCATCACCAGCAAGCAGGCGCGTACCCAAAAGTGCCGCGAAATCTCGAATAAGGTGATCGAGGCGGTGTGTACCGGTGATGGTGCCGCCGATACGACTGTTGTCGGCAATCTGATTTTTGATATTGAAGCCAAGATCGTGCGCAGCCAGATTCTCAACGGCGAACCGCGCATCGATGGCCGGGATACGCGTACCGTACGTCCGATCGCCATCCGCCACGGTGTTCTGGCGCGTACCCACGGTTCGGCGTTGTTTACCCGCGGTGAAACGCAGGCATTGGTTATCGCCACACTGGGTACTGGCCGCGATGAACAGATCATCGATGCCCTGCAAGGCGAACATCGTGACCGCTTCATGCTCCACTACAACATGCCGCCTTTCGCTACCGGTGAAACCGGCCGCGTCGGCAGCCCGAAACGGCGCGAAATCGGCCATGGCCGCCTTGCCAAGCGCGCCCTGCTTGCCGTGCTGCCGTCTCCGGAAGACTTCAGCTATTCGATGCGCGTGGTGTCCGAAATTACCGAATCGAACGGATCCTCTTCAATGGCTTCGGTGTGCGGCGGTTCGCTCGCCCTGATGGATGCCGGTGTGCCGCTGAAGGCGCATGTAGCAGGCATCGCCATGGGCCTGATCAAGGAAGGCAACCGCTTTGCCGTGCTAACCGATATCCTCGGCGACGAGGACCACCTGGGTGACATGGACTTCAAGGTTGCGGGTACGGAAGCTGGCATCACCGCACTGCAGATGGACATCAAGATTCAGGGCATTACCAAGGAGATCATGCAGGTCGCTCTGGCGCAAGCCAATGAAGCACGCCTGCACATCCTTGGCATCATGAATGCCTCGATGGGCGGACATCGCCAGGATGTGTCCGACTATGCTCCGCGCATGATAACGATCAAGATCAATCCGGAGAAGATCCGTGATGTCATCGGCAAGGGCGGCGCAGTCATCCGCGCCCTGACGGAAGAAACCGGTTGCGTCATCGACATTGGCGATGATGGCACCGTGACCATCTCGTCCGTCAATTCCGATGCTGCACAGGTCGCCAGGAAGCGTATCGAGGACATCACTGCGGAAGTCGAAGTCGGCAAGATCTACGAAGGCACGGTGCTGCGTCTGCTTGAT
This sequence comes from uncultured Methyloversatilis sp., assembly GCA_964580925.1. Taxonomy (GTDB): domain Bacteria; phylum Pseudomonadota; class Gammaproteobacteria; order Burkholderiales; family Rhodocyclaceae; genus Sulfuricystis. The sequence continues at coordinate 22,319 of CAZOMI010000011.1, forward strand.
TTTGGCGCGATCGTCCAGATCATGCCGGGCAAGGATGGTCTGCTGCATATTTCCCAGATCGCCAACGAGCGCGTCAATGCCGTTGCCGATCACCTGAAGGAAGGCCAGTTGGTGCGCGTCAAGGTCATCGAGACCGATGACAAGGGTCGCGTGCGCCTGTCCATGAAGGCGTTGTTGGCTGAACCCTCTGGTGAGGCCGCTGCGCATTAAGAAAGAGCTCCAGGCCGGACAACAAAAAAGGACGCCGCGGCGTCCTTTTTTGTTTGGCTGTTGGATTCTGGTGCTCTACTTGACTTCGCTGCACGCGGAAGTTGGCTTACGCTCAAAGCAAATGGCGAAATTTCACTTCGCTATTTGTTTCTCCCTGCGCTCTTCGAGTTCCTTGCAGTCGATGCACATGGTTGCGGTCGGGCGTGCTTCCAGGCGTTTCAGGCCGATTTCAACGCCGCAGCTTTCGCAGTAACCATATTCACCCTCTTCTATGAGGTTGATCGACTCGTCGATCTTCTTGATCAGTCTGCGTTCGCGGTCGCGATTGCGCAATTCGAGGGCGATGTCGGATTCCTGGCTGGCCCGATCATTCGGGTCGGCAAATACCGTTGCCTCATCCTGCATGGTATGTACCGTACGCTCGATGTCGCCTGCCAGTTCGAGTTTGAGCGCATCGAGAATTTTCCGGAAGTGCGCGAGTTGCTTCGCGCTCATGTACTCCTCGTTCTTCTTGGGAACGTAAGGGGTAAATTGCTTGTGCTGTAACTCTTCGGCCATCTTTGCTCCGCCAGACAAAAATACGACGTTATAAACGAAACACCCCTCTGCCGCAAGTCCTTGCCAAGCGTCTCAAACCCTAGCTTGCCTGGCTGCTGTCATCCATTGCGAGTTTTACACCAAAACCGATCAGCGCCATACCCGCCAGACGACGCGCAAGAGTCTGTAACCAGCAAATCCGCGCCAGGCGTCGCGCTGCCCAATGGCCGGCAAAAACCAGAATTGTCTGGTAGATCAGGCTGATAACGGTGACGTGCAGAAGCAGCGCCGCCAGCGTGGTAACTGAAGCATCGGCGCTGATGAACAGTGGGAAAAAGGCGACAAAAAATAGCATTGCCTTCGGATTGGTCAGGCAAATTGCCAGTGCACGGCGAAAACTGCTCCAGACCCGTTGGGCCGCTGGCGGTGCGGCAAGAGTAGAGGTGGGCTTGCGCAGCAACTGCAAGCCGATCCAGCACAGGTAGACGGCGCCGAACATCTGCAGTGCGCCAAATATTTCCGGATGGAGTTGCAGCAGCGCAGCCAGGCCCAGTACGGCTCCCAGCATCCACACCGCATCACCGACCAGTGTACCGGCAACGGCGGCCATGCCGCCGGAAACGCCATGGCGTCCGGTCGCGGCAAGAATCGCAAATGTTCCCGGCCCGGGAATCAACTGGAAGATCAGGACAGCGGCGATGAAACTGGCGTAATGCTGGATGTCGAACATGGCTTGATTCTTTCCTACAGCTTCTGCTCGACCCAGGCCTTGACGCTGGCAAGTGCTGCCGGCAGGTTTTCCGGTTGCGTGCCGCCGGCCTGTGCCATATCCGGCCGGCCGCCGCCCTTGCCGCCAATCTGTTGGGCGACGCTGTTCACGAGTTCGCCGGCTTTCAGCTTGCCGGTGAGGTCGTTGGTTACCCCGGCAATCAGGGACACCTTGCCTTCAGCCACGCTGGCCAGCACGATGGCGGCGCTCTTGAGTTTGTCCTTGAGCTTGTCGAGTGTTTCGCGCAGGCTTGCCACATCGGCGCCTTCGAGCGTCGCGGCCAACACCTTGATGCCCTTGACGTCGGCGGCCTGCGCGGCGAGGTCGTCGCCTTGCGCGGAAGCCAGCCTGCCCTTCAGGGCCGCGAGTTCGCGCTCCAGCCTGCGCACCTGATCGAGTACCGCAACCACGCGCGCCGGTGCATCCCTGGGCAGCACCTTCAGCGTGCCGGCCACGCCGCCCAGCATGGCTTCCATCTCCTGCATGTAGTGCAGCGCATTGTCGCCGGTGACGGCCTCGACACGGCGCACGCCGGCTGCCACGCCACCCTCGGCGGCAATGCTGAACAGGCCGATGTCGCCGCTGCGCGACACGTGGGTACCGCCACACAGTTCGCGCGAGGAGCCGATGTCGAGCACGCGCACCGTGTCGCCGTATTTTTCGCCGAACAGCATCATCGCGCCCAGTTTCTGCGCCTCGGCGATCGGCATGACGCGGCAGACGGCCGGCGTGTTGGCGAGGATTTCGGCATTGACGATGTTCTCGACCCGGCGAATCTCATCGTCGGTCAGTGGCTGGTTATGCACGAAGTCGAAGCGCGTCTTGTCGGCATCGACCTGCGAACCCTTCTGCTGGACATGATCGCCGAGCACCTCGCGCAGCGCCTTGTGCATCAGGTGAGTGGCCGAATGGTTGCGCATCGTGCGCAGGCGCGCCAGCACATCGACTTTCGCCGTCACGCCATTGCCGACTTTCAATGCCCCGGTCTTGACGAGGCCATGGTGGCCGAAGACGTTGGACTGGATCTTCTGCGTATCCTCGACGGCGAAGATGCCATGCACGGATTGGAGCACGCCGCGATCGCCGACCTGGCCGCCCGACTCGGCATAAAAGGGCGTGTTGTCGAGCACGATGACGCCCATCTCGCCTTCATCGAGCTGATTGACCGCGACACCGTCCATGTAGATGGCCAGCACGTTGGCCTTGAATTCCAGATTGTCATAACCCTGAAAGGCGGTTGCCGGGCCGTCGTACCCGAGTTGCGCGGCCATCCTGAACTTGCCGGCGGCGCGTGCCTGCTCCTTCTGCTGCGCCATTGCCTTGTCGAAGGCGGTGGCGTCCACCGTCACGTCATGCTCGCGGCAGATGTCGGCCGTGAGGTCGAGGGGGAAGCCGTAGGTGTCGTGCAGTTTGAAGGCGGTGTCGCCGTCGAACACCTTCAGGCCTTTCCGTGCCAGAGCTGCAAGGTCGGCCTCGACGATGCTCATGCCGTGCTCGATGGTGGTGAAGAAACGCTCTTCCTCCAGTCTGAGCGTATCCATCACCCTGGATTGCGCCTGCGCCAATTCGGGATAGGCGGCACCCATCTCGGCGACCAGATCGGGTACCAGTTTGTGGAAGAAAGGCGTGCGCACGCCAAGCTTGTAGCCATGGCGGATGGCGCGGCGGATGATGCGGCGCAGGACGAAGCCGCGTCCCTCGTTGCCGGGAATCACGCCATCGGCGAGCAGGAAGGCGCAGGCGCGAATATGGTCGGCCAGAACGCGCAAGCTTGGATTTTCACTATCTGGACAGTGTGTTTCACGCGCGGCGGCCTGCACCAGGTGCTGCATCAGGTCGATTTCGTAGTTGCTATGCACATGCTGCAATACCGCGGCAACGCGCTCCAGTCCCATGCCCGTGTCGACGCTCGGCTTGGGTAGCGGATGCATCACGCCGTGTTCATCGCGGTTGAACTGCATGAACACGTTGTTCCAGATCTCGATGTAGCGATCGCCGTCTTCCTCCGGCGAACCGGGCGGGCCGCCGGGAATCTCCGGTCCGTGATCGTAGAAGATTTCGGTGCAGGGACCGCAGGGTCCCGTGTCACCCATCATCCAGAAATTGTCTGAGGCATAACGAGCACCCTTGTTGTCGCCGATGCGCATGACGCGCTCGACTGGCACGCCGACCACCTTGGTCCAGATGTCATAGGCCTCGTCGTCCTCCGCATACACCGTCACCCAGAGCTTGTCCTTGGGCAGCTTGAAAACATCCGTCAACAGTTCCCACGCATACTTGATCGCATCGTGCTTGAAATAATCGCCGAAGCTGAAGTTGCCGAGCATCTCGAAAAAGGTGTGATGCCGGGCCGTGTAGCCGACGTTCTCCAGGTCGTTGTGCTTGCCGCCGGCGCGAACGCATTTCTGCGCGGTGGTGGCGCGTGAATAGGGGCGCTTGTCGAAGCCGAGAAACACGTCCTTGAACTGGTTCATGCCGGCATTGGTGAACAACAATGTCGGATCGTCGAACGGCACCAGCGACGACGAGGCAACAATCTGGTGGCCTTTTGACTCAAAAAACCTGAGAAACTTTTCGCGGATTTCGGCGCTTTTCATGGAATGGCATGCAATCAAGGACAAAAGATGATTTTACGCGAAGCCGACAGCAAAAACCTTGCTGTAAAGCCGCGGTGGATGTGTCCTCGTGTCAATCAATGTAATATGAACATTGGTAATAGTGTGCTTTGATCCGGTTTGACGTTTCGACAAAGACTGAGTGCCTGAAAACTGCGCGATACGACTCTGGCCAGATAACCATGGATAAGAACATCGGCCGCTTTGAAATTCGCGGTGAACTGGGACGTGGTGCGCAAAGCGTCGTCTATCTCGCCTGGGATCCGCAGTTGCAGCGCGAGGTGGCGATCAAGACGCTGCATTTTTCGCACCCCGATGCGGCGCGCAATGCGCTCTTGCTTGGCGAGGCGCGCATGGCGGGCCAATTTCGCCACCCGCATGTGGTGCCGATCTTCGATGCCGGCGAGCAGGATGGCAGTCCCTATCTGGTGTTCGAGCGGGTGGTGGGCAGGAGCCTTGCCGAAACCCTGCAGCAGGATGGGCCACTGTCGCCCATCCGGGCGGCCACCCTGATGCTGCAGATTGCCGACGTGCTGGCCGAGGCGCACGCCCTGGGCATCATCCACCGCGACCTCAAGCCTTCCAACATCCTGCTCGACGCCCGCGACGGCGCGCCCCGGGTGATGGACTTCGGCATCGCTTCGCCGGTGTCTGGCGCAGGCAAGCCGGAAGGCGAGGCCCTGCGCGGCACCCCGCCCTATCTGGCGCCTGAATACATCACCCTGCAACGGGTAACGCCCCAGGTCGATATCTTTGCGGCCGGGCTGATCTTGCTCGAAATGCTCACCGGGAAACGGGTTTTCGAGGGCGGCACGATCGATTCCATCCTCTATCGCATTGCCTGCGAGCCGGTGACCCTGCCCGGGGAACCACCCATCGATCCACGCTTGGGCGGCATCATCCTGCGCGCCTGTGCCCTTGATCCAGCCAGGCGCTACGCCAACGCTGTCGAATTGCGTGATGCCCTGAACGATTTTCTCGGCGGAGGCGCCGTTGAACGGGTTGCTGTCCAGAAGGCAATAGTTCAGGGCGAAACGCTGGACTTCCTGTTGCGCCGCATGCGCCACAAGTCCGATTTTCCGGCCCTGTCCGAATCGGTGTCGTCCATCAACAAACTGACCGCAGCGGAGGGCGAGAGCGTCTCCGCATTGTCTGACACCATCCTCAAGGACTATTCGCTCACCAACAAAATATTGCGGCTGGTGAATTCGGCTTATTACCGTCAGGTTGGCGGCGGCAACATCAGCACCGTATCCCGTGCCGTGATCGTGCTCGGTTTCGACACCATTCGCAATATTGCCCTGACGGTGTTGCTGTTCGAGCATCTGCAGGACAAGGCCAATGCGCGTGAGTTGAAAGAGGCCTTTTTGCGCGCCAATCTGGCTGGCCTGGTCGCCAAGGATATCTGCCAAAGTCCGCTGCTGGGGCGCCAGGGTGAGGAAGCCTTCATCTGCGCGTTGTTCCATGGCCTTGGCAAGCTGCTGGCGCAATACTATTTTCCCGAAGAGGTCGAGGAGATCAACAAGCTGGTGCAGTTCAGGAAGCTTGCGGAACGATCTGCTGCGACCATGATTCTGGGCATTTCCTACGATGACCTGGGGATCGGCATTGCCGGTAACTGGGGCTTCCCGCCGAGCATAATTGAAAGCATGCGGCCTTTGCCGGCGGATGAATTGCGTAGGCCCAATACCACCAGAGAAGCGCTGCATGTCGCTGCGGCATTTGGCAACGAGTTATGCGATCTGGTGAGCGGCACACCGCCAGAGCAACGTGATCTGGCATTGCGCAAGATTAGCCAGCGTTTCGGTGCGAGCCTGCAGGTCAGCGACCGGCAGGTTCAGACGGCCGTGGAAAAATCCGTGGTGGAGTTGGTTCAGCTTGCCGCGGTTTTGCGGGTGAACGTCAAACAAAGCTCTTTTGCCCGCCATGTGGCTGCTTTTGCCGCTGGTACGGAGGGTGCCGACGAATGCCTGTCGCCGCCGGTCACCGCTGAACATGATCAACTGGCCGATACCCTGCTGGGCGACTCGGCCCTGCTCGAGGGGCTGGAGGACACTGCCATTGCCGGGGTGCCGGATGACGCACAGGCCGTACTGACAGCCGGCATCCAGGACATCAGCAACTCGCTGGTGGAGGATTTTGCCCTCAATGACATCCTGCGCATCATCCTCGAAACCATCTACCGGGCGATGGGTTTCAAGCGGGTATTGCTTGCGCTGCGCGATGCCAAGACCGGGCGGATGGCAGGGCGCTTCGGGCTGGGGCCGGACGTCAATGAGCTGGTGCGGCAGTTCCGTTTTCCGCTCAGTAGCCAGGTGAACGATGTTTTCCTGCTGGCGACGGGACGCGGTCTCGATATCATCATCAATGACATCGACGACCAGAAAATTGCCGACAAGGTGCCGCAATGGTTTCGCGAGCGCATACCCGCCAAGACCTTCGTGCTGTTTCCCCTCAACATCAAGGGCAAGCCGGTGGCCTTGATCTACTGCGACAAGGACAAGGCAGGCTCGATCAACATCCCGGAAAAGGAATTGTCGCTCCTGAAGACCCTGCGCAACCAGGCCCTGCTGGCAATCAAGCAGGTGGCGTGATCACGCGGGTTGCTCCGCGAGTCTGGCCACGGGCCGCTGGTCGATCGGCAGGTTGATCGCCATCGCCAGAAAACCGAGCATGATGATGATGCCCCAGACGATGTTGTAGCTGCCGGTGCTGTCGAACAGCACGCCGCCAAGCCAGGCGCCGAGGAAGCTGCCGATCTGATGGCTGAAGAAGACGAAGCCGCCGAGCATCGACAGGTAGGCGACGCCGAACACCTGCGCAACAATGCCATTGGTCAATGGCACGGTGGACAGCCACAGGAAACCGATGGCCATGGCGAACAGGTAGGCGGAAGTCGGCGTCAGCGGCGCGGCGAGGAAGGCAATGATGACGATGCTGCGCGTGAGATAGATGCCGGCGAGCAGATGTTTCTTGCTGTGGCGGGCGCCCAGCCAGCCGGCGGTCAATGTGCCGAAGATATTGAACAGGCCGATCAGCGCCAGACAGGTGACGCCGACGTTGGCCGTCAGGCCCTGGTCGGCGAGATAGGCCGGCAGATGCACGCCGATGAACACCACCTGAAAGCCGCAGACGAAATAGCCCAGGGTCAGCAGCTTGAAGCCGTTGTGGGCGAAGGCTTCGCGGATAGCCTGGCGGGCCGATTGCAGGTGGCGACCGGCGGCGAGGTCGCGGTGCGGCTCGGCCAGCACGGCGGAAAGGGGCGCCATCAGCGCGGCGATGGCGGCGAGGATCAATAATGCTTCAAGCCAGCCGAAGCCGCTGATCAGCGACTGCGATACCGGCAGGAGCGCGAACTGGCCGAAGGAGCCGGCCGCGCCGGCAATGCCGAGCGCCATGCTGCGTTTTTCCGGCGGCGTGATGCGACCGAGCACGCCGTAGATGACGCTGAAAGTTGTGCCGGACAGCCCGATGCCGATCAGGATGCCGGCGGAAAAAACGAAGCCGGAACTGCTGGTGGCATAGGCCATGCCGATCAGTCCCAGCACGTAGAGCACTGAACCGGCCACCAACACCTTGCCGGCGCCGTAGCGGTCGGCGATGAGGCCGGTGAGCGGTTGCGTGATGCCCCACAGCAGATTCTGCATCGCCAGTGCGAAGGCGAAGGTCTCGCGCCCCCAGCCGTGCTCCAGCGTCATCGGTTGCAGGAACAGGCCGAAGCCGTGACGCACGCCCATCGCCAGCGTCAGTATCAGGCCGCCGCAGATCAGGACGAGGGTGGGGGTTCTCCAGTTTGCTTGCATGAAAGTCGAGGTTTGGAGCGCCGACGAAAGTCGGCGCTGGTGGGACGGCGCGCCTCGATAGGCGGCGGCGAAAGTTGTCGAGCGCCGCATAATAGCGGCTTTGCACAAGCGAATAACTGGAACATGAACAAGGCTTTTGTACGCGAAAGCGAATCCGACGAAGAGGATGAAGGCGCAGAGTCGGCCGGTGCGGCGTCATTGCCGGCGGGCGCCAAAAATTACCTGACGCCGGCCGGGCATGCCGCACTGCGCGCCGAGTTCGAGCAACTGGTGAAAGTGGAGCGGCCGCAACTGGTGCAGGTGGTGTCCTGGGCGGCGAGTAATGGCGACCGCTCGGAGAATGGCGACTACATCTACGGCAAGAAGCGGCTGCGCGAGATCGACCGGCGGCTGCGCTATTTAACCAAGCGTCTCGACAACGCCGAGGTGGTCGACCCGGCGCAGCAGACCAATCTGGAGCAGGTGTTTTTCGGCGCCACGGTCACGGTGATGCACCTCGGTTCGGATGCTGCCGTGGATCTTACCTACCGCATTGTCGGTGTCGACGAGGCTGATCCCGCCACGGGCGCGATCAGCTGGATTTCGCCCCTGGCGCGCGCGCTCTTGAAGGCGCGGGAGGGTGATGTGGTGCGCTTTCCGAGCCCGGCGGGTGTGCGCGAAATTGAGGTGATCGAGATTCGCTACGCTTGAAATCCCCCGCATTGCCCCTACTTGCAGCGGACGTATTTTTTATTGGAGCCTTGACGCATGACCATCGACTCATTTGCCAACCAGGGTCACGAAACCCTGGGCTTCCAGACCGAGGTGAAGCAACTGCTGCACCTCATGATCCACTCCCTCTACAGCAACCGCGAAATCTTCCTGCGCGAGCTGATTTCCAATGCCTCCGACGCCTGCGACAAGTTGCGTTTCGAGTCGCTGCACAATGCGGCGATGATGGAGGGCGGGGCGGAATTCAAGATCCGCATCGGCTACGACAAGGATGCGCGCACGTTGACCATTGCCGACAACGGCGTCGGCATGAATCGTGACGAGGTGATCGCCAATCTCGGCACCATCGCCAAGTCGGGCACGCGCGAGTTCTTTTCGCAGCTCAGCGGCGACCAGCAGAAGGACGCCCACCTGATCGGCCAGTTTGGCGTCGGTTTCTATTCATCGTTCATCGTTGCCGACCAGGTGACGGTGCGCACCCGCCGCGCCGGTGAAAAAACCGACCAGGGCGTCGAGTGGATTTCCGACGGCGGCGGCGAATTCAGCATCGCCATGATCGACCGTCCGGCGCGCGGCACCGAAATCACCCTGCACCTGCGCGAGGGCCAGGACGACCTGCTCGCCGGCTTCAAGCTGAAATCGATCATCCGCAAGTATTCCGACCACATCGTCCAGCCCATTGTGATGAAAGGCGAGAAGTGGGACGAGGAGAAGAAGGCCCAGGTCGAGACGGACGAGGACGAGACCGTCAACCAGGCCTCCGCGTTGTGGGCCAAGCCGAAAAGCGAGATCACCGAAGACGACTACAAGGCCTTCTACAAGCACGTCGGTCACGACTACGACGATCCGCTGGCGTGGACGCATGCGCGCGTCGAAGGCAAGAGCGAATACACCCAGCTGCTCTACATCCCCGGCAACGCGCCCTTCGACATGTGGGATCGCAATGCGCGCCACGGCATCAAACTCTATGTGCGCCGCGTCTTCATCATGGACGACGCCGAGCAACTGATGCCGCTGTATTTACGGTTTGTTCGCGGTGTGGTCGATTCGGCCGACCTGCCGCTCAACGTGTCGCGCGAGATATTGCAGGAATCGAAGGACATCGAGGCGATCCGCAAGGGCTGCACCGGCAAGGTGCTGGGCCTGCTGGCCGACCTGGCAGAAAATGACAAGGAAAAATACGCGAAATTCTGGGGCGAGTTCGGCAAGGTGCTCAAGGAAGGCGTCGGCGAAGACTTCGCCAACAAGGAAAAGATCGCCGGCCTGCTGCGTTTCGCCACCACCCAGGCCGATACGCGCGACGAGACCGTGTCGCTGGCCGACTACCTCGGCCGCATGAAGCCCGAGCAGGAAAAGATCTACTACGTCACCGCCGAAACCTTCAATGCCGCGAAGAACAGCCCGCATCTTGAGGTCTTCCGCAAGAAGGGCATCGAGGTGCTGCTGCTGACCGACCGCGTCGACGAGTGGGTGGTCAGCCATCTCGCCGAGTTCGATGGCAAGTCGTTAGTGTCGGTGGCCAAGGGCGGCCTCGACCTCGGCAAGCTCGAAGACGCAGCCGAGAAGAAGGAACAGGAAAAGGATGCCGACGAGTTCAAGGAGCTGACGGAAAAGATCGCCAAGTCGCTGACCGAGCGTGTCAAGGAAGTGCGCGTGACGCACCGCCTGACCGACAGCCCGGCCTGCCTCGTGGCCGACGAACACGACGTCTCCGGCAACCTGGCGCGCATTCTCAAGGCCGCCGGGCAGAGCGCTCCCATGGCCAAGCCGATCCTCGAAATCAACCCGAAGCATCCGGTGGTGTTGCGCCTCAAGCACGAGGAAGCCAAGTTCGACGACTGGGCGGCCGTGCTGTTCGAACAGGCCCTGCTTGCCGAGGGCGGCCAACTCGACGATCCGGCCAGCTTCGTCAAGCGTATCAACGATCTGATGCTGTCGATGACGCAGAAAGCTTGAAATGACGTTGCGGGGCCTGCCCCCGATCATGGATGAAAGAGCCCGGGTGCTGGTCCTGGGCTCTTTTCCGTCCACGGCCTCGCTCGCGGCGCAGCAGTATTACGCCCACAAGCAGAATCAGTTCTGGAAGATCCTTGGTGCGCTGCTCGACCAGCCGCTGGCAGAGCTGGATTACCCGGCGCGCCAACAGGCAGTGCGAGCCGCGGGCATTGCCATCTGGGATGTCTATGGTGAGTGCGAGCGGGCGGGCAGCCTCGACAGCGCCATTCGCAATGCCATTCCCAATGATTTCGCTGCCCTGCAAAAGTCGGCGCTGGCAGGACGGCGTGTCGCCTTGCCGCGGGTCTGTTTCAACGGTCAGCTGGCCGGTAGTTTTGCGCCGCAACTTGCCAAACTGGGATTCGAGACGCTGATCCTGCCGTCCACCAGTCCGGCCAATGCCACCTGGAGTTTCGTGCGCAAGCTGGCGGCCTGGCGGGATGGCCTGGCCGCGGCGATCGACCTGCCTTAATCCGACGGTGGGCGGGTGCTTCCGCGCAGCACGATCCCGGTGTCAAGGCTGATGATGGTGGGCTCGACCGGGTCGGCAGCGGGATTGTCGATCAGCGCCAGCAGCCTCTCCCATGCGGTTTGCGCGATTTCCGGCATGGGCAGGGTGATGGTGCTCAGGCCGTCGCCCTGCCACCAGCGACAGGCGGCGCTGTCGCCAAAACCCAGCAAAGAGACGGCGGGGCGGGCGCTGCCATAGTGCGCGCTGACCGCATCCAGCATGCCTTCGGTCAGCGCCGCGCCTGCCGCCAGGATTGTGCTTGGCGGCTGCGCCATTGCCAGCAGAGCAAGGGCAGCGTCGCGGCCATGGCTGGCACGAGGTACGCCCAGTCTCACCAGTGCGGGATCTGGTTGCAGTGAGTGTGTCGCATGGGCATCGCTGAAACCGCGACGCCGTGCGCGGGAGGTGTCGAGGCTGTCATCGCCCGCCAACAGGCCGATGCGTCGATGGCCGCTGTCAAGCAGATATCCGGTGGCAGCAAACAGGGCCTTGCGGTCGTCGATGCCGATGCTGCTGGACGCAAGCTTGTCGGTGCGCCGGATCAACTGGACCGTGGGTACTTTGTCGAGCAAGCGACAACTGCCGTCGGTGATCCCGCCCGTCGGTACCAGCAATACTCCGGCGCAGCGCGCGCCAATCAGGGCGCGGATGTGTTGTTCCTCGTTGGCGGGATCGTCCTCGGTAACCGATAGCACCAACTGGTATCCGGCGGCATGGCAGCTTTGCGCGACCGTGCGCGCCATGCTGGCGTAAAAGAGGTTCTCTATGTCGGGCACCAGCAGGCCAACCAGTGCGCTGGTGCCGCACTGCATGGCCCGCGCGGCAGAATCGGCGACATATCCCATGAGTCCGGCTTGCTGGCGGACGCGCTGGATGGTTGCCGCGCTGATGCGCGGGTTGCCGGCGAGCGCGCGCGTGACGGTTGAGGGCGAAATGCCCAATGCGCGTGCGATATCCTTGATAGTCACCATGATTTTGCAAGTTTAAGCTATGTGCAAACGTTTGCGCATTATAATTCTGCCATCCTGTCTCGCAGAATCGGAAGTACGCATGAGCAAACCAACTGCAGATTCACCGCAACCTGATGCCCGCATGATTGACGCGCTGCAGCGCGCCGGCCTCCTGGTCGTCGGAGAGCCGGCAGTTTTCGAAGCCCTGGCGGGTGGAGTGTCCTCGGATATCTGGAAAGTCACCGGCAGCCAGCGCAGCTTCTGCGTGAAGCGCGCCTTGCCCAAGCTCAAGGTCGCGGCCGACTGGGAAGCACCGGTGGAGCGCAACCGCTTCGAAGTGGCTTGGTTCCGCGTGGTGCACAGCATCCTGCCCGCTGCGGTGCCGGAAATCCTCCATCATGACGCCAGTGAAATGCTCTGTGCGATGGCGTTTCTCGACCCGGCCGAGCATCGCCTCTGGAAGTCCGAATTGCGCGATGGCCGTGCCGACCCCGCAGCGGCTGCTGAAGTCGGGCGCCGGATCGGCATCATCCACGCGCAGACCGCGAACAACATGGCCGTTGCCGAGCAGTTCCCACCCAACGGCATCTTCCACGCGATTCGCCTTGAACCCTATCTGGAAGCCACGGCGCAGGCACATCCCGATCTGCGCGCGCAGTTGTTTGCCCTCAGCCGGCGCACCGGCGAGACGCGACTGGCCATGATCCACGGCGACGTCAGCCCCAAGAACATCCTGCTTGGCCCGGATGGTCCGGTGTTCCTCGATGCCGAGTGCGCGTGTATCGGCGACCCGGCCTTCGACCTGGCCTTCTGCCTCAACCACCTGCTGCTGAAATGCCTGTGGAACCCTGCCTGCCGAGCCGACTATTTCGCCTGTTTTAGCGCCCTTGCCGCAGCCTATCTGGCCGAAGTCAGCTGGGAGCCAATGGAAAAACTGGAGGCCCGCGCCGCAAGTTTGCTGCCCGGGCTGTTCCTGGCGCGAGTGGATGGCAAATCACCCGTCGAATACATCCGGAGCGAGGCGCAACGCGCCCACGTGCGTCGTTGCGCCCGTACGCTGCTCGAAGCGCCGCCCACCCGTCTTTCCGCAGTCCTGACTGCCTGGCAAAAGGAGTTGCAATCATGAGTTCCCGCATTCAATCGACCCGGGGGCGGCGTGTCTGGGATTCACGCGGTCGTCCCACCGTGGAAAGTGAAATCACGCTTAAAAATGGTTGCGTCGGACGCGCCATCGCCCCGGCTGGCGCCTCGACAGGCAGCGGCGAAGCCATCGACCGCCGCGACGGAAGCGAACGTTTCGGCGGCCTCGATGTGCAAGGAGCCTTGGCCGCGGTCAACGGCGAAATTGCCCGGCTGCTCGCAGGCCGTGATGTCACCGATCAGGCCGGCCTGGATGCCGCGCTGATCGAACTGGACGGCACGCCCAACAAGCAGCGCCTTGGCGGCAATGCGCTGGTCGCCACGTCGATGGCCATCGCCCATGCCGCGGCTGCGGCGCACGGCCAGCCGCTGTGGCGCTATCTGGCGGCGGGGCGTGAATCCCTCTTCCTGCCGCTCCCCGAGATACAGATTTTCGGCGGCGGCGCGCATGCCGGGCGGCGCGTGGATGTGCAGGATTTCATGGTGATCGCGGTCGGCGCTGCCGATTACGCACAATCGCTGGAGTGGGTCGCCGAGGTTTACCGCGCCGCCGGCAAGCTTATGGAGGAAGCAGGGTTGCGGCAGGGCGTCGCCGACGAAGGCGGCTACTGGCCGGCCTTCGACACCAACGACAAGGCGCTGGAGTTTCTGCTGCGGGCGATCGAGCGGGCGGGCTTCACGCCGGGGCAGGATGTGGCAATCTCGCTGGACATCGCCGCCAGCGATTTCGGCCGCGCCGGGCAATACACGCTCGCCTGCGATGGCCGCCAGGTCGACTCCGACAGCCTCGCCGAAATGCTGCTGGGCTGGCTGGCGCGTTATCCCATCGTTTCCATCGAGGATCCGCTCGGCGAGGATGATCCGGAAGGCATGCGCAAATTCACCGCAGCCGCCGGCCCCGGCGTGGAAGTCGTGGCGGATGACTTCATCTGTACCACGGCCGCCCGCATTGAACAGGCAGCCCGCCAGGGTGCGTGCAATACCGCGCTGATCAAGCCCAACCAGGCCGGCACGCTCTCGGAGGCGCGCGCCGCGCTCGATGCTGCGCGTGTCGCCGGCTGGGAGAGCATCGTCTCGGCACGCTCGGGCGAAAGCGAAGATGTCACCATCGTGCACCTGGCGGTGGGCTGGGGCGTGAAACAGCTCAAGGTGGGTTCGTTTGCGCGCTCGGAACGCATGGCCAAATGGAATGAAGGCCTGCGCATCGCCGAGGCCCTGGAACGGCACGGTGGGAAACTGGCGCCGCGTTCATCCTTTCCGTGGGGAAAATAGCGGGAAAAGCAGTGATATGCCGTACCGCCAGCGCCGACTATTGGCGGTATAGTCACGCTTCATGAACGCTCCCGCCGCTTCCGCTGCTGCAAAGAATGCCGCCGAACATCGGCTGGCCCTTCCCGAGATCGTTGATGCGCTGATTGGAGCGGGCAAGGTGCCGCGCGCCGAGGCTGAAATATTCCGCCAGGAACGGCGTTACTACCGCGGCGACCGCCACCCGCTGAGCGTCATTGCCGAGCAGCGCTGGAAATCGCTGGAGCCGCCGCACCGCGTGCTCGACCTCGACTCGCTGACCGAATGGCTGGCTGCCTGGAGCGGGCTGGATTACTTCCATATCGATCCGCTCAAGGTGAATCTGACCGCCGTCACCGATGTGATGAGCAGCGCGTATGCGACGCGCTTCCGTATCCTGCCGCTGGAAGTGCGTGCCGAAGAGGTGGTGATCGCAACTGCCGAACCTTTCATCCGCAGCTGGGTAAATGAGCTCAAGCCGATCCTGAAGAAGGAAATTCGGCTGGTCATTGCCAATCCTGAAGACATCGCCCGCTATCAGGTCGAGTTCTACACCATGGCGAAGTCGGTGAAAGGCGCCATGAAGCGCGGTGACGTCGCCAGAACCGGTATTTCCAATTTCGAGCAGCTGGTCGAACTCGGCAAGGGCAAGGCATCCATCGATGCCAATGACCAGCATGTCGTGATGATTGTCGATTGGCTGTGGCAGTATGCCTTCGAGCAGCGCGCCTCGGACATCCATATCGAGCCGCGCCGCGACATGGGCGTAGTGCGCTTCCGTATCGACGGCGTGCTGCATCAGGTCTACCAGATTCCCATGGCGGTGCTGAATGCGATGACCAGTCGCATCAAGATTCTCGGCCGCATGGACGTCGTGGAAAAGCGCCGCCCGCAGGACGGGCGCATCAAGACGCGCGCTCCCGACGGCCAGGAAATCGAGTTGCGCCTGTCGACCCTGCCGACCGCATTCGGCGAAAAGCTGGTGATGCGCATCTTCGATCCCGAAGTGCTGGTGCGCGATTTCGCCGACCTGGGTTTCTCCGCCGAGGATGCCGCGCACTGGCAGGGCATGACCAGCCAGCCCAACGGCATCATCCTCGTCACCGGCCCGACCGGCTCGGGCAAAACCACCACGTTGTACACGACGCTCAAGCAACTGGCTACCCAGGAAGTGAACGTCTGCACGCTGGAAGATCCGATCGAGATGGTCGAACCGGCCTTCAACCAGGTGCAGGTACTACCCGATATCGGCATGGATTTTGCCTCGGGCATTCGTGCCCTGATGCGCCAGGATCCCGACATCATCATGGTCGGCGAGATTCGCGACGCCGAGACGGCCGACATGGCGATCCAGGCGGCGCTAACCGGCCATCTGGTGCTGTCTACCCTGCACACCAACGATGCGCCAACGGCGATCACCCGCCTGCTCGACCTGGGCGTGCCGCCCTACCTGCTCCAGTCAACGGTGCTGGGCGTGATGGCGCAGCGACTGGTGCGCACGCTCTGCCCGCACTGCAAGACCGCCGGCGGGCTGCGCGCCGAGGATGCGGCACTCTGGCAGGGCCTGGTGGCACCGTGGAAATCCAAGAAGCCGGCGCAGCTTTACCATCCTGTGGGCTGCCTCGAATGCCGCATGACCGGCTATCAGGGTCGTCTGGGTCTGTATGAAATCATGCCGCTGACACTCGAACTGAAGTCGCTGATTTCCGCCCATACCGACCTGGCGCATTTCCGCGAGCGCGCCATCAAATCGGGGATGCAACCCCTGCGCATTTCCGGCGCACGCAAGGTGGCAGCCGGCCTGACGACCATCGAGGAAGTATTGAAGGTGGCGCCGCCGCTGCAGGATCTGATTCCTCCGCAGTGATACTGCGCCAAGGCGGGCGGGTTTGAACGTGTCGGGGTCGAGGCCTCGGTTTGATTGTTTATCATCCGGTTAACTGCATTGACTGAACCAACGGGGAGAATCTCGATGAATTCAGTATCAATATCAAATGCACCTGGCTGGCACTTCTGTTGGTTTTTACCGTTACGCTGGGCGGTTGCGCCGGCCTGGGCTTGCAGAACGAAATTGACGAAATTGACGGATTGATGAAGCAGGGCCAGCAGCTTTACGCAGAAAAGAAATACGACGCGGCCAGCGGCAGGTCCGCGAGGTGCTCGGCGCCTTGTCGCAGCGACTCGCCAGTGGCGGTGGCGCCGAACGTTCCGGGTTGATCCGCGGCTTGCTGGATGGCGTAATGCAGGCCTTTTCCAGCGGGGAATACCGCGCGGCCATCGACTTGCTCAAGGAATTCCCGCGCTATGACGAGAAGAATCTCACGGCGTACCTGAACCTCGCCAAGTCATATTGGGAATCCGGCGAACTGGCCAATGCCTTCGACGCCTATCGCCACGTGCTCAAGCTCGACCCGCGCCAGGAAGAAGCCCTGCGTTTCATGCTGCGTCGCTGAAACACGGCAAAGGCTTACGACTGTTTCCTGCGTATGCAGTCCAGATATTCCGCCCCATCGAGCGGTTGCCGGTTGCGCTGCGCGCGCCACAGCGTTTCGCCGAGGCACTCCAGGACGTCGTGAAGTACGGCATGCTCGTCGCCGTGTCGCGAGCGCCGACTTTCGAAGGCGGCGCGGATGCCCGGCGGCTGGTCGATGGACAATTGCTCGGCGATGGCCAGATGCAGCGACAGATGCAGGAACGGGTTGGTGGCGCCGTCTTCCGGCGTCCAGTCGCGCTGCAGGGCATCCGGGTCGCCTTCGAGCAGGGCGTGATATTCCGGATGCAGCGCGACGATATCGGCGGCAATGATTTCCAGTTGCGTCGCCGGCAGGGCGGCGCGACGCTTCTGCCAGGCATCGATCAGGAATTTGCGTGCCTGGTCACGGCTGGGGTTGAACATCATGCCTCCTGATGGGCCGCCCCGAAGGAGCTTAGTTGCCAAATGCGGCCCCCTGTGGGGGCAGCGAACAAAGTGAGCGTGGGGGCCATTAACTTTTTTCCTTGTATTTGCACAGGTCACGGATGACGCAGCGCCAGCACTCCGGCTTCCTTGCCTTGCAGACGTAACGTCCGTGCAGGATCAGCCAGTGGTGGGCATGCTGCAGATATGCGGCGGGGACGGCCTTGAGCAGCTTTTTCTCGACCGTGGCGACATCCTTGCCGGGAGCGAGCCCGATGCGATTGGCCAGCCTGAAGATGTGCGTGTCGACCGCGATGGTCGGTTCATGGAACACGACGTTGAGGACGACATTCGCCGTTTTGCGCCCGACGCCCGGCAGGGCTTCGAGTGCGGCGCGGTCGTGCGGCACTGCACTGTCGTGTCGCTCGATCAACTGGCGCGCCGCAGCAACGACGTTTTTTGCCTTGGTTTTGTATAGCCCGATGGTCTTGATGTAGTCGGCCAGCTGCTCTTCACCCAAAGCGGCGATCGCCTGTGGCGTCGGCGCAGCACGGAAGAGGGCGCGGGTGGCGAGATTGACGCTCTTGTCGGTCGCCTGCGCCGACAGGATGACCGCAACCAGCAACTGGAACGGCGAGGCGTATTCGAGTTCAGTCCTTGGAGCCGGGTCGATTGCCGCGAGGCGGCGGAACAGTTCGCTGCGCTCGGCAGGCTTCATGCGCTGGCTTCATGCGGCTGGTGCATCAGCAGCCGCGCCTTGGCGCGCTCATTGGCACGGTGATCGAGCCAGTTGCGCCCGGCGATCATCAGGCCGAGCACGAAGAAGGCGCCGGGCGGCAGGATCATGATGAGGAAGCCGGGGTAGTCGGCGGGCAGGATCTGCCATTGTTCGGCACCGGGAATGATCATCTCGATACCGGAAAACAGGGTGCCCTGGCCAACGAATTCACGGATCGCCCCGAGCAGGCCAATGACCCAGACGAAGCCGACGCCCATCATCACGCCGTCGAAGGCGGACAGGCCGACCGGGTTTTTCGCGGCAAAGGCTTCGACGCGCGCCAGCACGATGCAATTGGTGACGATCAGCGGGATGAAGATACCGAGCACCAGATAGAGGTCGTGGAGAAAGGCATTGAACGCCAGGTCGACCACGGTGACCAGCGCCGCGATGATCAGCACGAACACGGGGATGCGGATCTCATAGGGGATGAAACCGCGCAGCAGCGAAACGGTGAAATTGGCCAGGCCCATGACGAGAATGGTGGCCAGCCCGAGGCTGACCGCATTGACCAGCGTGGTGCTGATGGCCAGCAGCGGGCAGAGGCCAAGCAATTGCGCGAGGATGGCGTTCTGCTTCCACAAGCCGTTGTGCGTGATTTCGCGATAGACGGTCATGGCGGATTTTCCTTGTAGGTTGATGCGCTGGGTAAAGCATACAGCGCTGCGGCGTGTTCTACCGTCCAGCCGAGCGCACGCCCGGTGGCCCGTGTGACGGCGCGGGCGGAGATGGTGGCGCCGGCACGCTGGTCAAAGGCGCCGCCATCCTTCCTGACGCGCCATTTTTCGCGCGGCGTTTCGCCGAAGTGGCGGCCATCGAACTGGGTGATCCAGGGCTGTGCCTTGTTCTTGTCCTTCTTGGGGTCGATGTAATCACCCAGCCCGGGCGTTTCCTTGTGCTGCGTGACGCGCACGGCGCCGAGGCGCCCGTCCTGCCGCACGGCCAGGATCAGTCCGATGCGTCCGGAATAGCCATCCGCCGCCGCGCTTTCCAGCACCAGGGCAACCGGTTGACCGGCGCGCCGGGCGCGGTAGAGGCGGGTCGGGGCATCCAGGCCGAGTTCGGCAATGGGTGGCAGGTCGATGAAGTCGGCGAGCAGGTCATTATCGTAGGCATCTGCCGGCAACACTTCGGCAATCAGGCGGCGCTTGGCATCCTGCATGGTGGCTGCGATGATCGGCTGGGTGACCTGATACACCATGGCCATCAGGGCGGTGAACGCAAGCGTGAAGAACAGCAGGATCGCCGCGGTGCGCAGCGAAATGCGCAGGGCGCCCGAGGTGGGCGGCACCGGGAGGTTGGGGTCGCTCATGGCTCTTTTTTCCCGTCGAGAAACTCGCCGGGCCGCCCCAAGAGTTTCTCGGCCCCTTGGGGGGAGGGCCGAGCGGAGCGAGGGCTGCGGGGGGGGCTTTTATGGCCGAACACCTTGGGTTGGGTGTGCATGTCGATCAGGGGCACCAGCAGATTCATCAGCAGGATGGCAAACGCCATGCCATCAGGATAGGCGCCGAAGTTGCGGATGACGAGCATCAGGAGTGCGGCGCCGGCGGCGAAAATCAGCTTGCCGAGCGGCGTGGTCGATCCCGACACCGGATCGGTGGCGATGAAAAAGGCCCCCAGCATGGCGCCGCCGGTGAACAGGTGGAAATGGGCGCTCGCGAAATGATCCGGGTTAATCATGTTAAACGCCGTGGCAATGATGGCGAGCGTCGTGATAAAGGCGACCGGGATGTGCCAGGTGATGATGCGCTGCTGGATCAGCCACAGGCCGCCGAGCAGGTAGCCTGCCGCCACCCATTCCCAGCCGCGTCCGCCGATATTGCCGAAGGTGGCCTGCTGGCCAAGCACGCCGGCAATGGTCGCCACCTGTTCCGGATCGCGCAGGACGGTACGCAGGGCATCGAGCGGCGTCGCCATGACGATGGCGTCGATGTCGCGTTCCAGGCCTAACAGGCCGCCAAAAATGGCGTTAAGTTGAGTGGCAAAGTCGTGAAATTCAACATGCGGCCACTGCGACATCAATTGCGGGAAGGCGACGATCATGGTGCAAAACGCCACCATCGCCGGGTTGAACGGGTTCTGTCCGAGGCCGCCGTAGAGGTGCTTGGCGACGACGATGGCCGTCAGCACACCGCACACCGTCAGCCACCACGGCGCGATGGGCGGGAAGGTGAGGGCGACCAGCCAGGCGGTGACGAGTGCACTGCCGTCGGTGAGAAACAGCAGCACCGGCTTGTTGCGCAGTTTGAGCAGCAAGGCCTCGGCGGCCAGCGCCGTTACCGAGGCGAGCGCAAGCTGCACCAGAATGGCGGCGCCGAAAAACCAGACGTAGGCAGCAATGCCAGGCAGCAGGGCGACCAGCACCTTGAACATCACGCGCTGGACGCTGGCAGGTTGCAGGATGTAAGGTGAATTGGGCATTAAATTGAATCCTTCGGGGCATCGGCCTGGGCGCGCCGGGCCTCGGCCTCGGCAATCTGTGCTTTCTGGTCGGGCGTCAGTTCAGCGGTGTTCTTCGGCACGACGGATGCTTTCTTGGCAGCGGCGCGGGCCTGGGCGGCGGCAATCAATGCCAGTTTGTCATTGGCTGGTGTGGCTGAGGGTGTCTCCGATTTACCCGGCTCCCCGGCTGCCGCCGTCTCCGATTTACCCGGCTCCCCGGCTGACGCCGTCTCGCCAGCGCCGACTTTTGCGGACGAATTTGCATCCTCGCTCGCGGTGGCCTTGGCGGCTTCTTCCCGCGCCAGTTTGGCCTTGGTTTCCGCGGCCTTGGCGGCGAGGCGGGCGGCTTTTTCGGCCTTCTCGCGTTCTTCGCGGAATTGGCGGAATTCATAGCGTTCGCGCGCCAGGTCGGCAGCGACCTTTTCGCGTTCGCGGGCGCGAATCTCTGCTTTGGCGAAACGGTAGTAGTCGACCAGCGGAATGTGCGCCGGGCAGACAAAGGCGCAACAGCCGCATTCGATGCAGTCGAACAGGTTGTATTCCTGCGTCTTGCCGAAGTTTTTTGCGCGGGCATACCAGTAGAGTTCGTGCGGTTGCAGCCGCACCGGGCAGGCCAGCGTGCAGGCGCCGCAGCGGATGCAGGGCATTTCCGGCGGCGGCGGCGGGAACAGCGCCGGACTCATCGCCAGCAGGCAGTTGCTGGCCTTGACTACCGGCACGGCGGTGTCCTGCAGTGTAAAACCCATCATCGGTCCGCCCATGACGATGCGGTCGGTGTCGGTGCGCGGTTCACCCAACGCCAGCAGTGCGTCGATCGGCGTGCCGATCAGCACCTCGTGATTGCCCGGTCGGGCGTAATTGCCGGCCAGCGTGACGATGCGCGAAATCAGCGGTTCGCCATGGAGGAGGGCGCGCGCGGTGGCATGGGCGGTGCCGACGTTGAAGCATTGCACGCCGAAATCCGGGCCGAGCTTGCCGTAGGGAATCTCGATGCCGGTGAGCACGCGAATCAGCTGTTTTTCGCCACCGGCCGGGTAGAGCGTGGGTACGGCGACGACCTGCATGTCGCAAATGTCGCTCTCGCCAACGGCGGCGCGCAAGGCCGCTGCCGCTGCCGGCTTGTTGTCCTCGACGCCGAACAGGATGCGACGGGCGCCCATCAGCCGCCCGAGGATGCAGGCGCCGGCGGCGACCTCGTCCGCCCGTTCGCGCATCAGGCGGTCGTCGCAGGTGATCCACGGTTCGCATTCGGCGCCGTTGATGATCAGCGTGTCAATGGCAGTCTTCGCCTTCACATGGCTGGGGAACGCCGCGCCACCCAGGCCGACGATGCCGGCATCGCGGATGCGTGCCCGCACATGCTCCGGATCGCTGTTGAAGGGGTCGAGCGGCACGCGTTCGACCCAATGCTCATCGCCATCGGGTTCGATCACCGCGCAAGGAGCGGAAAGCCCGGAGGGATGCGGCAGCATGCGCGATTCGACCGCCCGCACGATGCCGGAAGTCGGCGCATGCACGGCGGCGCCAAAGGCGCCCTCGGCGATGCCGATGATCTGGCCTTTCAGCACCTTTTCGCCGGCCCGCACCTGGATGGCTGCAGAGCCGGTGGCGCTTTGCCGGAACGGCACCACCAGCAGTTGCGGCAGGGGTGCGGCCGTGATCGCCACTGCTGCCGAAGATTCCTTGTGCGAGGCCGGTTTGACGCCACCCGGAAAGCGGAACAGTTCAAACATGGTCGGTCGTTGTGGCGGGAGTGGCGACGGGCTTGGCAAGCGGCTTGATTTCGATCAGCGGATATTTCCACTTCCAGTTGTCCAGCGTTTCGGGCAGCGGCTCCATGAGGATGCAATCGACGGGACATGGGGGCAGGCACAATTCGCAACCGGTGCACTGGTCGGCGATGACGGTGTGCATCTGCTTGGCGGCGCCGACGATCGCATCGACCGGACAGGCCTGGATGCACAGCGTGCAGCCGATGCAGGTCTGTTCGTCGATGACGGCGACGCTCTTGGGTTTCTCGATGCCGTGTTCGCCCGACAATTCCTTGAATTCGCGGCCGAGCAGGTCGGCGAGCTTGCGGATGCCTTCCTCGCCGCCCGGCGGGCAGCAGTTGATGTCGGCCTCGCCCTTGGCAATGGCTGCCGCATAGGGCTTGCAGCCGGGGTAGCCGCACTGCCCGCACTGCGTCTGCGGCAGGATGGCGTCGATCTTCTCGACCAGCGGATCGCCCTTGACCTTGAACTTGACGGCGGCAAAGCCGAGCGCCGCGCCAAGGACGACGGCGCCGAGCGCCATGACAGCCAGTGCTTCAAGCATTCGGGCAGACCCGGGTAAGCGTTGTGTCGAGGTTCATTTGAACTTGTCGAGTCCCGCGAAGCCCATGAAGGCCAGGCTCATGATGCCGGCCGTGATCATGGCAATCGCGGTGCCGCGAAAGTGCAGGGGAACATCGGCGCCTTCGAGGCGTTCGCGGATGCCGGCGAACAGGATCAGTGCCAGCGTGAAGCCGGCAGCCGAACCGAAGCCGAACAGCATCGACTCGACGAGATTGTGGCCCATGCCGATGTTGAGCAGCGGCACGCCGAGCACGGCGCAGTTGGTGGTGATCAGGGGCAGATAGATGCCAAGCACCTGGTGCAGCACCGGGCTGGTTTTCTGGATCACCAGTTCGGTGAACTGGACGATCGCGGCGATGGTGACGATGAACGACAGGGTGCGCAGGTAGAGCAGGTCGTTGGGGGCCAGCAGCCAATGGTCGATCAGGTAGCTGGCGGCGCAGGCCATCGTCAGCACGAAGGTCGTGGCTGCGCCCATGCCGGTGGCGGTTTCCAGCTTGCGCGAAACGCCCATGAACGGGCACAGGCCGAGGACCCGGACGAAGACGACGTTATTGACAAGAACGGCGCCGAGAATGATGAAAAGATAGCTGGTCATATTGGGCTGGAGCTTGCCGGCGAAGGCCGGCAAGACAAGAGCGCGATTATCTCGTTTTGTCGCAGTAACAACAACCCGTGATGACCTTGTCGGCAACGGGAATAAAACGGCATAAAACGGGGTCAGGTAAAACGGCAGGCAGGTAAAACGGGGTGGTAAAACAGGGGGCGCATAAAACGGGGTCAGACCACGGTTTCCCTGCCGTAAAACGGGGTCAGACCACGGTTTCCCCATAAAACGGGGTCAGACCACGGTTTCCCTGCCGGGCGTCTTGGGTGACAGCTTCTTGAGGATGACGCTTTCTGTCGACAAGCTTCTGGTGCTATCGGTAGCGGTTCACCGTTATGGTTGCAAAATCGTGTCTGACCCGATTATGCCGGGATTGTCCCGCTGATCAAGGATGTCCTGCATTTTTGAATGTCGGCGCTGGCGGGACGGCGTGCCCCGCATGGGGTACGGCGATCAGGCCATGGGCGCTGATACATTCGTCATGCCGGGGCAGGGCGGTGTCCCGCTTGACGTGTTTCCTGGATTCTGGCGTGCGCCGGAATGACAGCACCGGTACCAGGCGGCGGTTCCCTTGGTTTCGCGCCGGCGCTACGGTTTTTTGGCGAGAAACTTCTCGACTGCGGCGAGGTGTTCCGGTTCGTTGTGGCACATGCCCTGCATCACCGCGCAGAGGTCGAGGTAGTCCTTGAGTTCCATGCGCTGGGCCATCTTGAGCAGGCGCTTGGTGAGGCGCAGGGCTTTGGGCGGCTGGGCGGCGAAGCGCGCGGCGTGCTGCAGGACGCGCGGCAGCAGTTCTTCGGGCTTGACGACTTCGAGCACCACGCCCATTTCGAGTGCTTCGGCGGCGTTGATGATGCAGCCCGCTGATGGTGAGTTCGAAGGCGCGCTGGTAGCCGATCTGGCGCTGCATGAACCATGCGCCGCCATCGCCGGGAATGATGCCGAGGTTGAGGAAGGTTTCGCCGAATATGGCGCGCTCGGAGGCGATGCGCAGGTCGGCCATGTTGGCGAGGTCGAAGCCGGCGCCGATGGCGGCACCATTGACCGCGGCGATGATGGGCACTTCGACCTGCTGCAGCGCCAGCGGGATGCGCTGGATGCCTTGCCGGTAGCGCGTGGCGACCTCGGCGACATTCCCGGCGAAATCGCCGCCGCGTTCGGCCATGTCCTTGATGTTGCCACCTGAGGAGAAGGCCGCGCCCGCGCCGGTGATCACCAGCACCGAGACGTCATCGCAGCGATTGACCCAGTCGGCGACGGCAATGATGTCATCGATCAGGGCAGTGCCGGTCAGGGCGTTGCGGACATTGTCGCGGTCGAGCGTGAGGATGGCGATGCGCTGTTCGAGTTGCAGGCGGGCGTCGCCGGGCACGGGCAGGTTCATGGCGCCATTACCGCGGGGTTGGTGATGATGCGGGCATCGACCACCGCATAACCGAAGGCGGTAAGGCCGGTGCGTATCGGGTCGCTCCTGGCGATGCCGGCCGCGGCATAGGATGCCAGGCCCACCGGTGGCGTCACATCGGCCATCAGGCCGAAATAGAAGACGAACAGATGCACGGCGATCAAGGGCACGAGCAGGCCCGATTGCGCGCCGAGTTCGACGATCACCGGCGCCATCAGGGTCGAAACAATGATCTAGTTCGCCGTGGTCGGCAGGCCCATGCCGAGAATCAGGCTGATCACCGTCACCAGCAACAGCATGATCATCAGATTGCCGCCTGAAAGTATTTCATGTGTTATCTCCTTCGTGAAGTTAAAACAGCAGGTATTGCGCAACAAGAATGACTCAAGGGTACAAACCGCGCCGGTCACGCGCTGCCAGCACCCGTGTACAGGCAATAATGAAAGCTGCTGTCCGCAGCGATACTTTTCTTTCTTCTGCCAGTTTCGCGACCGAGCGGAATGCAGCGACCATGATGCTTTCCAGCCGGGCATTGATTTCCTGTTCGTTCCAGAAAAAACTCGAGAAATCCTGCACCCATTCGAAATAACTGACGGTGACACCGCCGGCGTTGGCGATGACATCGGGCACCACCGTGATGCCTCGTCCCGCGAGAACGTCATCGGCCGCCGGCAGGGTCGGTCCGTTCGCGCCCTCGGCGATGATGCGGGTGGGAATGCGCTCTGCCCGTGCTACATCGATAACACCTTCAAGTGCGGCCGGGATGAAAAAGTCGCTGGGGATGTCCCAGAACTCGTCATTGGTGACTGGCTGTGCGCCGGGAAAATCCACCAGGCGCTTGCCGCTGGCGACGTGGTCCACGGCGGCATTCACGTCGATGCCGGCCGGATTGGCAATGCTGCCGCTGGCGTCCTGCAGTGCCACGATGATTGCGCCGGCCGCGGCGAAACACTGTGCGGCCACTGCGCCGACATTACCGAAACCCTGCACGGAAACGCCTGCGCCCTGGATCTTGATGCCCTGGCGCAAACCGGCTTCGCGTGCCGTGATGAACACACCGCGACCGGTCGCTTCGCGCCGGCCGAGGCTGCCGCCCAGACTGATCGGCTTGCCGGTCACAACTCCGCTGACGGTGCCGCCCTGGTTGATGGAGTAGGTGTCCATCATCCAGGCCATGGTTTGCTCGTTGGTGCCGACGTCCG
This sequence comes from uncultured Methyloversatilis sp., assembly GCA_964580925.1. Lineage (GTDB taxonomy): Bacteria > Pseudomonadota > Gammaproteobacteria > Burkholderiales > Rhodocyclaceae > Sulfuricystis. The sequence goes on from CAZOMI010000011.1 coordinate 48,513, forward strand.
GTGCCGGGATATCCTTGGTTGGACCAATCAGGATGCCGATCTCGGAGGTGTAGCGGCGCGTCACCCGCTCCAGTTCGTCGCGCGACATGGCCGCCGGATCGATTTTCACGCCGCCCTTGGCGCCGCCGTAGGGCAGGTTGAGTGCCGCGCACTTGACGGTCATCCAGCCCGACAGGGCCATCACCTCGTTCAGGGTGACATCCGGGTGGTAGCGCACGCCGCCCTTGCCCGGCCCGCGCGAGACATTGTGCTGGACGCGATAGCCTTCGAAATTCGCCAGCGTCCCATCATCGCGGCGAATCGGCACGTCGACGATCAGGATGCGTTTGGGATGCTTGAGGGTTTCCACCCAGTATTCGAGCTTGCCGAGGTGGGGCGTAACCCGGTTGACCTGCTCGATGAAGCTGGCCCAGGGTTGCGGCCGGGCAGGGTCGAGATATGACAGTGCTTCCATGGTCCACTCTCCTTGTTCGTTTATTACTTCGCCTCAGAACGCCATGTAGCGGCCGGGTTTGTGGTTGACCGCCAGCGCGAAGTTGAGCAGCACCGCGCCGAGCACCGACGCCGCCAAGACCAATGGCGGGACGAGCAGCGTGCCTGCCAGCAGGATGGCGATATCCAGTCCCATCTGCAGCTTGCCGGCGCTCCAGCCGAAGCGTTCCTGCAGATACAGCACCAGGACGTTGAAGCCGCCGAGGCTGGCTCGGTGGCGGAACAAAATCAGCATGCCGACGCCCATCAGTAGTCCGCCGGCGAGACCGGCAAAGAAGGGGTCGATGTGGGCAATGTCGATCACGAGCGGCAGGGTTTCGGTCAGGAGAGAGACGACGCACACGGTGGCCAGGGTTTTCAGCGTGAATTCCTCGCCCATGCGTTTGACGGCGAGCCAGTAGAACGGCAGGTTGATGAGAAACAGCGTCAGGCCGAAGTTTGCTTCGGTGCTGTAGTGGATCAGGAAAGTCAGGCCGACGGCGCCGCCGGTCAGCAGCCCCGCCTGCTTGATGAAGGTCAGTCCGACGGCAACCACCAGCGCTCCGGTGAGGATGCCCTGGATGTCGTCGAAATGGCTGTGCCTGGCAGGTGTGGCAGACATCGATCAGGCTCCGGACGGGCTGCCTGCAGCGGCCCCCATCAGTTCCGTCGTGTGGCGTGCGAGCATCCATTCCTCGTTGGTCGGCAGCACCAGCGCGGTGACGCGACTCTGTGCCGTGGATATCCGCGTTGAATCATTGAGGTTGGCTGCGGTGTCGAATTCGATGTCCAGCCAGCCGAGTTTCTGGCAGACCGCTGCGCGCACCGGCGCCGCACGTTCGCCGATGCCGCCGGTAAACACCAGCGCATCAAGTCCGCCGATGGCGGCGGCCAGCGAGCCGATTTCACGCACGCTGCGGTAACAGAACAGGTCGACGGCTTCCTTGGCTTCGGGTTTGTCGGAAGCCAGCAATTCGCGCATGTCCTGGCTGATGCCCGAGACACCCAGCAGCCCGGATTCCTTGTAGAGCAGATTGGTCAGGGACTTGGTATCCATACCGTCGTAGTCCATCAGGTAGAGCAATACGCCGGGGTCGATGGCGCCGGTGCGCGTGCCCATCATCAGGCCCTCGACTGCCGTGAAGCCCATGGTCGTCGCCTGGCTCTTCAGGCCGATCAGCGCACACATCGAGGCGCCGTTGCCCAGATGCGCCACAATGACGCGGCCATTGGCTTGCTCTGGTGGCAAATGCTGTGGCAATACGTCGGCAATGTATTCGTAGGAGAGGCCGTGAAAGCCATAACGCCGCACGCCTTGCGCGGTGATGCGGCGTGGCAGGGCAAATAGTTGCGCGATGGCTGGCTGGCTGCGATGGAACGCGGTGTCGAAGCAGGCGATTTGCGGCACCCCCGGCAAGGCGTCACGCATCGCTTCGATGCCGGCCAGATTGTGCGGCTGGTGCAGTGGCGCAAGCGGAATGAAGGCCTTGAGTTTGGCGACGGTGGCATCGTCGATCAGGATCGGCTGGGAATATTCCTGCCCCCCATGCACGACGCGATGGCCGATGCCGACAATTTTCCAGTTGGCTTCGTATTGCTTCAGCCAGTGCACCAGGTGGTCGATAGCCGCGCGATGCGGCTGGTCGCCAGTCAGGACAAGCGTGCTGTCGTCAAGCGTGCCCCCGGTTTTTTCGCGGGCCTTGATCCGGGCGCCGCCAGCGGTGCCGATGCCATCGATCTGGCCAACGATTTCGGGCTGGGCGGGAACCGGATGTCCGCAGCGAAACAGCGCAAACTTGATGGAGGAAGAACCGGCGTTGAGGGTAAGGAGCGCATCAGCCATAAAAATATCTCGTCATTTATCGGCGTTCTTGCGCCGGGCGTGGGCCATCACCACGGCGATGGCGGTGGAGGCCGTGCGGGTGCGGGCGGAGTCGGCGCGGCTGGTCAGCACGATCGGCACGCGCGCGCCCAACACGATGCCGGCGGAGAGCGCATCGGCGAGATATTCGAGCTGCTTGGCCAGCATGTTGCCCGATTCGATGTCCGGGACCAACAGAATGTCGGCCTGCCCGGCGACCACCGACTTGATGCCCTTGGTGCGCGCGGCGACCAGCGAGATGGCGTTGTCGAAGGCGAGCGGGCCGTCGAGCAGGCCGCCCCGGATCTGGCCGCGATCGGCCATCTTGCACAGGGCGGCGGCATCGAGCGTCGCCGGCATTTTCGGGTTGACGTGTTCGATGGCGGCAAGTATCGCCACCTTGGGTTCGACGATATGCAGCATCAGCGCCAGATCGATGGCGTTCTGCACGATGTCGACCTTGGTGACCAGGTCGGGCGCCACGTTGACGGCGGCATCGGTGATCAGCAGCGGCCGCGGATAGGTCGGCACATCCATCACGAAAACATGGCTGATGCGCCGTTCGGTGCGCAGACCGGTGGCCTGATCCACCACTTCGCTCATCAGTTCGTCGGTGTGCAGACTGCCCTTCATCAGCGCTTCGACCACGCCCTCGCGTGCCAGGGCGACCCCCGATTCGGCGGCGGCATGGCTGTGCGGCACATTGAGGAACAGGCAGCCGGAAAGGTCCAGGTGCATCTCCTCGGCCAGCGCGCGGATCTTGTCTTCCGGACCGACCAGCGTGGGTTCGATCAGGCCGCGGTCGCGCGCGAGCAGGGCGCCTTTCAAGGACTCGGTATCACAGGGATGGATCACCGCCATCTTGATCGGCGCGAGGCCTTGGGTGATTTCCAGCAGATGCTCGTAGCGCGCGGTGCGGGTGGCTGACAGTTTTATTTCCGGCAGCGTTGCCTTGGGTCGCTTGATCTTCTCCTGCGGTGCGATCACCTCGGCGGAGCCGTAGAGGACCCGGATGTTGTCCTGGTTGGTGCCGACGCAATCGAAGATGATGTGATGGTTGTGGTCGAACTTGCGCTGGCAGGTGACCGTGATCGTCAGGGTATCGCCCACGCGCACCGAGCGTTCGAATCGCAGGTTCTGGTCGAAATAGATCGTGCCGGGCCCCGGAAATTGCGTGCCCAGTACGTTGGAGATCAGCATGCCGCCCCACATGCCATGTGCCACGACCTCGCGAAACTCGGAGGAGCGTGCATATTCCGGGTCTACGTGGGTCGGGTTCATGTCGCCGGAGATGATGGCGAACATCTGGATGTCTTCGTGGCGCAAGGTGCGCACCAGCGAGGCGACATCGCCGACCTTGATTTCGTCGTAGGTGCGGTTTTCGATGGTTTCGATCAGGCTGGGCTTGTTCATTTGGCTGATTCCCTGGTCCGGTCGGGGCCGGCAAACTATGGAAGAAACTCTACATTCGACAGCGGCGAGTTTAAGCCCGGAAGCGTCGGGTCACCATCGCAAATCGGCAACGGATACTGTGATTTGGCCCGGAAAAGCTTCCAGTGGCTTAATGCCCTTTCAGTGCAAAAATGCCCGGCGCATTGCGCCAGTAGCCTTTGAAGTCCATGCCGCAGCCAAACAGGAAGCGGTCTTCGATGTCCATGCCGGTAAAGTCGGCGCGCATGCCGGGCTGGGCCTTGCGTTCGTGCCGCTTGTGGACGAGCACGGCGGTCAGCACCTCGCGGGCGCCTTCCCGGCGCAGGTTTTCGCAGATAGCGACGAGCGTGTGGCCTTCGTCGAGGATGTCGTCGATGACCAGCACCGTGCGGTCCTGCAGGTCTTGCGTCGGCCGCACGCGCCAGTCGAGCAGGTTGCCGTTCATGGCGTGGCCGTAACGGGTGGCATGCAGGTAGGCGGTTTCCAGCGGAAAGTTGAGCCGGGCAATCAGTTGGCCGGCAACGATCAGCCCGCCGTTCATCACCGTGTAGATGAGCGGATTGCTTTCCCGCAGGCGGGCAGTGATGTCGCCGGCCATGCGGTCGAGGGCGGCGTCGACGTCTGCCTGCGTCGCCAGACAATCCGCCTCGGCATAGGCTTGCTTGATTTCTTCGAGGACGGATGGGCTCATGGCAGGGTCGGGTAAGTCAGGACGGAAAAGAAGGGCAGTTGAGCCTCGGCAATCCGCCGCGAGCCGCCGAGTGCCGGCAGGTCGATCACCGCGGCGGTTTCGACGAGGTGTGCGCCCAGTCGCTCCATCAGGCGGGCGGCCGCGATCATCGTGCCGCCGGTGGCAACCAGGTCGTCGATCACCAGCACCCGTTCGCCGGGGCTGGCAGCGTCGGTATGCACCTCGACGGTGGCCTGTCCGTATTCCAGCGTGTAGGACTCGGCTACGGTGTCGAAGGGCAATTTGCCCTGTTTGCGCACCGGCACGAAGCCGACGCCGAGATGATGGGCCAGGGCTGCGCCGAGGATGAAACCGCGTGCGTCGATGCCGGCGATGGCATCGAGCCGCTCGGCGCCGTAACGGTCGGCAAAGATGTCGATCAGCGCACGGAACGCCGGGCCATTGCGCAGCAGCGGCGTGATGTCGCGGAACTGCACGCCGGGCAGCGGCCAGTCGGCCACCGTGCGGATGTGCCGGGCCAGGTCGGTGGCGGGGATGGGCATGGCGCGAGCTTAACCGAGGAAGGCGAATTTCAGGATGAATATCCCGGCAATTACCGCGACGGCCGGTGACAGTTCGCGATATCGGCCGGTCAGCAGTTTCAGCGCCGCGTAGGAAATGAAACCGAAGGCGATGCCGTGGGCAATCGAGAAAGTGAAGGGCATGGTGATCGCCGTAATCACGGCTGGGGCCGCTTCGGTCAGGTCTTCCCAGTCGATTTCCGCCAGGCCGCGGATCATCAGCACGGCGACATAACACAGTGCTGGCGCGGTGGCATAGGACGGTACGGCGCTCGCCAGCGGCGAAAACACCAGCGCGGCAAGAAACAGCAGCGCGACGACCACGGCGGTAAGACCGGTGCGGCCGCCGACGGTGGTGCCAGCCGCGGATTCGATGTAGGCGGTGGCCGATGAAGTGCCAAGTCCCGCGCCGGCGACGATCGCTGTCGAATCGGCGAGCAGGGCTTTTTTCAGGCGCGGCAGGCGGCCGTCCTTGTCGAGCAGTCCGGCGCGGTGGGCCACGCCGACCAGGGTCCCCGTGGCGTCGAACAGTTCAACCAGGAAGAAGGTCAAGATTACTGACAGGAGGCCGATGTTGAGCGCGCCGGCGATGTCGAGTTGCATGAAAGTGGGCGCCAGGGATGGCGGCACGGCGACGATGCCGGTGAGTTTGGAGAGCCCCAGCGCCACCGAAACGCCGGTGACGGCGAGAATGCCGATGATGATCGCGCCCGGCACCTTGCGTTGTTCCAGCGCGACGATCAGGATGAAGCCCGCCACCGCCATCAGTACGCCCGGCTGGTGCAGGTCGCCCAGCGTCACCAGCGTGGCCTGATGGCCGGCAATCAGGCCGGCGTTTTTCAGGCCGATGATCGCCAGAAACAGGCCGATGCCGGCGGAAATTGCGAACTTCAGCGAGCGCGGAATGGCATTGACGATCCACTCGCGCAGCCGGAACAGGCTGACCAGGATGAACAGCACGCCGGAGATGAACACGGCGCCCAGCGCCTGCTGCCAGGTGAAGCCCATGCCGCCGACGACCGCGAAGGCGAAGTAGGCGTTGAGCCCCATGCCCGGCGCAATCGCGATCGGATAGTTGGCGTAAAGCCCCATGATCAGGGAGCCGATGGCGGCGGCGAGGCAGGTGGCGACGAACACCGCGTCCCTGGGCATGCCGGCGGCGGCGAGGATGTCCGGGTTGACGAAGATGATGTAGGCCATCGTCAGGAAGGTGGTCACACCCGCGAGAATCTCGGTGCGCACCGTGGTGCCGTGCGCGGAAAGCTGGAAATAACGCTCCAACATGACATTCGCCCCATAGCAAAAGGCGCGCATTCTAGAGGAAAAGCCGTTGTCCGGGCGTCTCACGAAAGTAATGAAGAAAAATCCGCCATTTCACGTGCGCGGCAAGGTCAATTGCGCTAGGCTTTCGCGGTTACATTATCCCCGGCCTGGGCGATGCCGGCGACAAGATCTTCGGCACCAAGTAAACAGAACCTCGCTTCGCCACCACGCCACACTTTCAAGGAAGTTCCCCATGCAACAGGAACCCATCTGGCGCCGCGGCATCGCAGGCGCGCAAATTCTGTTCGTTGCGTTTGGCGCTTTGGTGCTGGTGCCGATTCTCACCGGCCTTGACCCGAGCCTGGCGCTGCTCGGCGCCGGTATCGGCACGCTGATTTTCCAGGGCTTCACCAACCGCCAGGTGCCGATCTTCCTGGGTTCTTCATTTGCCTTCATCGCCCCGATCATCTATTCGGTGCAGACATGGGGCGTACCGGCCAGCATGGGCGGCCTGATGTCGGCGAGCCTCTTGTATTTCGTCCTGGCAGGTCTGGTGCGCCGGCATGGAACCTTGCCGCCATCCTGTTCATGATTCCGGTGGCGCTGGCGCCGGCCTTCGAACACGTCGGCGATGTCATCGCCATCGGGGGCGTCACCGGCAAGGATTACACCGAGAAGCCCGGCCTGCATCGCACCCTGGCAGGTGATGGCGCAGCCGTGGTGGTGGCCGGCTTCATCGGCGGGCCGCCGGTGACCACCTATTCCGAAGTCACCGGCGCCGTGGCGCTGACTCGCAACTACAACCCGGCAATCATGACCTGGGCCACCATGTTCGCCATCATGATGGCGTTTTTCGGCAAGTTCAACGCCATCCTGCAGACGATTCCGACACCGGTGATGGGCGGCATCATGATGCTGCTGTTCGGTGCCGTCGCCTCGGTCGGCCTCAGTACGCTGGTCAAGGGCAAGGTCGACTTCCAGCAGCCGCGCAATCTGGTGATCGCCTCGGTTGTGCTGGTGCTGGGCATTGGCGGCTTTACGCCGACGATTGATGGATCCTCGCTGCAAGGCATCAGCCTGTGCGGCGTGCTGCGATATTGCTCAACATGATGCTGCCGCGGGAACGGGCAGCCGACGCCGCGGGTAGCTGATCCCCTACTTTTTCTGTTGATCGCCAGGGGCGCCCGGCGGCGGATGTTGCCGTTGCCGGCGCGCTCGCTTGGTGTCGATCACGAGTTTTGCCGCGGCCACCAGGTTTACCACCACCACGGCGATTGCCGGCCAGAAAGGCAGTTCCTGCCCGGACAGCGCACCGTAGGCGAGCAATCCGCCGAGCATCAGCCCGCCAAGCAACAGCGCGATGACTGCACCATTGATGAAACCATCTTGCTTGAAATTCAAAATCGCATCTCCCCGGAAAAGAATATTGGTAAGCAGGCCTCTATTTATCGTTCGCAAAGAAGGCATCGTAGGCGGTACGGCGCGGGTAAGTATCCCCCGGCAAAGCCGGGGGCTTTATTAATGTGAGCCGCTCAAAGCGG
>CAZOMI010000012.1:0-49447 GCA_964580925.1 uncultured Methyloversatilis sp.
GCGGGAATGACGGGTTTCATCATCAGGGGTGGCGCCTGTCGCAATGAACGTTAGCCACGGTGCCGGGCCGTCCCAAGACGTGGCAAACTCAATACGCGGAGCCACCCATAGCGGCGAACACCGGTCACCCCCTTCTCGGGTAAGGGGGGCGGGGGGATGGCCGTGACAGAGACGGAGCGCCGTCTCTTCGAGCACGAGATCGAAGAACGTCTTGACGCGCTGTTGTTCGCCTCGTCCTCGCACCGCAAGACCGAGACACTGGCGGCTGACCTGGAAGCGCTGCCGCGTCACCAGCAGGAACTCGTCATGCGCTGGGCGGGTATCGCTGCGCAAACCTATGCAGAAATCGGCCATATGATTGCCTCGCTCGCTTCGCAGGCGCTGGCACGGATGGATACGGCAGGCTTCGAAGCCTGGGTGATTGGCGCACTCGACGCCTATGACCGGGAAGGCCTGCGTCAGGCCATGGAGTCCTTGCGCGATATCGACGGTTTCGTTGCGGTTCGCACCGGGCGTCGTTCCATTTCACTGAACGAGGTCGAGCAACGGCTGGGCCGTTTTGTCCAGGGGCTCTCTGGAAGATCGCTTGCCTTGAAAGTAGGCGCTTACGCCTGGACCGATACCGAGACGATTTACCTGCCCGCAAGCATCGATCAGGGCGCCAGCGCCGAAGGTAACCGCCGCCTGTACACCGGGCTGGCGGTGCAGATGTGGGCACAGACGCGCTACGGGACTTTCAATGCCGACCTGGAGGCTGAATTGGCGCGTTGGCCAGACCGTGAGATGGCGCTCGGCTGGCTGGCAGTGCTGGAAGCCGTGCGGCTCGAGGCCTGCATCCAGCGCGACCTGCCGGGCCTTGGGGCCATGCTGGTTGCCTTGCGCGACACTTGGCCGGAAGAACTGCATGCTGCACTGCCGGAGCTGCAGGCGCCGGATGCCGATGTCACCGTGACGCTGGCCTGGCTGGCGCGTTTCATGGCGCAGGACGCCGTCCCGCCAGCGCCGACTTTTGTGCCGCGCCTCAATCCGGCTGCTGCCGCGCTGGCGCGCACCGAACGCATCGCTCGCGATACCGAAGTGCTGCGCCGCGCACTCGCTGCGCTCAAGGGGACTGCGGGCAGGAAGCCGGCGGCACCCGCCGAATTTGCGGCGCAACTGAAAACGGAAAGCGGCGAGGTCGAGATCCAGCTTGATGGCGAGGCGGTGACCTTGCCGCCCGATGCCAAGGCCGCCGCGCAATCGCTCGTGCAGGACCTCGGTCAGCTGCCGCCCGAAGCGCTGACACCGGCCGGCGATGGACTGTGGAATCCGTCGGGCCAGGATCTCGGCCTGCCCGAGCAGGTCAGCAATCGCGCTGCCGACTTTCGTTATGACGAGTGGGACTACCATCGCAACGCCTACCGGCGCAAATGGTGCCATGTCTATGTGAATGAAGTGGTGCCCGGCGATGGAGAATTTGTCCGCGATGTGAAGACCCGTTTTGCGCCGCACATCCAGCAGATCAAGCGCCGCTTCGAGGCGGTGCGCGGCGAGGATCGCATCCTCGGGCGCCAGCAGGATGGCGACGAGATCGATGTCGATGCGCTGGTCGAGGCGCTGAATGACCGCAAGAGCGGTGCCGAACCTTCGCCGCGCCTGTTCTGCCGGCGGGTGAGGAACGAGCGCAGCCTGGCAGCGATGTTCATGATCGACATGAGTGGTTCGACCAAGGGCTGGGTCAATGACGCCGAGCGCGAGGCGCTGGTGATGCTCTGCGAGGCGCTGGAAAAGCTCGGCGACGCCTATGCGATTTACGGCTTCAGCGGCTGGACCCGCACGCGCTGCGACATCTATCGCATCAAGTCCTTTGCCGATCACTACGACGCCGCCGTGCGGGCGCGCATCGATGCCATCGAGGCCAAGGATTACACCCGCATGGGCGTGGCGATTCGCCACCTGAGTCACCTGCTGGCCGCGCAGCCAGCACGGCACAAGCTCCTGGTGACGCTTTCCGACGGTCGTCCGGACGACTTCGGCGACGAATATCGCGGCCAGTACGGCATCGAGGATACGCGCCGTGCGCTGCAGGAAGCCCGCGAGCAGGGCATCCGCAGCTATTGCATCACCATCGACCGGCACGGTGCGGATTACCTGCGCCACATGGTCGGCCCGGCCAGCTATACGGTGCTCGACGATGCAAAAAAGCTGCCGCTGAAGGTGGCGGACATCTATCGCAAGCTCACCGCTTGAGTAGAGTCTTAGCCATAAAACATCAGTAGCATTTATGGGCCAATAAGTAGATATTAGTTGAATGTTCTGTAAGGCTATTTATAATCCTTACCAAACAAGTCAAGTATTACCCCCGACCCCAACACCCCGCATACCCCCAATCCTTCAGAGAGGAAAAAAATGATCAACGTAAATGGCAAGGACATCGAAACCGATGCACAAGGCTATCTGGCCAACCTGGATGACTGGTCCGAAGATGTCGCAAACTTCCTTTCCAGTCAGGATCAACTGGCGCTCGAAGAGCGGCACTGGCAGGTCATCAACTGGATTCGCGATTACTACGCCGAAACCGGTACCGCCCCCAACCTGCGCCTGATCACCAAGCTGCTCCCCAACGATCTGGGCGAAGAATACGGCGACAAGAAGTATCTGTTCGACCTGTTCCCCTATGGTCCGGCCAAGCAGGCCTGCCGCTACGCGGGCATGCCGAAGCCGACTGGTTGCGTTTAAGCCTTACCCGCTTGATGAAGAATGCCCCGCGAGGGGCATTTTTCTTTTACGGGCGCCGCTTTTTGCTCGCGGGTTTTGCCACGTTCATGCGGTTGACAGTCGGACGCCGTAGCGCCGGCGCCGACTTTCTGGTGCCGCCTGTGTCATCGGGCTGCCAGGCGGGAATCAGATGTTTCTTGCCGTTGCCGATCAGGTCGGCGCGCCCCATGGCATTGAGGGCTTCGCGCAGGAGCGGCCAGTTTTTCGGATCGTGATAACGCAAAAAAGCCTTGTGCAATTTGCGCTGGCGGCCGCCGCGCACGACGGCAACATCTTCTGAACTTGCCGAGACGCGCTTCAGCGGGTTCTTGCCGGTGTGCCACATACCGGTGGCGATGGCCAGCGGCGTCGGCAGGAAGGTCTGCACCTGGTCGAGTCGGAAATTATTGCGCTTGAGCCAGAGCGCCAGTTCGAGCATGTCGGTGTCGGTAGTGCCCGGATGCGCGGCAATGAAGTAGGGGATCAGATACTGTTCCTTGCCGGCGGCCTGCGAGGCGGCGTCGAACATGCGCTTGAATTTGTCGTAGGCGCCCATGCCGGGCTTCATCATCTTCGACAGCGGACCTGCTTCGGTGTGCTCCGGCGCGATCTTCAGATAACCGCCGACATGGTGGCTGACCAGTTCCTTGACGTACTCGGGGGAGCGCACCGCCAGATCGTAGCGCAGACCCGAACTGATCAGCACCTTCTTGATGCCCGGAATCTTGCGCGCATTGCGGTAGAGCGAAATCAGTGGCGCATGGCTGGTGTCGAGGTTCGGGCAGATGTCGGGATAAACGCAGGACAGGCGCCGGCAGGCCGCTTCGATCCTGGTGTCCTTGCAAGCCATGCGATACATGTTCGCCGTCGGGCCGCCGAGGTCGGAAACGACCCCGGTGAAGCCCGGTGTCTTGTCGCGGATTTCCTCGATCTCATGCAGGATCGACGCTTCCGAGCGGCTCTGGATGATGCGCCCCTCGTGTTCGGTGATCGAGCAGAAGGTGCAGCCGCCAAAGCAGCCGCGCATGATGTTGATCGAGAAACGGATCATTTCCCACGCCGGAATTTTCGCGTCGCCGTAGGACGGATGCGGGGCGCGGGCGTAGGGCAGGCCGAAAACGTAATCCATCTCGGGGGTGGACAGCGGCAGGGGCGGCGGGTTGAGCCACAGGTCGCGCTGGCCATGACGCTGCACCAGGGCGCGCGCATTGCCGGGGTTCGACTCGAGGTGAAAGATCCGCGAGGTGTGGGCATACAACACCGGATCGGCCTTCACCGCCTCGTAGGACGGCAAACGGACCACGGTCTGGCCGCGCACGCGGCGCGGGTGAAACTGGATCGGGATCGCCGTCCCGCCAGTCCCACGGGGATTTCCTTCGGTCACGCCGACTTTTGCATCCTGCACGGTGCTTGAATCTATTTCCGCCCAGTTTTCATCCGGTTTCCAGTCGGGCGGCGCCATGAAGGCGCTGCCGCGCAGGTCGCGCAGGGTAGTGATCTTTTCGCCCTTGGCGAGGCGATGAGCGAGTTCCACCAGCGCGCGCTCGGCATTGCCGAACAGCAGCAGATCGGCCTTGCTGTCGACCAGCACCGAGCGGCGCACCGTGTCCGACCAGTAGTCGTAGTGGGCGATGCGGCGCAATGAAGCCTCGATGCCGCCAATCACCACCGGAACGTCGCGGAAGGCTTCGCGCGCCCGCTGGGCATACACGGTGACGGCGTGGTCGGGACGCTTGTTGGGCGCGGCGTCTGGTGTGTAAGCGTCGTCGGAGCGGATCTTGCGGTCGGCGGTGTAGCGATTGACCATCGAATCCATGTTGCCGGCGGTGATGCCGAAGAACAGCGCGGGCTTGCCCAGGCGGCGGAAATCATCAGGCGATGTCCAGTCCGGCTGGCTGATGATGCCGACGCGAAAACCCTGTGCCTCGAGCAGCCGGCCGACCAGCGCCATGCCGAAGCTCGGATGGTCGATGTAGGCATCGCCGGTGACGAGAATGATGTCGCACCCGTCCCAGCCGAGCTGCTCCATCTCCGCGCGTGACATGGGCAGATAGGGCGCAACGCCGAAGCGCCTGGCCCAGTAGGGGCGGTAGGAAGCGAGGGCTCGTGGCGCCGTGCTCATGCGGTTTCAGGCGGCGGCAAGATGGCCTGTTGCCGCGGGTCGACTGCCGTGCCGGGGATGGCATCCACCACCCGATGCAGCAACTGATAGGCGACGCGCCATTGCTGGCTGCCGACCTGCATGCCGACCGTCTTGTCGTTCAGCCGTAGCACGACGCCGCTGCGCTCGTGGCCGTCGCGGTCGAGGAATCCCAGCGTGTCGCCAACCCGGACTTCATTGCGGCCCAATCCCTTGCGGGTCTGTTCGCGAATCCCGACATCCATGCCATCCACGTTGATCGCGTTGTACTCGATCAGCCAGCGTTTGCCATCGGGCAGGTCGGTGACGGCGACTTGCTTGCGGCGGAATTCATCGATGCGGGCACGCTGAACCAGATTCTCGCGCGGGCTGAAATACTCGATTTCCTGGCCGACATGCAGGCGCGAGGGCACGGCAATGGCCCAGGCCGGATCGTCCAGCTTGCGGTCGATGGCAAAGCGCAAGCGGTACAGCTCGAAAGCCGATGCGTGATTGAGGGCGTCAAGAATGGCGGAGAAGTTCATGGGAATGGCAAGGGGTCAAAAGTCGGCGTGACCGAAGGAAATCCCCGTGGGACTGGCGGGACGGCGCATTATCCTCCGTCGGCCGGTGCGAAGACAAACTCGGGCACCACGACTTCCCAGCGCTGGCAGCGCGGTTCGCCAAATTTCGGATCGGCGGTCGCCTTGTCCATGACCAGGATGCTGTTCACGCGGGCGTCGATGCAGCGCATGTCCGTCAACGGCGCGTAGGGACAAAGCGCTACCCGGGACGAGTCTGGCGATGGCCGCGTGCACCGGCTGCGTGCTGGTGCTGCGTCCGGCGAAGCCGAGGTTGATCTGCTTGAGTTCCGGGCGCAGGTAACGCCGCGCCAGTTCCGCCGGTGGCGCGGGCAGATCGGTGGGCGCCCGACGCAACAGGTGTGGGCCAACGCCCAAGCCATCCAGCAGCGGATGGCGACTCGAATCAAAGTGGGCCAGGCACAGCGTCAGCCGCGCCCGCGTCATGGCGACGTAGTACAGGCGCGCGCGGACATCTGGATCTTCCTTGCGCCCGTCCCATTCGCCATCGAGCACCACCACATGATCGAATTCCAGCCCCTTGGCACCGTGGGCGCTGACCAGCAGCAGTTCATTCTGCCGGCGGCGCGCCTCGCGCCCCCATTCCGCCAGCCATTCGTAGTGCTTGACGAGGTGATGGTAAGGGTTGCGCGGAAAAGCCAGCGGGTTGAGCCACAGGGTATCCACCGCTGGCAGCTTCAGCAGCCTCAGCCCCGGGCGCAGGGCCGCTAGCTGCGGCAGATCGAAACGCAGGATGTTGTGGCCGAGGATGAAGGCGGCACCGTCGGCCAGGGACTCCAGCTGATCCATGGCGGCGCTTGGCTCCCTACCTTTCCAGAGCAGGGCCGCGCCGGTATCGGCACGCATTGCGCCGATCTGGCGCAGGCGGCCATCCGTCTTGTTGATTTCAAGATCGATGGCAATGCAGCGCGGCTGGAAGGTCTTTTCGGTGGGAGCCGCAGGATTGCCGTTTGTCATGACGGCAGATGATACCGGGTCTTACATCCGTACGCGGCTTTGAGAAGGCACATGCCGCGCCAGAAAATCCATCTGGTCGGCGAGGATGTTGCGGTTGCAAAGAATCAGGTATTCCGCCTTGTTCGGCACATACGGCGCATAGAGAAGCTGCATGCCGGCCTGTTCTGGCGTGCGCCCGCTTTTCCGCTGATTGCAGGAACGACAGGCGGTGACCACGTTCATCCACGTATCGCACCCGCCTTGCGAAACCGGCGCGACATGGTCGCGCGTCAGGCGGGTGCTGGTCAGGCTGTCGCCACAATAGGCGCAGATATGGCGGTCGCGATGGAACAGCTCGCGGTTGTCGAGCGGCGGCACCTGGCTGAATTGACGCCCGGCCAGCGCGCGGCCCTTGATGGCGATGATGCTGTTCGCACAGATTTCCGATTGTTGCCCGGTCAGCCGGCTGAGGCCGCCATGGATGGTGAAGCTGTGATCTCCCGCCGCCCAGGCCACCAGGTCCTTGGCGTAATAAAAGCAGGCATGCTGCCAAGTCACCCAGCGGTGCGGCGCGCCATGCGGGTCAAGCGTGAGGATCAGGGGGTAGGTGCTCATGGTTTCGATTGGCCAGACTGCATTCGCCTTACAATTAGTCCCGAAGCCTATCAGAGCATTTTGACAATGGAAAGTTCGTCTTGGCAGCAGGAAAAGACCCGGAATTTTCGGGGATTTCCGTTGCGCCCCATGCTTTTGTCACTGCTCCTGCACACGCTGGTGTTGCTGGGGCTGGCGCCGCAGTTTTCTCCAGTTGAATTCAGCGTGCCGCCGATCATCGTTCTGCACGGTGAATTGCTGCCCGCGCTGCCGCCAGACTCCGCGGTGACAAATGAGGTAGCCATCGAGCCAGTGGTGCATGCGCAGCGTGAATTACCCCCTGTGCCGATACTGGCAACACCTTCCAATCTGGTACGCGAGATTATTGCTGAACCCGCGCAAAAACCCCGGGCCGATCCAGCGCAGACGCAACCGGTTGCAGTTAACGCCGTTCAGCCAGTCCCACAGGGATTTCCTTCGGTCACGCCGACTATGGCCCAGCCGTCAGTACCGAATAAATCCTTGGCAACTTCCAGCGAGGCGCCGGGAGGTATCGTGTCGCGCACCACAGCCGGCCCGGCTACGGTTGCCGTGGCGAAGGAGTTAAGCGATCGCGGCGCCAATGCCGCCGGTCTGCGGCAGTTCAGGGTGGCGTTGGCCGGCGAGGCGCGGCGCTTTCGCCGTTACCCCGAGACGGCCCGAAGGGAGGGTTTGACCGGCACGGCCGAGGTGCGGGTCACGATAGAGACGGGATTGCCGGCGCGCCGTGTCGACCTCAGCCGTTCCAGCGGTCATCTGGTTCTCGATGCGGCGGCCGTGGAGATGTTGCGGCAGGCCGTCACGCGTGTCGAGTTGCCCGAGACCTTGCGCGGGCAAAACTTCGCGGTGTTGCTGCCGGTGGTGTTCGAGGTCGAAGACTAGGCGTAATGCCCGACCGGGAGCGCAGGGCCTCAGCGCGGTGGTGCGATCGCCTCGACGTGAAACCCGAAACGTCCTGTCGCACGGTCGGCAAAGAAGTGGCGCAGGGTCATGGCGATGGTGCGAAAGGCAATTTCATCCCAGGGGATGCTGGCTTCGTCGAACAGGGCCACTTCGAGGCTTTCCACGCCGGGCGCGAACTCGACGTTGAGCAAGCGGGCGCGATAAATGACATGCACCTGGTTGATGTGCGGCACGGAAATCATCGTGTACAAATCATCCAGTTCGATGCGGGCACGGGCTTCCTCGCGGGTTTCACGCGCGGCGGCCTCGGCAATGGTTTCCTGGTTTTCCATGAAGCCGGCGGGCAGTGTCCAGCAACCGCGGCGCGGCTCGATGGCGCGGCGGCACAGCAGAATGCGATCCTCATATACGGGCAGGGTGCCCACCACCATGCGCGGGTTGCGGTAATGGATGGCGCCGCAGACATCGCAGACATGGCGCGGCAGGCTGTCGCCTGGTGGAACGCGCAAGCTGATTGGCGCGGCGCAGGTGCAGCAGTAATTGATGGCAGGTTCCATGGATCAGGATTCTAGCGCGCCAGCCGGCAACACAAAGCACTACGGCAGTGGTATAAACCCTTGATAAATCAGGCGCCACCTTCTGACAACCCTTTTGCGAGGCAGGCTGACACAATAACAATCATGAGCGAGCCGTTGCCCGACAACGTCAAACATTTCCGGTTTGACCGTTTGCAGGAACTCAAGGCGATGGGCGAATTGCCCTCGCCCAAAGGGGCGGCATTGGCGGTTATGCGGCTGGCACGCAGGGATGACGTGGCCATTGCCGAACTGGTGCGTGCCGTGCAGACCGACCCGGCACTGGTGGGCCGGCTGATCAAGGCGGCGAACGCGCCGGAGGTTGGTGCGCAGCGACCGGTGGCGGCTGTGCAGGATGCATTGATCCTGCTGGGGGCGCCGACCGTCCGCTATCTCAGTCTGAGCTTTTCCCTGCTGACGGGACATCGCAGCGGGCAGTGCGCCAATTTCAACTATCGTCGTTTCTGGTCGCATTCGTTGGCTTGTGCCGTTGCCGCCCAAGCAGTCGCTGCGCAGGTTCGGACCGCGCCACCGGAAGAGGCCTTCAGTGTTGGCCTGCTCTGTCGGATTGGCGAACTGTCGCTGGCCACGGTTTTTCCCGAGGATTACTCCCGATTGCTCCAGCAGATGATGGGAGATCGCAGTGCTTCGCTGGCTGCGCTCGAGCAGAATGCCTTCGCCATGACGCACACTGAATTGACGGTGGCGATTCTTCAGGACTGGGGATTGCCGCCCATGTTCGTCGCTCCGGTGTTCGCGCATGAGGCACCGGAAAACGCCAATTTCTCCCCCGATTCACGTCCTTATCGATTGACCTGGACGCTGACCCTGGCGCGCTTGATTGCCGATATTTGCCTGGCCGGCGAAGCGGAGCGGCGCGGTTTGATGCACAAGCTGCTCCTGGTCGGCAGCAAACTTTCCCTGAACACCGAGGCGCTGACCACCCTGTGCGACCGGGTGGTGCATGACTGGCAGGAGTGGGCTGCCCAGTTAAGCGTTGACACCAACGACGTGCCCCCCTTTGACGAGCTATCCGCAGCGCCGGCAGCACCTGACCTTTCACAGTCCGGCATGCCCAGTGCCATGGGTGCCGACGGTAATTTGCGGGTGCTGGTGGTTGATGACGACAAAAATATCCGTACGCTCCTCAGCACGATTCTGGTTCAGGCCGGATACGTCGTATTTGAGGCAAGCAATGGTCGGGAGGGTTTCGACAAGGCGCTTGAAATCCAGCCGCATATCCTGATCACCGACTGGATGATGCCCGGCATGGATGGCGTTGAGCTAACGCGCTCCCTGCGCCAGACCAAGCTCGGCCGGGCCATCTATATTCTCATCCTGACAGCGCTGGATACCGAGGATAAACTGCTCGAAGCCTTCGATGCCGGCGCGGACGACTTCATGAGCAAGCCGCTCAAGGCCCGGGTGCTGGGTGCGCGCTTGCGTGCGGGGCAACGCGTGATGATGCTGCAACAGGAGATTGACCGCGACCGCGAGGAGATTCGCCGTTTTGCGACTGAACTGGCCGTCACCAATCAGCGTCTGCAGGAAGCCGCACTCACCGATGTGCTGACCGACTTGCCGAATCGCCGTTACGCCATAGAACGGTTCCAGCAGGAGTGGCAGGCGGCCAACCGCAGCAAGCGGCCGATGGCCTGCATGATGATTGACGTCGACAATTTCAAGGCGGTCAATGATACCCATGGCCACGATGTCGGCGATGCGGTGCTCAAGCAGACTGCCCAGGCGATCAAGTCAGGGTTGCGGGCGCAGGACGTGATCTGCCGCACGGGTGGCGACGAATTTCTCGTCATTTGTCCGGAAACCGATCTCGCTGCCGCAATGCTGTGCGGTGAGCGGGTAAGGAAAGCGGTTGCCGAGGTCAGGTTGTCATCCAGCGTGGAGCAGATCAAATGCAGCATCAGTGTCGGCGTGGCCGCGCGCGGCATGGATACACCAGACATCGATGCCCTGATCAAACGTGCCGACGAGGGGGCTTATCAGGCAAAACAGCGGGGCAGAAACTGCGTCGCAACGGTTCAATAGATAAGCACCTTGTCAAGCGAGGGTGACTTGCCCTCTTGGGCAGGTCCGCCCCCTGTCAAAGGCGCTTTCTTGGATGATCGGGTTGGGCTAGCCTGAAAAAATCAATTCAAAACATGAGATAAGAGCAATTTTGTAAGGTTTTTTCTTACAAGAGGCTCCCATCCTATTCTTACAAAAGGATGGTCTTTCCAGTGATTTTCTTCTTGTCAAAAACGCCCGACAATGCCATCACTGCCAAACGGGCATGCGCGGAAAGTCTCCTCGCCCCGGCATGGCGGCAATGCAAGGAGAGCCAAGATGAAACCGACTGACACCTACAACGACATAAAGGAAGTCAATCTTGCTTACCTGATGCTGGCGCAGAACATGGTTCGTTCCGATCGGGAGACCGCCGTGTTTCGCCTGGGCATCAGTGAGGAGATTGCCGACATTCTGGAAGCCCTGACCCCTGGACAGGTCCTGAAAATGGCCAGTTCCGACATGTTGCTGTGCAGCTTCCGCTTTGACGATACCTTGTTGATCGATCTGCTGGCCAATCACGCCCGCGAGCGCGGTGTTGGACACATTCACGCTGCCATCCTCGCCGCCGGCAGGCCGGTCGAGTCGGTTGCCTGATCCCGTCGATCCCGCCGTATCCAGGAGGCTCCCATGCGTAACAAATCCGTAATCTCGGAGGCGAGAGACATTCGCCTTGCCATCGAACTCATCGAACTTGGCGCCCGCCTGCAACTCCTCGAGGCCGAAACCAAGCTCTCCCGCGAGCGACTGCTCAAGCTGTACAAGGAAGTGCGCGGCGTTTCGCCGCCGAAAGGCATGCTGCCATTCTCGACCGACTGGTTCATGACCTGGCAGCCCAACGTGCATGCTTCGCTGTTCATGGCTTACTTCAATTTTCTCGGGCGCCACACCGGCCTGTCCGGCCTGGAGCGCATCATCAAGGCCTATCGTCTTTACACCGAGCAAGTCGGCCGTTCCAGCATGGACAGTGTGCTGTCGCTGACCCGTGCGTGGACCATGGTGCGTTTCTTCGATGCGGGCATGCTGCAGATGACCCGCTGCAAGACCTGTGGCGGTGAGTTTGTCGCACATGCCCACGACCCGAAACGTGACTATGTTTGTGGCCTGTGCCACATGCCGGCCCGCGCCGGCAAGACCCGTCGGTCCGCCCAGGCCGCTCCTGCCACAGCGGCCTGACATGGCCTGATATTCACCTTCAGGCAGTTTGAAGGGCACCTATCCTCCATGCGGTCGGAGGCGGGTGCCCTTTAACTTTGGATCAAACTCGGCGCGCCATGGCCCTACGTTTGCCGTTATTATTGCGTTTGCTCGTCCGTGCCGCGCTCTACGCCGGCTGAAAACTGGGGTTTTACATGTCTCTGCTCGTCGGCTACGTCATCATTCTGCTTGCCTCAATCGGCACCTATTCACTGCATGGCAGCCTGGGTGCCCTCTGGGTCCCGCTTGAATATTTGGCCATTATTGGCCTGATGATCGGCGGCTTTATCGCCAGCAACGGCAGCAAGGCGGTCAAAGCGACCCTTGGTGCCTTGCCTTCCGTCCTCAAGGGCTCTGCATACAATAAAGCGCTTTACATGGACCTGCTGGCCATGTTGTTTGAAGTGCTGGCGAAAGTCCGCAAGGAAGGCCTGATGTCCATCGAGAATGATGTCGAAAATCCGGAAGCCAGCCCGATTTTCTCGAAGTATCCCTCCGTTACCCATGATCACCATGTAATGGAATTCATTACCGATTATCTGCGCATGATGGTGGGCGGCAACCTGAACGCTTTCGAGATCGAAAACCTGATGGATATCGAAATTGAAACCCACCACCACGAGGCGCATGTTCCTGCCCATGTCATGGCCAAGGTGTCCGATGCCCTGCCGGCCTTTGGCATCGTCGTGGCGGTGATGGGCGTGGTGAACGTGATGGGTTCGGTGGGGCAGCCTCCCGCCGTGCTTGGCAAGATGATCGGCGGCGCCCTGGTCGGCACCTTCCTGGGGATTCTTGCTTCCTACGGTTTTACCGCGCCGATCGCCAGCCAGCTCGAGCAGAAGGCGGAAGAGGGCAGCAAGATTTATCAATGCATCAAGGCCGTCCTGCTGGCCAGCATGAACGGCTATGCTCCCCAGGTCGCGGTCGAGTTTGGCCGCAAGGTGCTGTATTCGACAGACCGCCCGACCTTCATCGAACTTGAGGAAGACATCAAGAGCCGCAAGGGCAAATAAGCTTGCCTTCCCGCTGCGGCATAGCGACACGCCGTAGCGCCAGCGCCGACTTTCATCCCGCACTGCCTGAAGATCCATGAGCGACAATGAGTGACGATTCCCAGCAGCCAATCGTAGTCAAGAAGATCAAGAAGGGCGGTGGCGCCGCGCACGGTGGTGCCTGGAAGATTGCTTATGCCGACTTCGTGACGGCGATGATGGCGTTTTTCCTGTTGATGTGGCTGCTGGGCTCGACCTCCAAGGGTGACCTGAAGGGTATTGCCGATCACTTCCAGACCCCGCTGCTGGTGGCCATGTTCGGCGGTTCGGGAGCTGGTGACGCTTCCTCGATCATCCAGGGCGGCGGCCAGGATCTCACCCAGGCGCATGGTCAGGTCAAGCGCGGGGAAACCAAGACAGACCGCAAGATCAGCGAAAAACGCATGAAGGAAGAGTTCGAGCGCAAGGAGCGTGAGCGCTTGCAGCAGTTGAAGGACGAAATGGAAAAGCTGATCGAGGCCACCCCGACGCTCAAGCAGTTCAAGAACCAGTTGCTGCTCGACATCACCAGCGAAGGCTTGCGCATCCAGATCATCGACGAAAAGAATCGGCCGATGTTCGACCTCGCCAGTTCGGAACTCAAGTCATACACCAAGGTCATCCTGCGCGAATTCGGACCCTTGCTCAACCAGGTGGAGAACCGCATCACGCTGTCCGGCCATACCGATGCCACGCCCTTTGTCGGTGGTGACCGCGGTTTTGGCAACTGGGAGCTCTCTACCAACCGCGCCAATGCGTCGCGCCGCGAACTGGTCACTGGCGGCCTCGAAGATGCAAAGATCATGCGGGTGGTCGGGTTCGCTTCGACCGTGCTCTACGACAGGGAACAGCCGCAGAGTGCCAGCAATCGTCGCATCAGCATCGTCGTCATGAACAAGCGGACCGAAGAAGCGATTCTCAGCGACGGCAAGGAAGAGCCCCTTGCCGAGGTAGGCGATGCAACCGACCTGGCCGAGCGCGGCATTGTTCCGCCGCCGGGCGTCGCAGCAAGGCGTTGATGTCGCTACCCGGCGGTATAAAAGTCGGTTCTGGCGTTACGGCGACCGGCCGCGAGTTCCATTTCACGCCGGCGGATTTCGAGCGGGTGCGACAGCTTATCCACAAATTTGCCGGCATTTCGCTGACGCCGATCAAGCATGACATGGTCTATTCACGCCTGGCGCGGCGCTTGCGGGCGCTCAACATGGCGAGTTTCGATCAGTATCTCGCCTATCTTGAGCAGGGGCATGCCGAGGAATGGGAAACCTTTGTCAACTCCCTGACGACCAATCTCACTTCCTTCTTCCGCGAAAACCATCATTTCGCGATGTTGCAACAACATCTGCTTGGCCTGACGCAGCGGCCGATCAGGATCTGGTGCTCCGCCGCCTCGACCGGCGAAGAGCCTTACTCGCTGGCCATTACTGCCTGTGAAGCCTTCAACAGCTTGACGCCTCCAGTGCAGATTCACGCCAGCGACATCGATACCAATGTACTCAGGACCGCCGAGAGCGGGATGTATCCAATTGACCGTGTCGAGCGGCTGGACCCTGAACGCTTGCGCAAGTTTTTCATCAAGGGTACTGGTGCGCAGGCTGGCCAGGTGCGGGTGCGGCCCGAATTGCAAAAATTGATTACTTACAGCCGCATCAACCTGCTGGATCCCCACTGGCCGTCGGTGAAGGGGCCGCTGCATGCCCTGTTTTGTCGCAATGTGATGATCTACTTTGATAAGCCGACGCAATACCAGATCCTCAAGAAATTCGTGCCCTTGCTCCACCCGGATGGCTTGCTCTATGCCGGCCATTCAGAGAGTTTCCTGCATGCGACCGACCTGTTCCGTTCTCTCGGCCGTACAGTCTATGAACGCGCCGATCGTCGCGGCGCCGGGGCCGGGATGAAGTCGTGACGAATATGCAAGGGCCGCTTGAACACCTACCGGCGATATCGAACTTTATTGAAAGACACACGAGTGGCTATCAAAGTCCTGATCATTGATGATTCAGCGCTGATGCGCAAGCTCCTCACCGAGATCATCGGTAGCGCGCCCGGTCTCGAGGTGGTTGGTTCCGCACAAGATCCGCTGGTGGCACTCGACATGATCCAGGAATTCAATCCGGACGTGCTGACGCTGGATATCGAAATGCCCAGAATGGATGGGCTGGAGTTCCTTGGGCAATTGATGAAGGAGCGGCCGATTCCGGTCGTGATGATTTCCTCGCGGACTAAGCGAGGCTCCGAGTCCACCCTCAGGGCGCTCGAACTGGGCGCGGTTGATTATGTCACCAAGCCCAGTGCCGGAAGCAAGGCGTTGTTGCAGGACTTCGCCGAAGAAATCCGCGACAAGATCAGCGCCGCCCGGGGTGCTCATTTGCGGCGCCCACCCCCTCCGGTTACCGTAGCGCGCAAGGAGGCGCAACTGGCCGGTGCGCCGAGCCACTTGCTCCATGACGGGCTCATCGCCATCGGTGCTTCCACTGGCGGTACCGAGGCGATCAAGGAGGTCATCATGCGTCTGCCCGCCGCAGTGCCGGGCATTGTCATGGTGCAGCACATGCCGGAAACCTTTACGCCCTCGTTTGCCAAACGGCTTGACGGTCTTGGCGCGGTGCGGGTCATCGAGGCACGGGGGGGTGAGCGCATTCAGCCAGGCCATGCCTATCTGGCACCGGGTCATTCGCACCTGACAGTGAAACGGAGCGGCGGTGGCTGGGTGACGGAGCTGGCAAAGTCTGATCCGGTCAATCGTCACCGTCCGGCCGTCGATGTCCTGTTCAATTCCGTCGCCAGGGAAGTGGGCAAAGCGGCGATCGGCATCATTCTTACCGGCATGGGCAAGGATGGCGCGGCTGGCATGCTGGCAATGCGCCAGTCCGGCGCCTGGAATATCGGCCAGGATCAGGCAAGTTGCGTCGTCTATGGCATGCCGCGCGAGGCAGCCATGATCGGAGCCGTCAACGAGGTGGCCAGCCTCGGCAATGTTGCCGAACGGGTGATGTTGCGCCTGAAGTAAATATAGTTGCCCCGATCCCCCGTCTGTAGCCTGATGTTGCAGCACTTTCTTTATACGCTCGCTTACAATGGCTCACTGTAAGGGAATTCGCCCTCCTATAAATAAAGGGGTAATAAGGCATGACACTGAAACAGCGTATGTTTTTGGTCCTGATGGTTCTTGCAGCGACCGCGTTGGTGGCAAACGGCTTTACTTTCCTCATGTATCTGCGCCTGGCAGAAGCCGCCGGTCGACTCGACCCGCAATTGCTGGTGCAGGCAACGGGTACCCGCAATTGGATAATTCTTGTCATCGTGATGGCATCCTTGGCCGGACTGGCTGCGTTCATGCACCTGCTGCGCCTACTCTTGTCCCTGCTCGGCGGTGATCCACAATATGCCGCCGATGTGGTGAAGAGAATTTCAACCGGAGACCTCAACACCCATATTGAGCTGAGGCCAGGAGACAATTCAAGCCTGCTGGCGGCAATTGCCGGCATGCGCAACGGACTGCATGACATGGCCAGCGGGCTGAAGTCAGCCGCTGACAAGCTGCGGGATACATCTTCCGCGTTTCAGAGGATAACCACTGAGGTGAAATCCGGTACTGCCGAGCAAGCCGCGGTGGCGCAGAAGACGTCTGGAGCCATAGAGCGGCTTTCTGAAAGCGTTTCGGGCGTTGCTGCCCAGGCTGCAGAAGTCGATCAATCTGCGGCGGCCAGCCTGGCGCGTACGCGGGATGGCAATGAAAGCCTCTCGCGCATGATTGGCGAACTCGACATGGCAGAGAATGCGATCCGCGAGATGAGCGACATAACGCGTGAGTTCGTTAACAGTGCTGCTGCCATCACCGGCATGACGCGCGAAGTGCGCGACATTGCCGACCAGACCAACCTGCTGGCGCTGAACGCGGCCATCGAGGCGGCGCGCGCCGGTGAGCAGGGCCGCGGCTTTGCCGTGGTTGCCGATGAAGTGCGCAAACTCGCAGAGAAATCGGCCAAGACGGCCAGCGAGATCGACAAGGTAACCCGCAGCCTCGAGCAACAAGCCAGCAAGGTCGAATCTTCACTGGATCTGGGCTTGTCCTCGCTCGGCACATCTCAGGAGCATCTTGAAACCGTTGCCGTGACCCTGGGTGAAATCAACCAGACAGTCAGTCAGACTACCGATGGCATGGGACGCATCAATGCCGCAGTTTCCGGTCAAGCGCAGGCCAGCACCGAAATTTCCGTCAATATCGAGCTGATTGTCTCGCTGGCATCAAGCTGCGGGGTTACGGTGAGCAATGCAATTGACAGTGCACGCCAGCTTGAAACACTGGCAGGCGAACTGGAAATGGCCGTACAACGCTTCAAGCTATGAAGAATGGCGTAATATTAAAAACCCAAAATTAATTTATTATGGCTTTTGGTCGATGATTCGACGAAACTCCTCTGTTAGGCGTGTAGTTCAACCAGGCGGCTAAAGTCAAGGTGGTCAAATGTCAGAACTGCTGAAGAATATTGATGCGCGTACCCGCTTGGCGGGCACCAACAAGCTGGAGATCCTGCTGTTTTCCCTGGGGGTCGATCAGCGTACGGGGCGGGAAGAAACCTTCGGTATCAATGTGTTCAAGGTGCGGGAGGTCATGCGCACCCCACCGGTCACTTCGGCGCCCGACATGCCTGCTGCCGTCAAAGGCATGGTTTCGCTACGCGGCATATTGGTGCCGGTGGTTGATCTGGCCGATTTCATCGGCATGCAGACGGAAACGCCGCGCGACATCATGATCGTCACCGAGTACAACGGTCATACACAAGGATTTCTGGTCCAGTCCGTCGATACCATTCTGCGCCTCGACTGGTCGAAGATGCGCGTACCACCCGAGATGCTGACCTCGAATCTCGGGGGCCTGGTGACTGCCGTAACCGAATTGCAGGATGGTCGGCTGGTGATGATGCTTGATGTTGAGCGCGTTCTCTCCGAGACCGCGAAATATGATGACGATGCCTTGTTCGATGCCATCCAGCCGATCGGCAGGGAAGGACTAACCATCGTTTATGCCGACGATTCCTCGGTGGCGCGTGGCCAGATCGAGCGCACCTTGAAGGCCATGGGTATTCGCGGAGTTGCCGCGATGAATGGCCGGCAGGCCTGGGAAGAAATGTTGAAAATTGCCAGCTATGCCGATGCTTCGGGTCGCAAGGTCAAGGATCTGGTGCAACTGGTGCTGACCGACGTTGAAATGCCCGAGATGGATGGTTATATCCTCACCAAGAACATCAAGTCGGATGCGCGTTTTGCCGGGGTGCCAGTGATCATGCATTCCTCGCTGTCGTCGATGGCGAACCAGCAACTGGGCAAATCATTGGGTGTCGATGATTATGTGCCGAAATTCGAGGCGAAGCGGCTCGCGGAAACACTCAGTACCCTGTTGCTCAAGGATGAGCCAGCCCCAGCCAAGCAGGCTGCCTGACGGAGAATTGTTAAATGAGCAATTTTGCCTCGCTGACCTACGGCCAAAACCCGGCTTCCATGATCGATAGCGTCGATGCCCGCACCAAGCTGGCTGGGTCGAATCGCATGGAGATTCTGCTGTTTTCACTCGGCACGAACGAAACCTTCGGCATCAATGTCTTCAAAGTCCGCGAAGTCAGTAAAACGCCGAGCATCACCAAGTCACCCCACATGCCAAACGCAGTCGAGGGTCTGATCAGCCTGCGCGGCAATGTGATCCCCGTGGTCTCCCTGGCGCAGGTCATGCAGTTGGCTGATGCACCACCCGGTCGTGGTGGCTCGATGATGGTGACCGAGTACAGCAAGCGTACACTTGGTTTTCTGGTGCATGATGTCGATCGCATCATCCGCGTCGATTGGGACCGGGTGCGCGCGCCCGAAGCGGTCACGGGCGGCACCCATGCCTACATCACCGCCATCACCGAGCTCGATAGCGGCAAGTTGGTGTCGATTGTCGATGTCGAACAGATCATGGCCAACACATTCGGCGAAGCACTGGTCGGCCAGATCGACAAGATTGGCGACGAAGATTACGAGATATTCTTTGTCGACGACTCCGTGGTGGCCCGTAAGAAAATCGCCGAAGTACTTGAAAAGATGGGGGTCAGACACAAGCATGCGCTGAACGGCATGGAAGCCTGGACGCGCCTGTCAGGCATGGCGGCCCACGCGCAACAGACCGGTCGGAACCTGCGCGAGGAGGTGAATGTCATCCTCGTCGACGCCGAAATGCCCGAGATGGACGGTTATGTGCTGACCAAGCACATCAAGTCAGACAAGCGCTTTGACGGCATCCCGGTAGTCATGCATTCGTCGCTGTCCTCGGAGGCCAATCGCGCGATGGGCAAGAGCGTCGGTGTCGATGCTTACGTTGCCAAATTCGATGCCGAAGTGCTGGCCGAAACCTTGCGGCCGCTCCTGCTCAGATCGCACCGCGACTGAGATATATTCAAGAAGACAGATTCACCCGGAGAACGTTTAATGCCAGCAGATCCCAGCAAAATCAGATTCCTTGTCGTAGATGACTTTTCGACGATGCGCCGCATCGTGCGCAATCTGCTCAAGGAACTGGGTTTTACCAATGTCGATGAGGCCGAGGACGGCGCAGTCGCCTGGCATAAAATTCAGGGCACGCCCTTTGATTTCATCATTACCGATTGGAATATGCCCAACATGGACGGGTTGACCTTGCTGCAGACGATTCGCGGTGATGCTACCTACCGGTCGCTCCCTGTACTGATGATCACTGCTGAAGCCAAGAAGGAAAACATCATTGCCGCTGCGCAGGCGGGCGCCACTGGCTATATCGTCAAGCCCTTCACGGCGGCGACCCTCAACGAGAAGCTCACCAAGATTTTCGAGAAACTGGGCTGGTAAACATCAAGGCCACCTGATTTGCATCAGCGGCGGCGGGAGCGGAAGCAACACGTATGGCAAAACCGATCAAATTCGACGAATCCGGTGACTCGCAGGACCTGCAGGCCCTGTTCGATACCATTGCTGCCGGTCCGGTACCCGTTGCTCCGGTGGCGGAGCCGAATCCCTCTGGCGATTCGGACGATTTGCAGTCCTTGTTCGACCGGATCTCCGATCAGATGTCCAGGAGCGGCGTGACTGCAGAGCCTGTATGCGTACCCGAAAAAGCGCAAGGTGATGGCGCGGACAGCGCTACCCCGCAGGAGGCGATGTACAACCGCCTCGGCCAGATGGCGCGCAGGCTGCACGAGAGCATGCGCGAACTGGGTTATGACAAGGCACTCGAGGACACTGCGCGCAAGATACCCGATGCGCGTGAACGGCTGACCTACATATCCCGATTGACCGAACAGGCGGCCAGTCGTGTCCTCAATGCCACTGACATCGCCATGCCAGTCCAGAATGATCTGGAACTCCACACCCGGGCGATGGGCGAACGTTGGGACAAGATGTTCGCCAACCAGTTGTCAGTTGAAGAATTCAAGGCACTGGCTGCCGATACGCGGACGTACTTTGCCATTGCTCCCGGCCAGATCGACATTACCAGCGTCCAGCTCAGGGAAATCATGATGGCCCAGGACTTTCAGGATCTCACCGGACAGGTGATCAAGAAGGTCGTTGAATTGGTACAGAGTTTCGAATCACAACTTTTGCAAGTACTGATTGAAGTGATGCCTGAAGAGAAAAAGGCTGACACACCAGTCAGTTTGTTGAATGGGCCGGTCATCAATGCCACGGGGCGCAATGACGTGGCGACCAGTCAGGCGCAGGTGGATGAATTGCTTGACAGTTTGGGATTCTGATGTGGTACGCAGGTGGGATGGTGACCAACGTACCAAAAGGAGAGCGACATGAGTGACTTTGCCGGAATGGAAGACCTGCTGCAGGATTTCCTGACTGAAGCCACCGACCTGTTGTCGGACGTCGACAACAAGCTGGTAGATCTGGAAAAAAATCCGCAGGATGCGCGCCTGCTGAATGACATATTCCGTGGGTTCCACACCATCAAGGGTGGCGCGGGTTTTCTCAACGCCGCCGAGCTGGTGACGCTCTGCCACCTGACGGAAAACCTTTTCGACAAGCTGCGCACCGGCGAACTGCTGCTGACCAAAGAGATCATGGACAGCATCATGGCCGCCACCGGCACCGTGCGCGACATGTTCGGTCATCTCGACAGCGGTGTGCTGCCGCCGCCGGCCGATCCCCAACTGATTGCCAACCTCAAGGCCGCGTTGGCGGGCGAACTGGAAGCCCCTGTTGTTGACAGCGCTCCCGCTGTTATCCCCTCCGCTGTGGTTGCTGCGCCGACTGTGCCGACCGCCGGTCTCGACTGGAACAAGCTTTACGGTGCGGTTGCTGGTGCTGCCGCCATACCAGTTTTCCCCCTGCCTGCAGATCCCCCTGTCGCAGTAATCTCGACACCGGCAACGGATCAGGTAATGCATACCCAGGTAGCCGGACAGACCCCGGAGACCATCATTCAGCATGCTGTCGGTCGGCGTGTTACCGACAAGCCGGGAGCGCTTTCAGCTCCGGTCGGACGTCGCGACAATGAAAAATCCCGCGACAACACAATTCGCGTCGACACCTCCCGCCTCGACCAGGTGCTCAACCTCTCGGGTGAGATCGGTCTGACCAAAAACCGCCTCAACGCCCTGCGCAGCGACATCCTCAACGGACTGAGCGACAGCGACACACTGCATGCGCTCGATCAGGCCGTAAGCCAACTTGATTTGCTGGTGTCCGATCTGCAAAACGCGGTGATGAAGACACGCATGCAGCCGATTGGCCGCCTGTTCCAGAAGTATCCGCGGATTGCCCGCGATCTGGCGCGTAACCTCGGCAAGGATGTCGAACTCCTGCTGGTCGGTGAAGAAACCGAAATTGACAAGACCATGATCGAGGATCTCTCCGATCCGATCATTCACCTGATCCGCAACGCTGTCGACCATGGTGTCGAAGGCCCGCAGGAAAGGCTCGCCGCCGGCAAACCGGAAAAATCGCAAGTGCGGCTTGAGGCGCGTCAGGAGGGCGATCATATCGTGTTGATCGTCGCCGACGACGGCAAGGGCATGAATGCCGAACGGTTACGCGCCAAGGCCCTTGAGAAGGGACTGATCACCGACGAAGAAGCCAACACCATGGACGAGCGCCAGAGTTTCAACCTGGTGTTTCTGCCCGGCTTCTCGACCATGGAAGTTGCCTCCGATGTTTCCGGTCGCGGCGTCGGCATGGACGTCGTCAGGACCAACATCCAGAAACTCAACGGCAGCATCGAAATCAAATCATCTCCCGGCAAGGGCACATCATTTGTCATATCGTTGCCGCTGACGCTGGCGATATTGCCGGTGCTGCTGGTGCAACTGGGCGAGCAACCGTTTGCCGTGCCACTGTCAATGGTGCGCGAGATCCTGCCGATCCAGCTTGAGCAGGTACAGGAAGTCGGTGGTCGGGCGACAATGGTGGTGCGCGGCGAAGTCATGCCGATCTATCCGATCTACAGCCTGCTTGGTTGGACACCTGTGCAGGTTCCCCAATATGGCGTACTGATGCAGACGGGTGATCACGCCTTCATTCTTGCCATCGACGGCTTCATGGGCCGCGAAGATGCCGTGATCAAATCGCTTGAAGATTTCCGTCCCAAGGGCGTGGCCGGGGTCACCACCCTGTCCAATGGCCAGATAGTGCTGATCCTCGACATCAAGGAACTGCTCGCAGACATGGGCGAGAATCGCGGCGTGCCGCGTTCATCTTTCGTTCCCGAGGAGCGGGCGGTAGCTTAGGTTAAACGCCCGCCCCCTCCCATCCTCCCCCTCACGGGGGAGGTGACTGTTGACTCGCTCGCTCGTTTGTTACGGGGAGCTCCCGTTCATGCTTTGGAGCGGATTGCGGCTGGCGCCGCGTGCCACCTTGCCTTGGGGCGGCCCGGCGGCAAGGCTGCTTGAGGGAAGGTTCTGCACGCCGTACCCCATGCGGGCCATTTCATCCCGCCAGTCCCGAAAAGGAGATTCCCTCCGGGCATGCCGACTTTCGTAAAACTCAGCGCGACAGGGTGCGGATCTCGAAGTGCAGGGTGGCCAGGTCGCCCATGATCCAGGTTGCCTCGGGTGCGCCGAGTCCGGCGACGGTGCCGGGATTGGTCAGCCAGGTGCTGCCACCCTTCACGTTGGGCTCCAACTGGATTTTCGGCACGTGACTGTGGCCACAACAGACCAGATCGTAGTCGCCGGTGCAGGCGAAGGCACGGCCGATGTGGGGGTAGTGGGTGACAAAGATGCGGCGCCCCCCCAACTCGATGCTGGCATCGTTACCGTGGTAATGCAGCAGCCCTTCCGAATTGCAGGCCAAGCGGGCGATGGCAACCGGATCGCCAAGGTTGTTGCCGTGCACGGCATGGATCGGCATGCCGAATTTCATTGAGGCCTTGAGGGTGTTGGTACCGATCAGGTCGCCACAATGGATCACGGCCTGCGCACCTTCCCCCTTGGCAGCTTCAACCGCGTCAGCCAGGCGCGGGCCGCGGTCATGGCTGTCGGAAACAATGCAGATTTTCACGATTATCCGACTCAGATGATGATGGGCGGGAAGTATTCCTCCCCGTCGTTGGCCTTGCTGAAGTCGACCGCGTTCATGCCCGAGCGCATGCCCTGGCGATCACGTTCATGATCGGACTGCACCTGCAACAGGGTGATGACGCAATCGCCGAGGGTGTCGTATTCATCCTTGCCGGTGCCAAACTGCTCCGCGGCGGTGTAATAAAACTGACAGCGGAAGCGATTGTCGCCGGTCTTGAAAAGGACGAAATTGGCGCCGCGCTCTTCCCAGGCCAGTGTCGGGCAGACCGTCACAGCACTATCGAGAGGGTGGAGCAGCAACTCGGCTTCGGCGTCCAGAAACGGCACCTTTCTGCCATAGCGCTCCTGAAGCGTCTGGCTGACGAGCCGGCGTTCGCTGGCGTTGAATTTGGGCATTGGGCGGGGCATGGCGAAACTCCTGATATGCTTGGCGGAAGCAAGTGACTCCGCAGCGGAAAAGTAAAAGGCTGAAAGAATATCGTAAAATCCTTATAGTCTTTGCAAATGATCAACATATAAGACTGCTGGCCATCAGTGTACTAAGCCTAAAGACGACTGCTGCATTATAAAATTTCACAATTGCTGCAACAGTAAAAGAAGCTTATGATGCAGCACCCGAAGTTTTAATAAGCTTGCAACGACTCATTAACTTACCGGAGGAAACACAATGAATTTTGATAAAGAGCTTGATGCCCGTGGGCTGAACTGCCCGTTGCCGATTCTGCGTGCCAAGAAGGCACTGGGCGAACTGACCAGCGGCCAGGTGCTGCGCATTCTTGCCACCGACCCCGGCTCGGTGAAGGACTTCGTCGCCTTCGCCAAGCAGACCGGTAACGAACTGCTTTCCAGTGCCGAGAACAACAAGGAATTCGAGTTCTACATCAAGCGCAAGTAAGCATGGCAAGTCGAAGGCGCCAGAATCTGGCGCCTTTTTTTGCCAAAAGCATATTAGTCTTTCAGACTGTTCTGAAACTCTGTACAAACAGTGCGATTCAGGAGAAAAGCATGACGACAAGCACCGACCTGACCAACATCGACGAACTGATCAACCAGCGCCTCGAAGCCCTGCTGCCGCAAAAACTTGAAGCCCTGCTGCAAGCGCGCGAAGAAGCGAAGACGCCATCGCTGGCCATCATCGCCACCAAAGGCACGCTGGACTGGGGATATCCCCCTTTCATCCTCGCTTCCACCGCCGCCGCGCTGGGCTGGGATGTCACCATCTTCTTCACCTTCTATGGCCTGCAACTGGTCAAGAAAGATCTTTCCGACCTCAAGGTCAGCCCGCTCGGCAACCCCGGCATGCCCATGAAAATGCCCTTCGGCCCCGACTGGTTCAAGAGCGTCAACTGGAACATTCCCAACATCGTGCAGGGCAACGTCCCCGGCTTCGAGAGCCTGGCCACCGCCCTGATGCAACAAACCATCAAGAACAACGGCGTCGCCAGCCTCACCGAACTGCGCGAACTGTCGCAGGAAGCCGGCGTCAAGTTCTCCGTCTGCCAGATGACCGTCGAACTGTTCGGCTTCGACCACAACGACTTTATTGACGGCATGGAATACGTCGGCGCCGCCTCCTTCCTGCCGGTCGCCCAGGTTGCCGATGTGACGCTGTTCATCTGAATATTTGTCGTATCTCCGCAACGCGGATGGCTGGTCAATGCAAGAGAAGCCAAGTGTTTGGTTGTCATCAGCAGTTTGAAAGTCTAGAGTAGTCATCGACTTGTTGTCGTTTGTCAGCATACTTCGCTAACCGTTTGAATCTAGCCCATTAAGGGGGAACCATGAAACTCAAAAAAATCGCCGCACTGCTCGCCGTCGCCGGACTGTCCACCTCGGCTTTTGCTACCAACGGTTACTTCTCGCACGGTTATGGCATCAAGGCCAAAGGCATGGCGGGTGTAGGCATTGCTCTGCCGCAGGATGCACTGGCAGCCGCCACCAATCCGGCTGGTATCACTAGTGTTGGTGATCGTCTGGATGTTGGCCTCGACACTTTCATGCCGCGGCGTGGTATGGATATGGGTGGCACGGAGTACAGCGGTGATGGCGTCAAGACATTTTTGATTCCCGAGATCGGCTACAACAGAATGCTAGGCAAGGATATGGCAGTCGGCGTTGCCGTCTATGGCAATGGTGGCATGAATACGAAGTATGTCGGAGGTATTCCCACACTGTTCGGGCCCGTTGGAGACGTTGGCGTTAATCTCGAACAGCTATTCGTGGCGCCGACTTTCGCGATGAAGGTTAATAAGGATCACTCGCTAGGCGTTTCGCTGGTCTATGGTTACCAGCGTTTTGCTGCCGATGGACTACAGGCTTTCGGTGTGAGTACTACTGGTGTGCCAGGTACCGGTGCTAATCTGGGCTATGACACATCTGATGGTTGGGGGCTGCGCCTCGGTTGGACCGGCAAGATCACCGACACTATCACGCTCGGCGCGACCTACGCGACCAAGATGAAGATGAGCAAGTTCGACAAGTACAAGGGTTTGTTTGCAGAACAGGGCGATTTCGATATCCCCGAGAACTACGGTATCGGCATCGCCGTCAAGGCCACGCCTCAGTTGACCGTTGCTTTCGACGTCCAGCAGATCAACTATAGCAACGTCAGGGCGATTGCGAATACTGGCAATACATCTGCATTTTTAGGACAGGACAACGGCCCAGGTTTTGGTTGGCGTGACATGACAGTGTACAAACTTGGCGCGAACTACGCGTTCAGCAAGGATCTGACCTTGCGTGCCGGCTACAGTACTGGCCGTCAGCCCATCCCGACTAATGAGACGTTCTTCAACACCTTGGCCCCTGGCGTTATCGAGAGCCATCTGACCTTGGGTGGAACCTGGACCTTGGCAAATAAGGACGAGCTGACCGTTGGCTACATGCATGGCTTCAAGAATACCGTCAATGGTACTGGTACGACCGCAGGAATGAACATCAAGATGTACCAGAATTCCTTGGGTATCGCCTACGGCATGAAGTTCAAGTAAGCTTTTTAAGCTTCAAACAGTAAATCGTAAATTGAAGGCCGGAAGGGTTATACCTCCCGGCCTTTTTCATACCCGTATCGATAAGTTCGACTGATCCTGCGTCAACAAATTCAAGGAGGCATCATGAAAAGAATTCTGGCTGGTGTTGTGCTTGCTGTATTTTCACTGTTGGCGCATGCCTTGCAGCCTTATGTGACCGCCGACAAGGTGGCGGGGGGTGATATCAAGGCGGTGATGGCGGCGGCGGAACGGAAATTGATGGCCGAGGGGTTTGCGGTGATTGGCCAGCATCTGCCGGCGGGTTTGCCGCAGCATGGCGTGATCGTGGTGACCGAACCGGGCTTTTCGGCGGCGCTGTTGCAGATCGGCGGTTCCGCCGTGGTCGGCTTGCCGATTCGCGTCGGGGTCAAGGCGGACGGCACGGTGTCCTATCTCAACCTCGAATACTGGCAGCGCGCTTTTCTGCGTCAGGACTACGCCAAGGCCGAGGCGGCGGTGAAGGCGACTTCGGCCAAACTGCAAAAGGCGCTCGGGGCCGGCAAGCATTTCGGCGGCGATGTCAAGGCCGAGGCACTGCCGACTTACCGCTACATGGCGGGCATGGAGCGCTTTGCCGACAAGACCGAGCTGAAGGTCTATGCCAACTTTGACGAAGCGGTGAAAACCATCCGCGACAACCTCGTCAAAGGTGTTGCCAAGACGGCCAAGGTGTATGAAATCGTCAATGTGGACAAGAAGCTCGCGGTGTTCGGCGTGGCGACCAATGATCCCGAAAATGGCGAAGGCTGGTGGGCGAAGAAAATCGGCCCCGACCATATCGCCGCCCTGCCGTGGGAAATCTTTGTAGTCGACAACAAGGCCCATGCCCTGTTTGGCCGTTATCGCACCGCGCTGGCCTGGCCGGATCTGGGCATGTTCCAGTTCATGGGCATTTCCAGCCATCCGGACAGCACTGCGGAAATGATGGCGAAGGTTGCCGGTGGTACGTATTCAGCTCAGTAAGCCAGGGAAGCGCCGTTATTTTCGTCACCCCGGCGCAGGCCGGGGGCCAGGTGTTTGACTTCACTGGATTCCGGCTTGTGCCGGTATGACGGAGTAGCAGGGGGAAAGGGGCCGTCAGGCCCCTTTCTACTTGTCAGGCAAGCTTGCCGAGCTGGCTGGCGAGTTTCTCTCGCAAGGAGTGGAAGTTCGCCAGGCGCTCACGTTCCTGTGCCACAACGGCAGCAGGCGCGCGCGCGACGAAGCTCTCGGTGGACAGTTTCTTTTCCGCCTTGACGATTTCGCCTTCGACGCGGGCGAGTTCCTTGCCGAGCCGTTCCTTTTCAGCGGCAACGTCGATCTCGATCTTCAGCATCAGGCGGAAGTTGCCGACGATCTGTACGGGTGCATCGCTGTCGGGCAGGCTATCGACGAAGGACACCTCCGATAACTTGGCCAGCGCCGCAAGATAGGGGCCGAACGCGGTCAAGGCCGCCGTATCGCCAGCGCCGACTAATGGCACGCGCAGCGCCGGGGAGAGGTTCATTTCGCCACGCAGGCTGCGGCAGGCGGTGATCAGCGATTTGAGCGTCGTTACCCAGGCCTCGGAGGCAGGGTCGCAGCGCGTGAGCTCGGCGACCGGGTAATCCTGCAGCATGATCGTTTCTGACGGCGCCGTCTCCATGTCACGCGGCGTTCCGGCTGACGCCGTCCCCATGTTACGCGGCGTTACGGCTGACGCCGTCCCGCCAACGCCGACTTTCATGCGGCCAGCCACCGGGGCGACCTGCTGCCAGAGTTCTTCGGTGATGAAGGGGATCAGCGGATGGGCAAGGCGCAGCACGGTTTCGAGCACCCGCACCAGCGTGCGCCGGGTGGCGCGCTGCTGGGCAGGTGTGCCGTTCTGCAGGCGCACCTTGGCCAGTTCGACATACCAGTCGCAATATTCGTCCCAGACGAATTCGTAAATGGCCTTGGCCAGTAGATCGAACCTGTAGTCGGCGAAATGTTTGGCGACATCGGCCTCGACCCGTTGCAGCAGGCTGACGATCCAGCGGTCGGCCGGCGAGAAGTCGAGATATTCGCCTTGGCAAGCGGCTTGGTCGTGGGCTTCGAGCCCGCAATCCTGGTCCGCGCAATTCATCAGCACGAAGCGGCTGGCGTTCCACAGTTTGTTGCAGAAGTTGCGATAGCCCTCGCAGCGCTGCATGTCGAACTTGATGTCGCGGCCCGGGCTGGCGAGGCTCAGGAAGGTGAAGCGCAGCGCGTCGGTGCCGAAGCCGGCGATGCCGTTCGGGAACTCCTTGCGCGTGCGTTTCTCGATCTGCGCGGCCTGTTTCGGGTTCATCAGGCCGGTGGTGCGCTTGGCCACCAGATCATCGAGGCTGATGCCGTCGATCAGGTCGATCGGGTCGAGTACGTTGCCCTTGGATTTGCTCATCTTCTGGCCTTCCGCATCGCGGATCAGGCCATGCACATAGACATGCTTGAAGGGAATCTTGCCGGTGATGTGCCTGGTCATCATCACCATGCGCGCCACCCAGAAGAAGATGATGTCGAAGCCGGTGACCAGCACGGTCGAGGGCAGGTAGAGGTCGAGCGCGGGGTTCGACTTGGCTGGCCACTCTGGCGTCCAGTCGAGTGTCGAGAACGGCCAGAGCGCCGAGGAATACCAGGTGTCGAGCACGTCAGGATCGCGCTCAAGTCCGCCGTTGTAGCCGTCAAGTTGCGCCAGCGCGTAAGCTTCGGCTTCGTCGTGCGCTACATAGGTGCGGCCGTCATCGCTGTACCACGCTGGGATCTGGTGGCCCCACCAGAGCTGGCGCGAGATGCACCAGTCCTGGATATTATTTAGCCACTGGTTGTAGGTATTGACCCAGTTTTCGGGGAAGAATTTGATTTCCCCCGAGGCCACGCATTCGAGGGCTTTGCCGGCAATGCTCGTGCCGTCCGCGCCGGGCTTCGACATGGCGACAAACCATTGGTCGGTGAGCATCGGCTCGATGACTACGCCGGTACGGTCGCCACGTGGCACCATCAGCTTGTGCGGCTTGGTCGAGGCGAGCAGACCCTGTTCCTCGAGGTCGGCGACAATGAGCTGGCGTGCCGCGTAGCGGTCCATGCCCCGGTACTTCTCGGGGGCATGTTCGTTGATGCGCGCATCGAGGGTGAGTATTGAGAGCGGGGTCAGGCCGTGCCGATGACCGATCTGCCAGTCATTGAAGTCGTGCGCTGGCGTGATCTTGACGCAGCCGGTGCCGAAATTCTTGTCCACATAGGCATCGGCGATGATCGGAATGGTGCGGTCGCACAGGGGCAGACGGACCTGCTTGCCGATCAGGTGCGAGTAGCGTGCGTCCTCGGGATTGACGGCGACGGCGACGTCGCCCAGCAAGGTTTCCGGTCGCGTGGTGGCGACGGTGAGCGCGCCTTCAGTATCGACGAAGGGGTAGCGGATCTCCCACATGAAGCCGTCTTCTTCCTCACTCACCACTTCGAGGTCGGAAACGGCGGTGAGCAGCTTCGGGTCCCAGTTCACCAGCCGCTTGCCGCGATAGATCAGGCCTTCCTTGTGGAGGCGCACAAAGGTCTCGGTGACGATCTTCGACAGGCCCGCATCCATGGTGAAGCGCTCGCGCGACCAATCGGGCGAGGTGCCGAGCCGACGCATCTGCTGGGTGATGGTGTTGCCGGAATATTCCTTCCACTCCCAGACCTTTTCAAGGAACTTTTCGCGGCCGAGTTCGTGGCGGCTGGTGCCCTGGGCATCGAGCTGGCGCTCGACGACAATCTGCGTGGCAATGCCGGCATGGTCGGTGCCCGGTTGCCACAGCGTGTTGGCGCCGCGCATGCGGTAATAGCGCGTCAGCGCATCCATGATGGCCTGATTGAAACCATGCCCCATGTGCAGCGTGCCGGTGACGTTGGGGGGCGGCAGCAGGATGCAGAAACTATCTTTTTCGGGTTTTTCGGGCAAAACGCCGGGCCGCCCCAAATTTTGACCGGCCCCCTGGGGGGAGGACGCAGCGCAGCTGCGGCTACGGGGGGGGCTTGCGGTGTCGAGGCCGGCGGCAAAATAGCCACGTGATTCCCAGAGCGGATACCAGTGCCGCTCGATGTCGGCGGGCTCGAAACTTTTTGCGAGTTGCATGAAAAGATCAGCTTTATTCAGGTGAAGCAGGGGAGACGATTATACCGAGGGATGATCTGAACCTTGTTCAGCGTTGCGGCGGGCTTCAAGCCTTTCCAGCAGGCGCGGCAACAGGGTGTGGCGTGCCTTCGCATCAAGTTCGCTGAGAATGTTCTGGCTGGCATTTGCCACCGCGGCGGGCAGGACTTCGACGAGCCACTCTGAGAGTTCACTTTCAATATCTTCGCGCAGGGCTCTGAGAACGTTATCGATGTCTTGCGATGGGGCTGGAATTGCATTGGCAGAGGCATCGACCACTTCAGTCAGCACAGGAATTTCGATGTCGCTTTCCGCATTTGTGGTGCCGGCGGTGGAAGATTCCTTGCTGCTTAGCTCAGCAACACGCGCCACGAAGCTGCGATGGCGCCGCATGAGGTCATCGGCCTGAGTGATGATGTCGTTATCTTGAGACATCACCAGCCACCGGAAATATCGCGATTGTCGATGGCGTAGCCGCGTTCCCGATAAAACTTGAAGCGATCCCGTGCCGGCAGGCGGTCAGCATCATCGGTGCTGACGATTTCCACGAGGTGTTCAAAGCGAGAAAAGGTCGCTGGCAGTGTGTTGCCGAGATTGAGCAGCCAACACTCCTGACGCGGTGCGTCGGGGTTCCGGTCCAGGTTGTCGGTCAGCAAGATGGGCGTTTCGCCAGCCAGCGGGGAATCGATCCGGCAATGCGGTAGAAATGCAAGTGGGGGCTGGGTCCAGAGCAGGCGATCCAGCCGCGCGGCCTGCTCGGCGTCCGGGACATAGACCAGTAGCGCAGGCAGGGGCGACTGGCGCTCACCCCAGGTTTTTTGCAGCCACTGGGCGGCAGATTGAATGCGGTCTGCCGCGCCATGCAGGAATGATATGCGCGTCATGGGTGAATGGCTTACTTTTGCGCCGTCCCGCCAGTCCCACGGGGATTTCCTTCGGTCACGCCGACTTTCGCGGCGCGATCGATCAGAAACTGGCTTAGTAGCGGCACCGGCCGACCGGTCGAGCCTTTCTCCTTGCCTGACTTGTAGGCTGTGCCAGCAATGTCGAGATGCGCCCATTCGTACTTTTTGGTGAAGCGCGACAGGAAGCAGGCGGCGGTAATCGTGCCAGCCGGACGGCCACCGATGTTGCCCATGTCGGCAAAATTGCTCTTCAATTGCTCCTGGTAATCGTCGAGCAGGGGCAACTGCCAGGCACGGTCCCAGCTGTCATGGCCGGCGTCGAGCAGTTCGCGCGCCAGTCCGTCATCGTTGGCCAGCAGGCCGCTGACCACATGACCCAGCGCGATGACGCAGGCGCCGGTGAGCGTGGCAACATCGACGACGCAATCGGGCTCAAAGCGTTCGACATAAGTCAGCGCGTCACAAAGAATCAGCCGGCCTTCAGCATCGGTATTGAGAATTTCAACGGTTTGCCCGGACATCGAGGTGACGATGTCGCCGGGACGGGCGGCACCCCCGCCGGGCATGTTTTCTACGGTCGGCACAACGGCAATGATGTTGAGCGGCAGTTTCATCATGGCTGCCGCTTTCATTGTGGCCAGGACGCTGGCGGCACCCGACATGTCGAATTTCATCTCATCCATTTCGGGAGCGGGCTTGAGCGAAATGCCGCCCGTGTCGAACGTGACACCTTTGCCCACCAGCACGATGGGTTTGGCATCGGCCTTGCCAGCCAGATGCTTGACGATGATGAATTGCGGGGGTTGTTGCGATCCCCTGGAAACAGCCAACAGAGAATGCATGCCCAATTTCTCCATGGCGGCTTGATCGAGGATCTCCACTTGCAGGCCATGCTCCCTGGCCATGACTCCGGCCTGTTTTGCCAGATAGCTGGGTGTGCAGACATTGCCGGGCAGGTTGGCCAGATCCTTCATGTAACTCATGCCGCTGGCAATGGCCTGACCTTCGGTCAGGGCCAACTCGGCGGCAGCGAGTTCGGTGCGGCGCTCGACACAAAAAGTCAGTTTGCGCAGTGGGCGACGCACGTCGTCTTTTTTCGATTTCATTTGATCGAAGCGGTAAAGCGTTTCTTCAACCACCATCACGGCTTGCCTGATGCGCCACGCGACATTGCGCTTTTTTACCGGAAGCTCGGTGAGGTAGATTGTGCCATCAAAACCGCCGGTTTCATTGAGGGTGCGGACCGCGGTGGCAATTGCGGAGCGATATTCCTTTTCGCGGAATTCGCGCTCCTTGCCGAGGCCGACCAACAGAATGCGCTCGGCTTCCGAGCCGGGAACCTTGTGTAACAGCAAGGTGCTGCCGGCCTTGCCCTCCATGTCGCCGCGCCGTAGCAGGTCTGAAAGATAGCCGTGCGCGGCGTTGTCCAGCAATTCTGCCGGCAAGGATAGTTTGCGCGATTCAAAGACGCCGGCGACAACGCAAGCAGTTCTCTGCTTTTCCGGGCTACCGCTCTTTATGCTAAATTCCACCGCGTACTCCTCGAAATATGGAAAACGTGCAGTTTAAGCAATTTTACTGGCGGATGCTTTATTTGACGCGGACAAGGTTACCGATGTCAGCTGCCACTGCCATGCTGTCGTGCGTCCATTATTCATTTTGACCGCAACTCCGAGCTCCATTTTACGCTGGCAAAAAAGATGATATTTCTCCGCGCTGCCCAGCGCGAATTTGCCCAGACTGCCGCCGCGGTTTTTGTCGCCTTGTTCGCGATTCTGCTGACAACTCAACTGATCCGTTTGCTTGGACAGGCTGCCGGCGGCCGTATCACATCCGAGGCGGTAGCCGCCCTGCTCGGCTTCGCCGCGCTCAATTACCTGCCGGTGTTGCTGTCACTGACCCTGTTCATTGCCATCCTGCTTTCACTATCTCGGGTTTATCGCGATTCCGAGATGGCGATCTGGTTCTCTGCAGGCGTGCCGCTGACAGCCTGGATGCGCCCGGTGCTCCGTTTTGCACTGCCTATCGTGCTGGTCATCGCAGTATTGGCTTTGTTCCTGTCGCCATGGGCCCTGAGCAAGCGAACTGAATACCAGGATCGCATGGATCAGCGCGATGATGTGGCGCGCGTCAGCCCCGGGGCATTCAAGGAGTCGGCACGGGGTGATCGGGTATTTTTTGTCGAATCGGTAGCCAGCGCTGACGGGCAGGACGATCGGGTCAAGAATATTTTCATCAATTCCATGCAGCATGGCCGCCTGGGTGTGATGGCTGCGGCGCAAGGCCACACGGAGGTGGCGGCGAATGGCGATAAATTCATCGTTCTGACCCAGGGGCGGCGCTACGAGGGTGAAGCTGGTGCCGCCGAGTTTCGCGTCATGGAGTTCCACAGGTATGCAATGCGCATAGAAACGCGCGAAAGCCCGGATATCGACAAATCTACCAAGAGCATGACTACTTGGGAACTCCTGCGTGATATCAATCCGGCCAGTCAGGGAGAGCTATTGTGGCGGATCGGAGTGCCGCTGTCTGCCTTGACGCTTGCCTTGTTGGCAATCCCGCTGTCTTTCGTCAATCCGCGCGCTGGGCGCACCAACAACCTGCTGTTTGCGCTGCTGACCTTCATGATTTACAGCAACCTGCTGTCCGTTAGTCAGGCTTGGGTGGCACAGGGACGTCTCCCATTCGAAATCGGGGCATGGGCAGTGCATGTGTTGATGTTCATCACTTTGGTGCTGCTCTTCTGGCGACGGTTGGCAGTCTTTTCGGTGTGGCGCTTATGGCGCTGAAAGTATATGAGCGCCATCTGGCGCGTGAAATCTATAGCGCCACCTTGCTCGTGCTGGCGGCCTTTCTGGCCTTATTTGCCTTTTTCGATCTGATTCATGAAATGGCTGATGTTGGCAAGAACAACTACCAGTTTCAGCATGCCGTTGGTTATGTCGCGCTGACACTCCCTGGCCGGGCGTACGAGATTTTCCCGATTGCCGTACTGATTGGATCGCTGTATGCCCTGACCCTGTTGGCACGGCACTCTGAAATCACTGTATTGCGCACATCCGGTCTCTCGACCATTGGGTTGCTGGCGACATTGGCAAAGATCGGGATTGTCTTTGTTGCGCTGACATTCATTCTTGGCGAATTTGTCGCTCCGCAATCTGAACGTGCTGCACAGCAACTGCGTCTAACGGCGAAAAGCAAACTGGTAGGGCAGGAGTTCCGTTCTGGGCTGTGGGTAAAAGATGGCAGGTCATTCATCAATGTGCGCGAAGTCCTGCCTGATGCAAGTCTTCGCAAGATCAGGGTTTATGGGTTTGACGATGCGTACCGCCTGCAATCGATCAGCGTGGCCGAAGAAGGGAGGTTCCTCCCGCCCAATCACTGGCGCCTAACAAATGTCGTGCAAACGCAATTCGACCTGCAGTCTGGCAATGAAAGAGCGCAGGTATCACGCCACGATGAGCTGCTGTGGAAATCGGCGCTCAACCCGGACATTTTGTCAGTCTTGCTGGTTGTTCCGGAACGCATGTCCTTGATCAACCTTTACCAATACATTCGCCATCTCTCTGATAATAATCAGAAAACTCAGCGGTATGAAATTGCGCTCTGGAAGAAGCTGATTTACCCGCTGGCGACACTGGTGATGATGGCACTGGCGTTGCCCTTCGCCTATGCGCACAGCCGCATGGGTGCTGTAAGCATCAAGGTATTTGCCGGGGTGATGCTGGGCATCCTGTTTCACATGTTGAATGGCCTGTTTTCGCACTTGGGCGTGATTAACAGTTGGCAACCACTTGTTTCAGCCATGACGCCCAGTGTGATATTCCTTCTAGCAGCGGGCTCAATGCTGTGGTGGGTGGAGCGGCGCTGATTTCAACGCTGACTTGGGACTGTACTGATTACGCGTGTTCCTGAAAGGCGGTCGTGCAAAAATTGCCTATCCTTGTCAACAAACGCCCAGAATAGGCCAATAATCGAGAGGATCGAGGGCCACGCCAACAGATAACGAAGCAGAGCGCGCGGAACCGAAGGAGGCCGACCGTCGACATTTGCCACAATCCTCATCCGCCAGGTTTTCATCGCCAGGGTTTGGCCACTCCGATGCCATTGATAAACAAAATAGAGCCCGGCAGCAATGGCAACGTTCATCCAAAGCGCCCACCCAGGCATGACGATCTGCCAGATGACACCGATCGTCAGATTAGGCAACAGTACCAAACCCGCCAAAACCCCTAAGAGGAGCAGAGATTCGTAAAGCATGCCAGCGAATCGTCGGCGGATGCCCGCCAGATCCTGCACAGCCTCGTTCAAGACCGACTACTCCTCAGCGTAAGGCATGCCGGCCGCAGGGGCCGGAGGAGTTCTCGGGGGGGCGCTTTTCGT
Organism: uncultured Methyloversatilis sp.; assembly: GCA_964580925.1. Taxonomy (GTDB): domain Bacteria; phylum Pseudomonadota; class Gammaproteobacteria; order Burkholderiales; family Rhodocyclaceae; genus Sulfuricystis. The sequence continues at coordinate 35,760 of CAZOMI010000012.1, forward strand.
TACCACCAAGGGGCTTTGGGGTGGTTTCAGAGGCGACAGCGGTGAGCGGGGCGGGTTCGTGGCGGGCGCAGTGGGTAAAGCGGCTGAACTTGCCGTTACATTCGCAACAGGTTTCGTGCCTGAATTAGCAACCGGGGGTTTGGTCGGTGTCTTGACAGTTGCGGGGCGCTTGGCCGCTTCCTGTTTCAGGCTGTCCCTTTTTTCTTGTGAAAGAGCGCTGTACTCTTCCCATTTCAGCTTTACCGCTTGCCGTTCTTCGGCGGGGAATTTCTGCAGGGTCTTGAATTTTTCGCGGGCAACCTTTCGTTCATTGGGGGCAAGTCTGGCCCATTCCTTCATGTTCCGCTGCACCCCGGCCTGGTCGTCTTCCGACATGTCGGGATAGCGCTGGGCAATGCCCAGCCATTTTTTGCGCCGGAATGACTCCATCTCCTTCCATTCTGTCGCCAGGGGCGCCAGGATGGTTTTTTGCTCGGATGTGAGCGCGGCCCAGTCGGGTTGGTCGAGTGGGGTTACAACTGCCTGAGCCTGCCATTGCCAAGTTAGTCCGGCGAAAAGCAAGCAAAAAGCTATTCCCCAACCGGCGAGGTTTTTTCCAGCCATGCCTGAAAGCCCCGGTCAAGATATGCGCTGGGTGGGAGATCGCCGGCCAGAAGGGCACTGTCAATCTCCTCGTTAACATTTGCCTGAGCAAATGCATTCCAGTAATAAGCCAGACCCACACCAATGATCAAAGCGAGAATCGAAAGCAGGTTACGAACGGCCCGCCCATGACCACCAAACCAGCCGCCCTGTAATAGTATTGCTCCGCCATCCGTCCCGCTGATCTCGACAGCTTGAACTGGGATGATTTGCCGCTGAAGTGCGCGCTCACGTGCGGCGCGCAGACGCTCTACGACCACGGGCTCGATTGAGCGAGTGCCCAAATCAAGGACGCGGCAGATTTGCCTGGCAAATTGTTGTTCTGAGTTCAATGTCGTGCTCCTTAGGGCTTGATATCTTTCGCTTTAAGCGCAATTGCCAGGGCGCTTGTCGCGCGCGAACAGTGAGTCTTGACGCTACCTTCGGTACAGCCCATGGCCAAAGCAGTTTCTGCGATATCCAATCCTTCCCAGTAACGCAGCAGGAAGGCTTCACGTTGACGTGGCGGCAAATTTTGGAGGGCCCCTTCGATCAGGCTCAGGGTCTCGGTTTGCAGCAACGCGGCATGCGGGGTGGGGAACGGGTTATGTTCTTCATCAATTTCAATGGCTTCCAGCGGGTCGGCAAACTCATCGTCGAGAGGTTCCAGCGAGGAAAGTTGCAGCATGTGCCCCGATCTGGTGCGTGAGCGCCGGTAAGAATCGCGAATGGCGTTCTGCAAAATCCGCTGGAAAAGTGGGGGAAGCTCTTCCGCAGGCCTGTCGCTGTACTTTTCTGCCAGACGCATCATGCTGTCTTGCACTAAGTCGAGCGCAGTTTCCTCGTCACGCACAGCGAATACGGCCTGTTTGAAGGCACGTCGCTCGACACTGGCGAGAAAATCGGAAAGCTCGATACGTGAAGCCAAAGCGTGTTTTCTGTCGTCTGGATGGGAAACAGCCCATCTGGGGGTGTGGGTCAAGCCTGCTGCAACTAACCGGAAGCCTTGACCATACTCGGTTCCGTCAAGTATCGTTGCGTGTTTCGGGCTTTGCCCGGTTTTGATGGAATCACAACAATGCAATTGACAGGCGCTGAGATTGTAATCAGGTGCCTCCAGGAAGAAAAGGTCGAGCATGTTTTCGGCTACCCTGGTGGTTCGGTTTTGTTTATTTACGACGAATTGTTCAAGCAGGACCAGATCAAGCACATTCTGGTCAGACATGAACAGGCGGCGGTGCATGCGGCTGATGCCTATTCGCGCTCATCCAACAAGATAGGCGTCTGCTTGGTCACTTCCGGGCCTGGGGTCACCAATGCCGTGACCGGAATTGCCACGGCGCACATGGACTCGATCCCGCTGGTGGTGATTTCCGGGCAGGTGCCGACGGCCTACATCGGCCAGGATGCCTTCCAGGAAGCGGACACGGTCGGCATCACCCGCCCCTGCGTCAAGCACAACTTTCTGGTCAAGGACGTCAAGGATTTGGCGGACACGATCAAGAAAGCCTTTTATCTAGCCAAGACCGGTCGTCCAGGGCCCGTGCTGGTGGACATCCCCAAGGATGTCACCGCCAAAAAGTGTGAATTCCACTATCCGAAGACCATTTCGATGCGCTCCTATAATCCTGTGGTCAAGGGTCATACGGGGCAAATCAAGAAGGCTTTGCAACTTCTGCTGGATGCCAAGCGACCGATGATTTACGCGGGTGGCGGGGTGATTCTGTCGGATGCGGCAGACAAGCTGACCAAGATGACGCGCCTGCTTGGCTTTCCGATCACCCAGACCCTGATGGGGTTGGGCGGCTATCCGGCGACCGACCGTCAATCCCTCGGCATGCTGGGCATGCATGGCACCTACGAGGCGAACATGGCGATGCAGGAGTGTGATGTTCTCTTGGCCGTGGGCGCCCGTTTCGATGATCGCGTCATCGGCAGCCCCGATCACTTTGCCAAGGTGGCCCGAAAAATCATCCATATCGACATCGATCCATCCTCGATTTCCAAGCGGGTGCGCGTCGATGTGCCGATCGTCGGCAACGTGCCTGACGTACTTGATGAGCTGATCAAACAGATCCAGGTTAGTGAAGCCAAGGCGGAGCCCAAGGCGTTGGCCTCATGGTGGAAGCAGATCGAGGGTTGGCGCAGCAGGAATTCACTCAAGTACAAGATGGGCAGCGACATCATCATGCCGCAGTACGTTGTCGAAAAACTCTACGAGGTGACTGGCGGCGATGCCTTCGTGACCTCGGATGTCGGCCAGCACCAGATGTGGGCCGCGCAGTATTACAAATTCGACAAGCCGCGCCGCTGGATCAATTCCGGCGGCTTGGGCACGATGGGCTTTGGCCTGCCAGCCGCGATGGGCGTGCGTTTCGCCAATCCCAAAGCCACCGTGGCCTGTATTACCGGTGAAGGTTCAATCCAGATGAATATCCAGGAACTGTCGACGTGCAAGCAGTTCCATCTGCCCGTTAAAATCCTCTGCCTCAACAATGGCTATCTCGGCATGGTGCGCCAGTGGCAGCAGATGTTCCACGGCAACCGTTATGCCGAATCCTATGTCGACGCCCTGCCCGATTTCGTCAAGCTTGCCGAGGCCTATGGCCACGTCGGTCTGCGGATTGACAAGCCGGCGGATGTCGAACCGGCGATTCGCGAAGCATTTGTCAAACACAAGAACCAATTGGTCTTCCTCGACTTTCAGACTGACAAGACGGCAAACGTTTTCCCCATGGTTGCCGCTGGCAAGGGTCTGTCTGAAATGATTCTGGCGGAAGAGGAGCTCTGATCGCCATGCGTCATATCATTTCCATTCTCATTGAAAACGAAGCGGGCGCCCTGTCGCGTGTTTCCGGTCTGTTTTCGGCACGCGGCTACAACATCGAATCGCTGACAGTCGCACCGACCGAAGACCCCACGCTGTCGCGCATGACGATCGTCAGTATCGGTTCGGACGACATCATCGAGCAGATCACCAAGCAGCTCAACAAACTGATCGATACTGTCAAGGTGGTTGATCTTTCGGAGGCCGCACATATCGAGCGCGAACTGATGCTCGTCAAGGTACGTGCTACCGGGAAGGATCGCGAGGAGATGAAGCGCGTCGCCGATATCTTTCGTGGCCGCATTATCGATGTCACCGAGTCGACCTATGTCGTCGAACTGACCGGCAATACCAACAAGATGGGCGCCTTCCTCGATGCCATCGATCGTTCATTGATTCTGGAGACCGTGCGTACCGGTGTTTGTGGCATCGGTCGTGGCGACCGGATTCTAAAAGTCTGACCCAATTTCGCCATTCAGCATATCGCCATTTATAAAGGAAAGTCATGAAAGTTTATTACGACAAAGATGCCGACCTCTCCCTCATCAAGGGCCGTAAAGTCACCATCGTGGGTTATGGTTCACAGGGGCATGCGCACGCCCAGAACCTCAAGGACTCCGGTGTCAAGGTTACCGTCGGCCTGCGCAAGGGTGGTACCTCCTGGTCGAAGGCCGAGAAAGCCGGACTCAAGGTTGAAGAAATCGGCAAAGCCGTCAAGGGCGCCGATGTTGTGATGATGCTGTTGCCGGACGAAACCATCCCGACCGTTTATTACGCAGATGTCGAGCCCAACATCAAGAAGGGCGCAGCCCTGGCTTTCGCGCATGGCTTCAATATCCACTACAACCAGGTGGTGCCGAAAGGCGACGTTGATGTCATCATGATCGCACCCAAGGGTCCCGGTCATACGGTGCGTTCCGAGTACCTGCGTGGTGGTGGCGTGCCAGCGCTGATTGCCGTCCATCAGGACAAGTCGGGGAAAGCCAAGGATATTGCGTTGTCCTATGCGGCGGCGAATGGCGGCACCAAGGGTGGCGTTATCGAGACCAACTTCCGCGAGGAGACCGAAACCGATCTGTTCGGCGAGCAGGCAGTGCTCTGCGGTGGCTTGGTCGAACTCATCAAGGCGGGTTACGAGACATTGACCGAAGCTGGCTATGCGCCAGAAATGGCTTATTTCGAGTGTTTGCACGAGGTAAAACTGATCGTCGATCTGATATTCGAGGGCGGCATTGCCAACATGAACTACTCGATCTCCAACAATGCCGAGTTTGGTGAATATGTTACCGGCCCCGAGGTCATCAACGAACAGTCGCGTGCGGCAATGAAGCAGGCTCTGCAGCGCATCCAGAATGGCGATTACGCCAAGATGTTCATTCTCGAAGGCCGCACCAATTACCCGAGCATGACGGCGCGGCGTCGCCTTACTGCTGCCCATCCGATCGAACAGGTCGGTGAGCAGTTGCGAGCCATGATGCCCTGGATCAAGAAGAACCGTCTGGTAGACCAGAGCAAGAACTGATGACGTTTGATCGGGGTGGAAAGGCACAGCGCAACGCTGTGCCTTTTTTTCTCTGACTTTCTGGAGCGCGCGCATGTATGTTTACCCGCATCCCCTGATTGCCCGCGAAGGCTGGCCATTTCTCGCCATCAGTGCCGTGGCGGCTCTGGCGACGACCGCCTTCGCCGGTTGGTTGTGGTCGGTCCCGCTGTGGCTGATCTTTGTTTTTGTCCTGCAATTCTTTCGCGATCCGGCACGGGTAGTGTCTGGAAATGCCAAAAGTGTGCTGGCACCCGCCGATGGCCGCATCGTGGTCATCGAACCGGCGCGTGACCCCTGGCTGGAACGCGACACGCTGAAAATCAGCGTGTTCATGAATGTGTTCAACGTCCATTCGAATCGCAGTCCGATTGATGGCACGGTGGTGCAGCGCTGGTACCATCCCGGCAAATTCTTTAACGCCGATCTCGACAAGGCTTCGACTGAAAATGAGCGCAATGCCCTGCACCTGCGCACTGACGACGGCCAGGATATTACCTGCGTGCAGGTGGCTGGACTGATCGCCCGCCGGATACTGTGCTATGTCGATGCCGGAGACAAGCTTGAACGGGGGCAGCGATACGGGTTCATCCGCTTTGGTTCCCGTGTCGACCTGTATCTACCCAAAGACGTGCACGTAAAAGTCGGCGTTGGTGATACGGTGAGCGCCACGACTACTATCCTTGCCGAACTGCCATGAATGTCCTTGACGGCTACAATGGCACCATGTTTGGATTCCATCCCGAAAACCTTCACTTTGTGCGGCATGGCCGCATCCCGCTCCGCGGGACCAGCCTCCGGCTGTCCTGCGGCCTTCGGTCTTGTGCTCGGACCCCCCTCAAGGGGCAAGAAACTCTTGGGGCGGTCCGGCGAGTTACTTTGGTGGCCTGATTTAAGCCTATGCCCGATTATCGTCCCCGCAAGACCCTGTTCAATTCCGAGTTACGTCGGCGTGGCATCTACATTCTGCCCAACCTGCTCACTACGGTAGCGCTGTTTTCGGGATTTTTCGCCATCGTCCAGGCAATGCACTGGAAGTTCGAGATTGCCGCGGTGGCGATTTTTGTCGCCATGGTCTTTGACAGCCTGGACGGTCGTGTGGCCCGTTTGACGCATACCCAAAGCGCCTTCGGGGCAGAATACGATTCGCTTTCCGATATGGTGTCATTTGGCGCGGCCCCGGCTCTGGTGGTTTATGTCTGGGCGCTCAAGGACATGGGCAAGCTTGGCTGGATCGCCGCGTTTATCTATTGCGCAGGCGCTGCATTACGGCTGGCACGCTTCAACACCAACATCGAAGTGGTCGATAAACGCTACTTCCAGGGTTTGCCCAGCCCTGCAGCAGCAGCGCTGGTAGCCGGTTTCGTCTGGGTGGTGATTGACAACGACTGGACCGGCTACGAAGCGCGCTGGTATGCATGCATATTGACCATTTTTGCCGGACTCACCATGGTCAGCAACTTGCCTTACTATTCCGGCAAGGACATCAATTTGCGCAAGAGCGTACCCTTCATCATGGTGGCGGCAATTGTGCTCGGCATTGCTTTGGTATCGAGCTATCCGCCGGGAGTGCTGTTTACCCTGTTCCTGCTCTATGCGCTGTCTGGCTATGTGCTGGGAATCAGTGGCTGGCTTGCGCGCCGCAAACGCAACGCGCAAGCGGACTGATACCCGCGTGAGCGGGTGGCATGTCGCGGCAAAAATACTTGCGCGAACCAAACAGTTTGTTTTACAGTGGGGACCATTATGTCCACGACGCTTATCGTTGCCGCCTTCCTGACCCTCACCGGCATCCTGCTGGCGCGCAATCTGTTGCGCACCAAGCTGCGTCCCCTGCTGCGCCGCGCGCGCTAGCAAACCCCCACCCCACAATTCGAATGCCTGTCCTGTTGCCCTAGCGCAGCAGGTAATTAACCATTAGCCGATCCGACTGGAGACGAGCATGAGCAAAGATGCCTTATTGATTTTCGACACCACCTTGCGCGATGGCGAGCAAAGTCCTGGCGCGGCAATGACGCGCGAAGAGAAGGTACGTATCGCCCGCCAACTGGAACGCATGCGGGTGGATATCATTGAGGCGGGCTTCGCTGCCGCGAGCCCGGGAGACTTCGAATCGATTCGCGCCATCGCCGAAACGATCAAGGACTCCACGGTGTGTTCGCTGTCGCGCGCCAACGAAAATGACATTCGTCGCGCCGGGGAGGCCATCAAGCCGGCGGCGCGTGGTCGCGTGCACACCTTCATCGCCACCTCACCGATCCATATGCAGATGAAACTGCGCATGGAGCCCGAGCAGGTTATCGAGCAGGCCGTAAAAGCGGTTAACTGGGCGCGGCAATATACCGATGACGTCGAGTTTTCGCCTGAAGATGCCGGGCGATCGGACATCGATTTTCTTTGCCGCGTGCTTGAGGCAGTCATCAATGCGGGCGCCAAGACAGTGAATATCGCCGATACGGTTGGCTACAACATTCCGGTGATTTGGGGCGAACTGTTCAAAACCCTGCGCGAACGCGTTCCGAATGCCGACAAGGTGGTGTGGTCGACCCATTGCCACAATGACCTCGGGCTTGCCGTGGCAAACTCGCTTGCCGCGGTGCTGAATGGAGCGCGGCAGGTTGAGTGCACGATCAATGGCCTGGGTGAGCGTGCCGGCAATGCCTCGCTAGAGGAAATCGTCATGGCGGTGAAAACGCGCAAAGACCTGTTTCCGGTTGAAACCCGTATCGATACCACCCAGATTGTGCCCGCCTCGCGACTGGTGTCGCAGATCACCGGTTATGTCGTGCAACCGAACAAGGCGGTGGTCGGTGCGAACGCTTTTGCGCATGAGTCCGGCATTCATCAGGACGGCGTGTTGAAGCATCGTGAAACGTACGAAATCATGCGTGCCGAGGACGTCGGCTGGAATGCCAACAAGCTCACCCTGGGCAAGCTCTCAGGCCGCAACGCCTTCAGGACAAAATTGGCTGAGCTCGGCATTGAATTGGAGAGTGAAGAAATCCTCAACGTCGCCTTTGCCAAGTTCAAGGAACTTGCCGACAAGAAGCGGGAAATCTTCGACGACGATCTGCACGCCCTGGTTTCGGAGGAAATGATCACGCCGGAGACCGAACACTACAAGCTGGTTTCGTCGAAATTCCATTCAGAAACGGGTGAGGTTCCGAGCGCCGAGCTGACCCTGTCGCTTGGGGGCACCGAGAATCGCACCAAGGCTACCGGCAGCGGTCCGGTCGATGCGACTTTTCGCGCCATCGAAAATGTTGTCGGCAGCGGTTCCAGCCTGTTGCTGTACTCGGTCAATGCCATCACTACCGGGACCGATGCGCAGGGTGAGGTGACCGTGCGCCTGTCGAAAGACGGCCGCATCGTGAATGGCCAGGGCTCGGATACCGATATCATTGTGGCGTCTGCCAAAGCTTATGTGAATGCCCTGAATAAACTTTACGCCGGGCCGGAGCGCGTCAATCCCCAGCTTTGATGTGTTGCTGGGCCGTTGCCCGCACAAAGCACAGCGTGGCCATAAAAAAGACCAGTGCCAGAAAGACTTCGACAATGGCGAGCAGCTGCATCATGCCGTTGTCGGAGAAGGCACGGGTCAGCCCTTCGAGCAGATAAAACAGGATCAGCAGGCTAGCCCATTGATGGGTATAGCGGCGCGCATGCAGAATGCCGAACAGCGGTGTCAGCAGGGGCAAGGCTTTCAGTGCCAACCACGATCCACCCGGCCGCAACGGTGCCAACCACAGTTCCCAAGCCAGGCACAAAATAATCAGCAGCAACAAGCTGGTTATTGCAGCGATATTGCACGGCCGGGAATGCGCTACGGAGAATCTTGCCATACTTGAAATCCTTATTTTGTTGATCACGCCCGGTTTGAATTGAGATTATGCATTGGCTGACAGCACCATTCCGCCTGGTTGGTAATGTGGCGCGACGTTTCAGTGACGAACGCTGTGCCCAGACGGCCGCGGCACTTTCCTTTGCCACCTTGCTCGGGCTGATGCCGATGCTGATTGTGGCCGCGGTGTTGATAGAGCATTTGCCCTTCGCCTTGAATCTTGGCGCGTCCCTCGAAAAATTCATCCTCGGAACGCTCCTGCCGGAAAAGGCCGGTGCGGTGATCGCAAAATTTCTTGGTCAGTTCGCACAGCGCGGCGATCGTATAACCCTGATTGGCCTGGGCATCCTCGCCGTGACTGCACTGATGCAGATGCTGACCATCGAACATGCCTTCAATTCCATCTGGAAGGTAAAAAAGCAACGCCCCTGGCTCAGGCGACTGGCACTGCATCTGCTGACGTTGTTGGCCGGACCGCTGGTGTTCGGTGGTGCGTTGGCCAGTACCACCTACCTTGCCAGTGCTTCTTTTGGCCTGATCGAGGAATCCCGCTGGGCACAAGTAATTTTCGCGCAGACGATGCCACTGATTTTCCTGGCGGCAATATTCGGCTTGCTTTACTGGATGTTGCCGAATCGTCCGGTTTCACCCTGGCATGCTGGCTTCTCAGGCGCACTCGCAGCATTGGCCTTTGTCGGCATGCAGCGGCTATTTGCACTTTATGTAGTGAAATTTCCTACTTATACGCTGATCTATGGCGCTTTTGCCGCCATGCCAATTTTTCTGCTCTGGCTTTATTTGTCCTGGTCGGTGATTCTGGTTGGCGCCCTGCTGACAGCAGAATTGCCCAGAGTTTCGTCGCGTCGTTGAAATTGATCAGCGCACGGACTGCGGGGAACGGCGGGTAAATTCGAAGATTTCGATGCTTGACGTCAGCATGGCGAGTTGGCCGGTTTCGCAATCGCAAAGATGGATGCCCGAGAGATCATCCGCCAGTAACGTAAAGGTGCCCGGGCTGAACTGGCCACGCAATGTCAGCAGCGTTTCGCCACGTTGCAGGGCCGGTTGGGCAGGCAGCAGGAGTGCCGGTACCGATGCATCCGTGCCGTGATAGGCAAGGCGTACTGCCTGCGCTGTCGCGGCGATCAACTCAAGCCCCAATTCGAAATGCGCCAAATTGTCGCTCCTGGCGCGACGGACAATGCAGATGCTCCATGAATTTGCCTCGAGCAAGCGCATGCCCAGTGCGACCCCGCAGCGCAGGCCGGAGCAGGTCCCGGCAACATGGAACAAGGCATAGCCTCCGGTGCTCTCATTGGTTACCAGCCAGTCACTGGTGGCACGTGGATAAGCGGCTTCCATGTTGACCTTGCCATCACCGCCGAGGTAGTGCCAGAGGGCGCCGGCAGAGGCGCAAATTTCCACCCGATAATTGGCCTGCCGCCTGGTTTGCTGGCGTTTGATGGGGCCGCTCCAGCGGTTGGCAGCCGCGGTCAGGGTATTGCGGGAGTCCTCGGTGGTCGCGGCGGGTGGCAGTTGCAAGGTGGCGGGGGGTGTGCCACTGGCCAGTTCAGCAAGATGCTCGCGTGCCATGCGGGCAAGGGGCGTACAGTCGAAAACGAAAAGATTGACCTCGTGTGCGGGCGGGCGACGGCGGGCGAATGCGTAGGGCGGCTGGTCATGCGAAGGATCAAGCCACCAGGCGCTGTGCGGCAGGGAGTCTTCCGGGGCAAGCCAAAGGATCTTTGCCGGAATCGCTTGCAGATAATCGATCAGAAAAGCCAACTCGTGTGCGGTAAAGGATTCCGGTTGGACCACTGCCAGCGCCAGCATGCGGTTGAATTCGTCGGTCAGGCGAGGATTGGCCTGATCGGCCTGAAACAGGCGCAGCGTATTGAGGGCATGCTGCCATAGTTCGGCGGGTAGCGGAGTGCAGGCCAGCATCAAGGTTTGCGCCTGCTTGTGCAGGCTTCTCATGGCCAGCCAGACTACATCCGCAAGGGGCCGTGGCGCCTTCAGCGGCCCGCTTCTCGACAGGCCCATGACAACCGAAACAAAGCCGCGCGCCAGAAGATCAAACGCTGCACCGAGATGCTCGGCTCGCTGTCGCAGGTCCGTCGTCAGGGGCAGGGTGGCCGCGGACAGTTCGACAGTCAATGATGCCTGTAGCTGGTTGGTCCGGAGAAAAAACAGTTCCAGTATCTTGAAGCGTTGCGCCGCCGTCAGTCCAAGGCCGGCGAGGATTTCGAGCGCCATCCCGAGTTTCTCCATACTGCCAAGGCATGCTGCAGATTGATCCGCGGCAAGCCAGGCGAGAACCTTGTCGAGTGCCAGCTTTTCCTGCATGAATGACGAGTGTGTCGGTATGGTTTTGAAACGGGTGGTGTCTCGATTCTAGTAGAATCGCCTGCCGGCATAACAATCAACTTTCATGACACCAAGCAAGCAGATCCCAACCGCAGAACGCCTGATCGTTGCGCTCGATGTTCCGCAGGCCAATGATGCCAGGGTACTGGTAGAGCAATTGGGCGACGCGGTGCAGTTTTACAAGATCGGCCTCGAGCTCTTCATGGCGGGCGGTTATTTCGAGTTGCTCGACTGGCTGGTGGCGCGAAAGAAGAAGGTTTTTGTCGACCTGAAGTTTTTCGATGTGCCGGAAACCGTTCGTTCGGCTGTCCGGGCACTTTCTTCGAGTGGCGCAAGTTTTGCCACCGTGCATGGCAATCAGGCCATCATGGAAGCCGCGGTCCGCGACAAGGGCGCACTAAAGATTCTTGCCGTTACGGTACTTACCAGCCTGGATCGGGGCGATCTTGATGATCTCGGGTTTGCCTGCGATGTTGACAAGCTGGTGCTGTCGCGCGCCCGGCGTGCTTTGCAGGCTGGTGTTGATGGCATTGTGTCCTCGGGCCTTGAGGCACCGATGATCCGCAGTGAGCTTGGCGAGAAGCTGCTGGTGGTTACGCCGGGCATCCGCCCGGTCGAAAACAAGCCCGTCGATGACCAGAAGCGTACGGTTGATGTTGCCCAGGCTTTCAGGAACGGGGCGGACTATATTGTGATAGGCCGGCCGATTCGCCAGGCAGCCGATCCGCGCGCCGCTGCCATTGCCGTGCAGCGCACCATTACCGAAGTCTTTGCCTGATGGAAAGTCGGCGCTGGCAGGACGGCGTCAGCCGGAACACCGCCAACATGGGGACGGCGCGACAAATCGCAAACAGCTTGTCTTTATGGTGATTAATCAATAGAATCGCCACCTTTTTAGTTCCAGCATAACGCCGGCCGAAGCCGTCGTGAGCTTTCACTGAAACTTCGTTTTTCAGATTCCAGAAGGAACCCGTATGGTTGTTATCCGTCTTGCCCGTAGCGGCGCAAAGAAGCGTCCCTTTTTCAACATGGTCGTCACCGACTCGCGTAACCGCCGTGATGGCCGTTTTGTCGAGCGTGTCGGCTTCTACAATCCGGTGGCCGCCGAGAATGAAAAAAGCCTGGTGATTGATGCCGAGCGTTTGGCCTACTGGCAGGGCAAGGGTGCCCAGTTGTCGCCTACCGCTGCGCGCTTGGTCAAACAGTCCGCTGCTGCCAAGGCTGCCTGAACTAAATGGTCGTTCTGGGGCGCATAACCGCCCCATACGGTGTGCAGGGCTGGGTCAGGTTGCATACCTTCGGGGACGACCCTGAACGCTGGCGCGAGATTGGGCGCTGGTGGCTGGGTCAGGAAGAAAATGACTTCTCCGGTTGGCGCGACTACCAGTTGCAGGCCATGCGGTTGCATGGCAAGGGCTGGGTTGTCAAACTGGCGGGGGTTGATGATCGCAGCGGTGCCGAGGGGTTGGTTGGACAGTTTTTTGGCGCACCGCGCGACGCGTTGCCCGTCTTGTCCAGCAAGCTTGAACACGGTGAGTATTACTGGGCTGATCTGATTGGTTTGTCGGTGGTTAATCTGGGTAATGAGCCGTTGGGGATCGTTGTCGATCTGCTTGAATCAGGCGCCCATGCGGTACTGGTTGTAACGGAAGAGAGCTCTGACGGTGAAAAAGTCGAGCGCCTGCTCCCGTTTGTTGCCCAGGTTGTCAAAGAAGTGGATGTTCCGGCCGGTCTGATGCGAGTCGACTGGGGAAAAGACTGGTAGTTGCTTGGTTGAGCTAGCGGACGGAGTCGATCGGATGGCTTTGCGTTTCGATATCGTCACCTTGTTTCCGGAGATGTTCGCCGCGGTGACTGCTTCTGGCATCAGCAGGCGGGCGCTGGAGCGGCGGTTGTGGGAACTGGAATGCTGGAACCCGCGTGATTTTGTCGGTTTGGCAGAAAATGCCTACCGCGCAGTGGATGACCGGCCCTTTGGCGGCGGGCCGGGGATGGTGATGCAGGCAGGGCCGCTGGAACGTGCAATTAATGCAGCAAAGGCAGCACGGATTGAAGCGGGTGGTGGTGCAGGAGATGCGACGGCCCGGGTGATTTATCTTTCGCCGCAGGGTCAGCCCCTCACTCATGCGCGCGTGATGGATCTGGCAGCCGGCAACGGTGCCATTCTGCTTTGCGGCCGCTACGAAGGTGTTGATGAGCGCTTGATCGAGCGCTGTGTGGATGAGGAATTATCGCTGGGAGACTTTGTACTCTCCGGAGGGGAAGTGGCCGCACTGGCAGTGATTGATGCCTGTGTGCGGCAATTGCCGGGAGCCTTGAATGACGCTGGCTCGGCAGTGGAGGATTCGTTTGTTGATGGGCTGCTTGATTGTGCGCACTACACGCGGCCCGAAGTGTATGAAGGAATGCCGGTGCCGGACGTGCTGCTGTCCGGGCATCATGAGAATATCCGCCGCTGGCGACTCAAGCAGTCGCTGCTGCGGACCCGGGAG
>CAZOMI010000013.1:0-47884 GCA_964580925.1 uncultured Methyloversatilis sp.
GCGACTTGCCGTCTTCGACGGTGATGACGCCTTCCTTGCCGACCTTGTCCATCGCCTGGGCGATGATCTCGCCGACATCGGCGTCGGAGTTGGCCGAAATGGAACCGACCTGGGCGATTTCCTTGGTGGTGGTGCAGGGCTTGGAAATTTTCTTCAGCTCTTCGGTCACGGCGATCACCGCCTTGTCGATGCCGCGCTTCAGATCCATCGGGTTCATGCCGGCGGCAACGAACTTCATGCCTTCGCGGACGATCGACTGGGCCAGCACGGTAGCGGTGGTGGTGCCGTCACCGGCGACGTCGGAGGTCTTGGAAGCGACTTCCTTGAGCATCTGTGCGCCCATGTTCTCGAACTTGTCCTTCAGTTCGATTTCCTTGGCGACGGACACGCCATCCTTGGTCACGGTGGGGGCGCCGTAGGAACGGTCGAGCACGACGTTACGGCCTTTCGGGCCCAGGGTCACCTTGACGGCGTCGGCGAGGATGTTGACGCCGCGCACCATGCGCTGACGTGCGGAATCACCAAATAGGACTTCTTTAGCAGCCATTGTGTATATCTCCAGTAAATTCAGTTAACAGCAGGCAAATAAGGTCGATCAGAGCTCAACAACGCCCATGATGTCCTCTTCGCGCATGACCAGCAATTCCTCGCCATCGACCTTGACGGCCTGGCCGGAGTATTTGCCGAACAGCACGCGATCGCCCGGCTTGACGGCCATCGGACGGACCTTGCCGTCATCCATGATCTTGCCGTTGCCAGCGGCAACGATTTCGCCCTGATCGGGCTTCTCGCCTGCGGAGTCGGGAATGACGATGCCGGAGGCAGTGGTACGTTCGGCTTCGATGCGCTTGACGATCACACGATCATGCAAGGGACGGATTTTCATGAAGTTTCTCCTTCTGGACAAAAATCGAAGCCACCCCGAAAGGTGGCGTATCTGGCTATTGGGAACGATCTGGAAACGGTAACAACAGCGGACTGTTAGCACTCATCTCCGTCGAGTGCTAATAATAGGGTGCTTTGCTGTGGTTTTCAAGGGGCAAGAGCATTTTTCGGCATCGGCCGGCCACTGACAAGCGATAATATTGGCATCAATTATCCACAGCCACGCCATGGGACTCTTCGACTGGTTCAAATCCCCGCCACCCATCGACGACGCCACGCTGACCATGATCGAGCATGCCGTGACGCTCGTCGACCCGCGGATTCAACAAGTTCCGGGTTACAAGGAAAAGCTCGCGCCGGTGGTACGCCATGCCCTGGATTACTGCACGGACATCGTCGCGCGCATTCCCGGTCCCTACGAAATCAGCCGCGCCGCTTTCGCCACCGATCCGTTGGTACATGCGCTGTTTGCCACCGCCGACGACATCCAGGTCATGCTGGCGACCAACCAGTGCGCGCGCGACCTGTTGCACGATGTGCGCTTCGGCAGCGGCCAGTGTTGTGCCATGCTGGGCATGCGCCACCGCGTCAAGGCCGGCTTTGGCGCGCAGCTCTCCGGCGAGGTGGTGCGGCGCGACGTAGCGCAGAAGGCGCTGTATTTCAGCGACCACACGCTGACCGAGCCCGGCCCCGACCTCGACACGGTAAAAAACCGCTTGCGCATCGCCATGTTCGACAGCCTGCTGAAAGGCCTGGCCGATGAAATTGCCGTGGTGCGCGGCGAACATAGCAGCCTCAACCAGGAACATGCGATCGAGAGCGCCTGGGCGCGCAGCGGCCATGGCAGCGGCGCACCGGAAACACACACGCGCCGCCTTGATGAGTTGCGCGCCCGGCTCGAATCAACCGCCGACGCCCTGCAACCGGCCAAATTGCTCGGCACCCTGACCAGCTGCCTGGCCGCACCGGAGTCCTATCTGAACATCGCGCCGGTCACCGTGTCCGTCGACCGCACCGGCATCATCACCAGCGACGGGAACGGCGAACCGCTGCACTTCGCCGAACTGACCGGCCGCGACCAAAGACGCTGGGCGGTCATGCTGGTCATGGTGGACCATGATGAAGCCCGCCGCGCGGTGGAACGCTTCGAGTCCTCGCGTCGCCACATCGTCATTTGATGAGACTGCTGCGCGCATTTATTTTTGCTTGTAGCTGCCTGGCAGCATCAAGCGCATTCGCCTACGGGCAATTGCCGGCAAGTGTCGTGCAGGCACTCACGGCAGCGGGGATTCCAGTCCAAGCGACAGCGGTCGTCGTGCGCGACATCGATTCAGGCAAGGCCACCGTCGGACACCGTGCCGATGCATCGATGAACCCGGCTTCGCTGATGAAGCTGCTGACCACGCTGGCC
Source organism: uncultured Methyloversatilis sp. (assembly GCA_964580925.1). Taxonomy (GTDB): domain Bacteria; phylum Pseudomonadota; class Gammaproteobacteria; order Burkholderiales; family Rhodocyclaceae; genus Sulfuricystis. Next base: position 2,297 of record CAZOMI010000013.1, read on the forward strand.
GCGCTGGAAATACTCGGGCCGGCCTACACCTGGCGCACCGAAGTACTGGCTGGGGGTCAGCCAGTGAACGGCGTCATCGAGGGCGACCTTCATCTGCGCGGTAGCGGCGATCCCAAGCTCACCCATGACCGCCTCTGGCTGCTGCTGCGCGAACTGCGCGGGCGCGGCGTCAGGGAGATCCGCGGCGACCTGATCCTCGACCGCAGTGCCTTTGCCCCCGTCGAACACGATCCGGCGGCCTTCGACGGCAAGTCGCTGCGCCCCTACAACGTCGGTCCTGACGCCCTGCTGTTCAATTTCGCCACCCTGCACCTGGGCTTGCTGCCGGAAGCCATGGCGGTGCGGGTGCTGGCGGAACCGCTTCCCGCCGGGATCGAGGTCGTCAACAAGTTGCAGCTGACCGATGCGAAAACCTGCGGCGAATGGCGCGAGCGCCTCGAGGCCAGGCTGACCCCGGGCAAGGTGGAATTGTCGGGACCGTTTCCGCGCGTCTGTGGCGAACGGCGCTGGCATCTCGCCGGCCTCCCCAACAACCTCATGCTGCATGGCGTATTCACGCGGCTGTGGCGCGAACTGGGCGGCGCATTCAGCGGCCAACTGCGCGAGAGTGGCGTGCCGCCGAACGCCGTGCTGCTCGCTGCCAGCGAATCGCCCGCACTCGGCGAGCTGGTGCGCGACATCAACAAGTTTTCCAACAACGTGATGGCGCGGCAGCTGTTCTTGAAACTCGGCGCTGGCGAGACGGCGATGGCGGACAGTGCCGTGCGCGCCTGGCTGGCGCAGAAGGGCCTGAACTTCTCCACACTGGTGATCGACAACGGTGCCGGCCTGTCGCGCCGCGAGCGCATCTCCGCCGACAGCCTGGCCAGGCTGCTGGCCGCCGGCTGGGCAAGCCCGGTGATGCCGGAATTTGTGTCCTCGCTGCCGATCGCCGCCATCGACGGCACCGCCAAAAAGAAATTCAACGGCAACGGCGTCGCCGGGCGAGCCCATTTGAAGACCGGCTCGCTTGAGGGCGTGCGCGGCATCGCCGGTTATCTGCTCGACAGGCACGGCCGCCGCCATATCGTCGTCTTCATGGTCAATCACCCCAAGTCCGGCGAGGCGCAGCCCGCCTTCGATGCATTACTGGAATGGTTGTGGGCCGGCGTTTCCTGACGTTGATGCTCGCCTTCGCCGCCATGGTGCTCGGGATCGAGGGCCTCCACCGCGCCGTCGACTGGTGGCACGGCGTCCTGCCAGCGCCGACTTATATCGACTATGCTCTGCTCGCCGGCCTGCCCGGGATAGGCTGGCTGTGGTGGCGCTACCTGTCGCCTTTCAGGAAGGCATGCGCCTGCCAGGCGCCGCTCAGCCCGGCGGCACCGGCATCGTGTTCCGGCCCAGCAGCGCCGTCCAGCCACGAATCACGCGATAAAGCACCCAGAGTCCCGTGACGGCGATCACCAGGATCGCGGCGGGAATGCCGATCAGCGTAACGGCCAGCAGGCCGGCCACCAGCAACCAGAGCACCGCGTACCAGAAGCTGCGCAGTTGCCAGCGCCAGTGGGTATCGAGCCAGCTGCCGCGCACGTTGGCGCGCGTGACGTAGTTGATGATGACGGCGATGATCGACGGCCAGCCGAAAATGAAGGCGCCGATGATCGTGGCCGAGGTCATGATGCCCGATAGCGCCGAAAGCGCGTGCAAACCGTACATGATGTGACACCAGGCGCGCTGGCCGTCGAGATTGTCGCTCCTGATGATTTCGCCATTCCGGTTGAAGTCAGCCATATTTTTCCTCACAGTCCCAGTTGGTTCCACAGCGCGTCAACCCGCTGCTTGACGGCGGCATCCATGACAATGGGCCGCCCCCATTCGCGGCTGGTTTCACCCGGCCACTTGTTGGTCGCGTCGATGCCCATCTTGCTGCCCAGCCCGGCGACCGGCGAGGCGAAGTCGAGATAGTCGATCGGCGTGTGTTCGGCGATCAGGGTGTCGCGCGCGGCATCGACGCGGGTGGTCAGCGCCCAGATTACCTCTTTCCAGTCGCGTACATCAATATCGTCGTCCACCACGATGATGAATTTGGTGTACATGAACTGGCGCAGGAAGCTCCAGATGCCGAACATCACGCGCTTGGCATGGCCGGGATACTGCTTCTTCATGCTCACCACCGCCAGGCGATAGGAGCAGCCCTCGGGCGGCAGGTAGAAATCGGTGATCTCGGGAAACTGTTTTTGCAGCAGCGGCACGAACACTTCGTTGAGCGCCACGCCGAGCATCGCCGGCTCGTCGGGCGGCTTGCCGGTGTAGGTGGAATGGTAGATCGGGTCGCGTCGCATGGTGATGCGCTCGACGGTGAATACCGGGAATTCGGCAACCTCGTTGTAATAGCCGGTGTGGTCGCCATACGGGCCTTCCGCAGCGGTTTCGCCCGGATGGATCACGCCTTCCAGCACGATCTCCGCCCGCGCCGGTACCTGCAGGTCGGAGCCGAGGCACTTCACCAGTTCGGTCTTGCGGCCGCGCAACAGGCCGGCGAACTGGTATTCGGACAGCGTGTCGGGCACCGGCGTCACGGCACCAAGGATCGTCGCCGGATCGCAGCCGATCACCACCGCAACAGGATAGGGCGTGCCGGGATTGGCGGCGCAATGGTCGCGAAAGTCCAGCGCTCCGCCGCGATGCGCCAGCCAGCGCATGATCACCTTGTTGGGTGCAATCACCTGCTGCCGGTAGATGCCGAGATTCTGCCGCGTCTTGTTGGGGCCGCGCGTCACTGTCAAGCCCCAGGTGATCAGGGGTGCCGCATCGCCCGGCCAGCAGGTCTGCACCGGCAACTTGGCCAGGTCGACCTCCCTGCCCTCCCAGACGATTTCCTGGCAGGGAGCGGAACTCACCACCTTCGGCGCCATGTCGAGCACTTTTTTCAAAATCGGCAGCTTGTCCCAGGCATCGCGCAGGCCCTTGGGCGGCTCGGGCTCCTTCAGGTAGGCGAGCAGTTTGCCGACTTCGCGCAAGGCGGTTTTCCAGTCGGCCTCTGCATCCGTTCCGGTAACGCCGGCAGTCACACCCATGGCGACCCGCTGCGGCGTGCCGAACAGGTTGGTCAACACCGGCATGCTGCCGCCCTTCGTCTTCTCGAACAGCAGGGCCGGCCCGCCGGCACGCAGCACGCGGTCGGCGATCTCGGTCATCTCCAGTATCGGATCGACCTCGACGCGGATGCGCTTCAACTCGCCACAGGCTTCCAGTTGGGCGATGAATTCACGCAGGTCGTGGGCAACATACATGTTCAGACTTTCAGGGAACGCAGCAGATAATCGGCGGCAATGCCGGCAAACACGGCGGCACCAAACCAGTTGTTGTGCAAAAAGGCTTTGAAGCAGCGCATGCGGTCACGCTCTCGGATCAGGGTGTAATGGTAACCGGCAATTGCGGCGGCCGTTGCCAGTCCCAGCGCATACGGCCAGCCGAAGCCGAGTTGCCAGCCGACCCAGCCCAGCAGGGCCAGCGTCGCCCCGTAGCAAAGCATGATCGCGGCGATGTCGAAGCGGCCGAAGAAACGTTGAAAAGTGAGCGCCGAGGTACGGATGCCGATCTTCCGGTCGTCCTCGATGTCGACCAGCGCATATTCGGTGTCGTAGGCCAGCGCCCAGAAAATGTTGGCAGCCAGCAGCCACCAGGCAATCACGGGAATCTGCCCGAGTATCGCGGCAAACGCCATCGGAATACCGAAGCCGAACGCCACACCCAGATAGGCCTGCGGCACGGCGAAAAAGCGCTTGGTGAACGGATAACTGGCGGCCAGGAACACCGCCGCCACCGCCAGCCCCAGCAAGAGCGGCGTCAAGAGCGGCAGGATCAGCAGGAAGGCCAGCACGACCAGAAAACCGCACAGCAGGAAGGCCTCGCGCGGCGTCACCGTGCCCGCCGCCAGCGGCCGCGCCTTGGTGCGCTCGACATGCGGGTCGAAATCGCGGTCGGCATAGTCGTTGATGACGCAACCGGCGGAACGCATCAGCACCGTGCCGAACACGAAGATGGCCAAAATCACCCATGCCGGACGACCTTCGGCAGCGATCCACACCGCCCACAGCGTCGGCCAGAGCAGCAGCAAAATGCCGATGGGCTTGTCGAGCCGCATCAGCTTTTCGTAGCGGTCGAGGCGTTCCTTGAGTTGGGCAAAACTCGGCATGGCGGAATTCTACGCCGGCAGCGCCGTCCCGCCAGTCCCACGGGGATTCCCTGCGGTTACGCCGACTTTCGCCGCGAACTGTGACATCATGACCGGCAGTCACTGTGGAGGAAACTACGGAGTGCGCATGATCGGAACCCTGCTCGGAATCGCGGCAATGACCTACGCCGGGTTTGCCTTGGTGCTCTACCTGTTGCAGCCCAGCCTGATCTATTTCCCGGAAATCGACCGCGCACTTGCCGCCACGCCGCAACAGGCCGGGCTCCCCTATGAAGACGTCAAGCTGGTGACCGCGGATGGCGTCGCCCTGCATGGCTGGCTGATTCCGGCCGGCGAGCCGCCACGCGGCACGGTACTGTTTTTCCATGGCAATGCCGGCAACATCTCCCACCGCCTCGACTCGCTGCGCATGTTTAATCGGCTCGGCTATCGCACCCTGATTTTCGATTATCGCGGCTACGGCAACAGTAGTGGCGAACCTACTGAGCAGGGCACCTACCTCGACGCGACTGCGGCCTGGGACTATCTGACGCAAACCCGCAACATCCCGGCCTCATCCATCGTGCTGTTCGGCGAATCGCTGGGCGGCGCGGTGGCCGCCTGGCTGGCCAGTCGCCATACCCCGGCCGCACTGGTCATCTCCTCGGGATTCACCTCGGTGCCCGACCTTGCCGCGGACATTTACCCTTACATGCCGGTCAGATGGCTGGCCCGCTTCCACTACGACACGCGCGCCCATGTAGCGGCAACCCACGTCCCGGTCTTCATTGCACACAGCCCGGACGATGAAATCATTCCGTTCCGGCATGGCCGCGCGCTGTTCTCTGCGGCACAACAGCCAAAGCGCTTCCTTGAGCTGCAAGGAGGACACAACGAGGGATTCATATTCGTCCGCGAGAGCTGGATACAGGCTTTGGGTGACTTTCTTCAGGCCTATGTGCCAGCCGGTGGTTCGATTCACGCGAAAGACATATCCGACAAGCATGCTCGGGAATAACGAAAGCACTGCTCTGAAGCGATAAGCAGCCAGAAGAAACAACAGCTTGACGGGAACTTTGCCCTCTTGCAGCTTACAATACGTAATACGCGCGTGATGACTCGCTTCGGGTCGCGCAGCGCCGTGCCAACACAGGATCGCCTAATTGTGACCGCCGAGTTAACCCGCCAGAAAATCCAGCAGCAAAAGGAATTGCCGACACTGACGCCGGACATCCATCGCATTCTGACGGCCTGCCAGGACAATGACATCAACCAGACGGAACTGGCGGATATACTGGGCGAATCGCCGACCATCGCGGCACGCATACTTGGCCTCGCGAACTCGGCCTTTTTCGGTCAGCGCGGCGGTGTCCATGCGCTCCCGCATGCGATTTCCGTGCTCGGATTCGTGACGGTCAGAAGCGTCTCTGCCGGCCTCGCCCTGGCGGGCACCCTTGACACGCGCAACTGCCCGAGCTTTCGCCCCGACCATTACTGGTTGTCGGCGACATTATCGGCCACCCTCGCGCAGCGGATTGCGCCCCTGGTCGCCGCCGACTTGCGTCCACCGTCAGACACCGCATATCTCGCCGGCCTCCTCCACAATATCGGTCTGTTGGCGCTGGTGCACCTTCATCCCGTCGAAATGGACCAGGCCTTCACAGCCTATGCCAACGATCCACAACGCACGCTCGGCGAACACATCCACGACGTGTTGGGTACCGATCACTATCAGGCCGGCGTCTGGCTGGGCAGCAAGTGGCATTTTCCGAATAATCTGCTCCTTGTGATGGAGCATCATTACGACCCCAGCTATCGCGGCGACCACTGGCCGGCGGTGCTGCTGCAAGGACTTTGCGCGCACTGGGCGGATTGCATCATTGGCGGACAAACCTGTTTCGAGACGAGCCCCGAGGAGATTTCCGCACTGGGCCTGTCGGAACCGGCGATTGAAAAAGCCTGGCAGGGCATGTTCGACCATCTCGATCGCATTCGCGCCATTTCCGGGGCGTTTGTAAGCCAGTAACGCCATGAAGGACCAGCATATTGCCGATCTTTCGCTGGAATTCAATCGGCATATCGTCAACCTGCTCGATTCACTGTCGGCATTGGCCGAGCTGGCACAGCTTTCCATTCACGAGATCGATGAGGAGCGCCTGCTGAAACAGGCGCTCGCTGCCCTGATGGCCAACCAGGACATGGAGCGGTGCTCGATCTTCCTGCCTGACCCGAGTGGGCTGCCGCGTTGCGCGGCAGGCCTCGACTGGAATGAAATGCTGCGCGGCTTCAGCGGTGAGGGTTCCGTGCCAACCAGGCCACTGCCATCCAAGCAGGCCCGCTGCTGCAATGACATCATGGGGGAAGCGAGCAACAGCGGCATGCTGGTGCACTTTTCATCCGGCCAGGACGAATCGAGGCACGGGGAAGACTGTGCCCAAATGGAAGGTGCGCTGATGTGTGTGCCGATTGTTTGCGAGGAGAAGGTGTTGGGCGTTCTCAACGTTTTCCATCCCCTCCCAGACATTTTCGACATATGGCACGAGCGCCTGGCACTGTTGTTTTGTCAGTTTCTTGGCCGCCTGCTCACCAATCATCGCCTCACCCACCATCTGCATGCCGAGGTGGATCAGGTCACCGCAAAAATCACGCAACAAGAAACTTTCTTGCGCGAGGTCATCGACAGCGTTCCTGAACCGGTGATGGTCATCGGCCTCGACTATCGCATCATGCTGGCGAATCGACCCGCCATCGCCCTCACCCCCGCGGTGAAGAATGATCTCCGCTGTCACCAGCTGTCCCACCACCGCGACACCCCCTGTGATGGCAGCGAACACCCCTGTCCCCTGCAACGCGTACTCGCCGGGGAACAGGTAGTCAGTGTCGTTCATCGCCATTTCGATGTGGCAGGTGCGACCCGGTTGGTCGAGTTAACGGCTACACCTCTGCATAACGAAACCGGCACAATCATCGGCATTGTCGAAAGCACGCACGACATCACCGAGCGCATGCTGGTCGAGGAGCAGATCCGCCAGCTCGCCTACTACGACACCCTGACCGGCCTGCCCAACCGCCGCCTGCTACACGACCGGCTCAGCCACGCGCTTGTCCAGGCCAGACGCCACCACCGATCAATGGCCATCATGTTCCTCGATCTGGACCGCTTCAAACAGATCAACGACACCCTGGGACATGCCTTTGGCGACGAGGTGCTCAAGCAGATCGGGCAGCGCCTGTCAACCTGTGTCCGTCAGGACGACACGGTTGCACGCACCGGCGGTGACGAATTCATTGTCGTGCTGACCGAAATCTCCCATCATGACGATGCGGCCCTGGTGGCAAAAAAGATCATTGCCAGCTGTGCGCTACCTGTCTTCGTCGCCGGCCAGACACTCTCCATCACCGTCAGCATCGGCATCGCCGTTCATATGGTCGATGCAAGTGACGACCTTGATGAACTGATGCGGCGGGCCGATATCGCCATGTATCAGGCCAAGAATACCGGCCGCGATGGCTATCGTTTTTTTGATGGCGGCTGACTGAGAAAGCGTCAGGCCTTCAGCAGTTCGCTGCGACCGCCCAGCCAGCGCGCCAGATGACGTTCGGCATGTTCTGGCCACTGGGCCAGCATTTCCTCGGCCACCGCACGCGCCTTTTCAACCAGGGGCGCGTCTTCGAGATCGGCAAAACGCAGCAGCGGCAGGCCGCTTTGGCGACTGCCGATGAACTCCCCGGGGCCGCGCAAATGCAGGTCCTGGCGGGCGATCTCGAAGCCATCGCTGTTCTCGTAGATGATCTTGAGCCGCGCCCGGGCGGTTTCGGTCAATGGCTGCTCATACAACAGGATGCAGGCCGACTCTGCGGCGCCACGCCCGACCCGGCCGCGCAACTGATGTAGCTGGGCCAGACCGAAACGCTCGGCGTGCTCGATCACCATCAGGCTGGCATTCGGCACATCGACGCCGACCTCGATCACGGTCGTCGCCACCAGCAACTGGATTTCGTTGCGCACGAAGGCAGCCATCACGGCGGCTTTTGCCTCGGCTTTCAGCCGGCCATGCACCAGGCCGATGCGCAACTCCGGCAATTCGGCGCTCAGGTGCGCATAGGTTTCTTCCGCCGTTTTCAATTGCAGCACTTCGGATTCCTCGATCAGCGGACAAACCCAGTAAGCCTGCTGGCCCTGTCGGCAAGCCAGCCGCACTCGCGCGACGATTTCGTCGCGCCGTGCGGCCCCCACCAGCTTGGTGACTACCGGCGTGCGACCGGGCGGCAGTTCGTCGAGCACCGAAACATCCAGATCGGCGTAGTAGCTCATCGCCAGCGTGCGCGGGATGGGCGTGGCCGACATCGCCAGCTGGTGGCTGTGCAGGCCTTTCTGCTTGAGCGCCAGGCGCTGGCGCACACCGAAGCGGTGCTGTTCGTCGACGATGGCCAAGCCAAGCCGGGCAAATTCGACGCCTTCCTCGATCAGCGCGTGCGTTCCCACCATCAACGCCGTCTCGCCAGCGCCGACTTTTGCCAGTGCCGCAAGTTTGTCGCGCTTTTTCTGGCTGCCCGACAGCCAGGCAACTTCAAGGCCCAGCGGCGCCAGCCAGCCGGAAAGTTTTCGGTAGTGCTGTTCCGCGAGGATTTCGGTCGGGGCCATCAGGGCGGCCTGATAACCGGCCTCGACGCTCCGCAGCATCGCCAGAGCGGCAAGCACGGTCTTGCCGCTGCCGACATCCCCCTGCAGGAGGCGCTGCATCGGGTGCGGCTCGGCCAGGTCGCAGGCGATTTCCTGCCAGACCCGCTGCTGCGCCCCGGTCAGCTTGAAAGGCAATTGGGTCAGCAAGCGATCCGTCAGCGCGCTATCGCCCGTCAGGCGCGGCGCCCGATGCAGCCGCCGGGCTGCATAAGACTGGCGCAAGGAAATCTGCTGCGCCAGCAGTTCATCGAAAGCGATGCGCTGCCTGACCGCGAGCGGCACGGCATCTGCCGGGGTGACATGCAGCGAGCGCACACTCGCGGCGAAATCAGCCAATTGCAAGCGCTTGACGATGGCGTCTGGCAAGGTTTCAGCCAGATCGACTTCCTGCAAGGCACGCTCGATCAGGCGCCGCAGCGTCGCCTGGCCCAGCCCGGCAGTGGTCGGATACAGCGGCGTCAGGGTAATTGGCAGCGCTTCATCGCCATGCAGCACGCGGAAGCGTGGATGGATCATTTCGGTGCCCCAGAAACCACCGCGCAGCTCGCCAAAAATTCTGAGCCGCGCGTCCGGCTGCAGGACTTTTTGCTGGCTGGGGTAGAAATTCATGAAGCGCAGCACCAGTCCGCCCGAAACATCCTCGACACGGCAGACCAACTGGCGGCGTGGCCGATAGACAATATCGCTGGAAATCACCGTCACGTCGAATTGCGCCGCCACGCCCGGCACGGCGTCGGCAACCAGTGTTATGCGGGTTTCGTCCTCAAAGCGCAGCGGCAGATGCAGGACGAGGTCTGCCTGACAGCTCAGGCCGAGGCGCTGGAGTTTTTCGGCGACGGCTGGTGTCGTTCCCAGCCCCCCCCCGTAGCCTCCGCTATGCGGAGTCTTCCCCCCAGGGGGCGAAGAAACACTTGGGGCGGCCCGGCGTGTTTCTTCAGTTGTCTTCTTATCAGTCAATCACCAGTACTGCGTCAGCTTCAACAAGGGCGCCGCGCGGCAGTTCCTTGACGCCGATGGCGGCGCGCGCCGGATAGGGTTCCTTGAAATAGCGCGCCATCACTTCATTCACCTTGGCAAAGTTGCCCAGGTCGGTGAGAAAGATATTGAGCTTGACTGTGGCATCGAGGGTCGTTCCGGCGGCGGCGGCAACGGCTTTGAGATTGTCGAAGACACGCACGATCTGGGCATCGATGCCTTCGACCATTTGCATGCTGGCCGGATCAAGGCCGATCTGGCCGGACATGTAAACGGTATTGGCGACGCGCACGGCCTGCGCATAGGGGCCGATGGCGGCGGGTGCGTCCGGGGTGCTGATGATCTGGCGCGGCATGTCATGCCTCCTGAAGGGCCGCCCCGAAGGAGCTTAGTTGGCAAATGATGCCCCCTGTGGGGGCAGCGAACGTAGTGAGCGTGGGGGCCATTATTACTCCGGAGATTTGAGCGTGACCTGATAGTTGAGACGGGCGAAAACGTGCTGGATACCCCGGCGGGCACGCACATTGAGCACCAGCGGCGCCTGTAGGTTGGCGCGCAACCGAGCATTGCCATCCGCTTGCGCGTCTTTGGCAAGAATCACCACCACCGCGGCATCGGAGGGGTCGGCGAGTTCGAGCGCGGCGGACTCGGCGTCGGACAGATTGATCTCGTAGCTGAAGCCGAACAGGGACGGATCAGCGATATTGAAGGCAACGCCTGAGTCATCGAGAGATTGCAGAATGAAGTAGCTGGGCAGGGCGTCACCCACTGTTTCCGGATGGAACAGGGTGTAGCGGCGGCAGGCCTCAAACCCGGCCAGACCATCGGGAAATTCGATGATGCGGTCGGCAGCGATGGCGAGCGTTGCGGAATTCGGGGTGTCGATATTCATAACGGACATTGGCGTGAATCCAGGGTTAAGCGTCAGGTTTGGGGCGGGGGTGTCAGTCTATCGCCTCACCAGCATGCCGTCATCCATCCCCAGCGATTTCAACTTGGTGCGCGCGGCATCCACTTCGGCTCGCGAGGCAAAAGGGCCGACTTGCACGCGCGACTCGATCTGCGCCGGAAGACCCGCCTGCTGCAAGCGTGCCACCAGTTCCTCGGCGTTGGCATGATTACTGAACACCCCGACCTGCACCAGGAAACGGTGTGCCACTTCACCTGCCTGCGTGAGCGGCCGCGATGCAGGAGCGGCAGCCCGGGCAGCGGTACCGCGTTCCGGCATGACGCCGGCAATTTCACGCTGGGCATCGGGTTTCTGCGGGGCGATGGCCGGGGGCGTCGGCTTGACTGCCGCGGCTCGGGCGGTAGCCGGTGCGGTCACGGGCTTGGCCGCCTTGAGCGGTTTCTCTGCCTGAGCCGACGCACGCGGTGTGTCGGTGCGCTCGGGTACCACTGCAGGCTCGGCAACTGCGTTCTGGCTTTCATCTGCTTTTGCCTCAGTCAGCTTTTCGTCTACAGCTGGTGCGGCAGGCTCCGCTGTTGCCGGCACAACCGGCGTTTCCGGCACCGTTTTGGTTTCTGGTGCCGCAGCCATTTTCGGCATGGCCGGCGCTTGCGGTTTGTTGAGCAGGTCGTACACCGCCAGACTGCCCAGCAAGCCGGCAATGACCACGCCGGCGACGGCAATGCGCGACAGCAGCCGCCTTCTCAGTGCCTCGTCGTCCTCAGCCGGGACGGCGGTTGTCGAAATCGCTGGGGCCGTCGTTTGGGGCGTTTCCGTCTGCGCCATGATCATCTCCTTCTGCAAAGTTCTTGTCACCGCGACTCAAGGCATGCACGAGTTCCGCCTCGGCGAGCGAAATTCCCAGGCGGTCGGCCACGGCCTGTGCGGGAAGTCCGCGCTGGGCCAGTTCCATCGCCTCGGCATATTGGGGCGACACCCGTCGCGCCATCCGCAATTCATCCATTTCGGCGCGCATGCGCTCCATTTCGGCACGCATGCGCTGCACTTCCATTTCCATCTCGGCACGCGCCAGATGCTCGGCCAGGTGTTGGCCAAAGCCACCCGTCGGTTGGCCCGATGGCGCAACCGCTTTGGTCGATTCCGTCGTTTCGGTGAAAAGATCCTTCACCTCTTCCCATTCGAAGGCCGGCGTTGGTTTCAGCTCGAGTTGTGGCGTCGCGCTGGTAATAGTCGGCGCTGGTGATACGGCGTCGTTTGGCGCCAGGGCAATCCCACTGCTGCTCACCGGCTCCTGGAGGTGTTGCCGTTCGCCACTGCGCGGACGGCGGCGTACGATTTGCGCCAGCCGGAGCAGCGTCACCACCAGATAAGTGGCGACGATCACCAGCAGGAGGAAAATCCCGGCACGCCAATCCAGTCCGATCGATGCCATCATTGCTGCCGCCCACCCAAGGGTTCGTGCCGAAACCGGCCCGCCAACCGGAGGCGCAGGTCATCACAATTCAAGGTGCAGCATGGCATTATTTGCGCGGGCACACGGCCAAACCCCCATTCCGGGTACATTGCGCCGATCATAGCCTCCTTGAATACCCGGCAAAATGGCGAGCAGGGTGTTGTTTCCGCCACGTTTCTGATGCAAAACCGGAGGCAACGGAGGAAGACCGCATTACAGAGCGGGTCAATACCTGACAAAAGTTGGCCATGGCGCTTGAAGTCCGGCCGCCAGCCCTCACATCCAGTTACAAATATTGGTGGACTGATGGGGAACCGCGGCTACAAATACCGGGTCGCAGCAAGACCATCACAATTGAATGAAAGGATTTTTGCAATGAACCGCAGGCGGCTGACCCTTATCGAGGTGCTGCAACCCCAGTGTTTCAACAATACGCCCGAACGTTCACGGGTTACGCGCACCATTGTGCAACCTGAAATCGACTCCTTCGAGCAGATGGAAGCCCAAGCCACCAATGCTGATCAAAAGTCTTCGTCGGCGGTACGCCAGTCTGATACGCTGGGCACCCTGGCCACGCAGCAACTGTCGCAACAACTTGTTATTGCCTAGTTTTCTACCCGGCCGGGGGTACTTCGCGCTTGCTGCCATCGGCGTTGAGGCAAACATAGGTCAGCGTCGCTTCTGTAACCTTGACCACAATGGGGTGCGCCGGGTCGCGCTCGGCATAGACCTGGACATCAACGCTGATTGAAGTACGACCGACTTTGGTGATCGTGGCGTAAAAACTGACAACGTCGCCGACCGAAATTGGCTGTTTGAACAGGAATGAATTGACCGCCACGGTGGCAATTCTGCCGCGTGCGCGTCGCATCACGGGAATGGCTCCGGCAATATCGACCTGAGCCATCACCCAGCCACCGAATATGTCGCCGGAGGCATTCACGTCCGCCGGCATCGGCATCACCCGCAGCACCGGTTCCCGGTCGGGCATCATCACATCGGTGTGTTCTTTCATGCGCCGGATCATACCGCAGCATAGCCGCTGCTAGAATTTCCGCCATGCGCCGCGATATCGCCCTGCCCGCCCCGCCCGCCGCCCAGCGCCATGACTGGGAAACCGTCAAAACGCTGCTGCCCTATCTGCTGCAATGGCGCGGCCGCATCCTGTTCGCCTTGGCATGCCTGCTCGCCGCCAAACTGGCCAACATCGCCGTTCCACTGATATTCAAGGACATCATTGACGGCTTCGCTCCGGGCGGCGGCGCACAGGCCATGTTGCTGGTCCCGCTGGGACTGATTGCCGCCTATGGCGTGCTGCGCTTTTCCGTATCCCTGTTTACCGAATTGCGCGAACTGCTCTTCACACGCATCACGCAGCAGGCGGTTCGTTCCATTGCCCTGCAGGTTTTCGAACATCTCCACCAGCTGTCACTCCGCTTTCATCTGGAGCGCCAGACCGGCGGGCTGACCCGCGACATCGAGCGCGGCACGCGCGCCATTGGCTCCCTGATCAGCTACACGATCTACTCGATTCTGCCGACGCTGGTCGAGGTGGCCCTCGTTCTCGGCATTCTGGCTTCCCGCTATGAGCCGAGCTTTGTCATCATCGCCAGCGGCACGCTGGTGGTCTATGTCACCTTCACGATCATGCTGTCGAACTGGCGGGTGGAGATCCGCCGCGAGGTGAATGAACTCGATTCCGCCGCCAACACCCGCGCCATCGACAGTCTGCTCAACTATGAGACGGTCAAGTACTTCAACAATGAAGGCTGGGAGAAGCAACGCTACGACCAGCAGATGCAGAAGTGGGCCGCCGCGCAGATCAAGAGCCAGTTTTCGCTTTCCTACCTCAATCTGGGCCAGGCCGCCATCATCGCCGTCGGCGTGGCATTGATGATGTGGCGCGCCTCCGTCGGTGTCGCCAACGGCAGCATGACGATCGGCGACATAGTTCTGGTCAATGCTTTCCTGATCCAGCTTTATATCCCGCTCAACTTTCTGGGTGTGCTCTACCGCGAGATTCGCCAATCGCTGACCGACATTGAGCGGCTGTTCGGTTTACTGAACGAAAACCGCGAAATCCGCGACTCAGCCGACGCCCGCACGATTGAGCCAGACGCCCAGGGTGCCTGTGCGGTGTGCTTCGAAAATGTCAGCTTTGCCTACGAACCACGCCGCACGATCCTGCAGGATGTCAGCTTCGACATACCCGCAGGCCGCACGCTGGCGGTAGTCGGTCACAGCGGCGCAGGCAAGAGCACGCTGGCGCGTCTGCTGTTTCGCTTTTACGACGTCAGCGGCGGGGCGATCCGCATCAATGGCCAGGATATTCGCCAATTGACACAGGCTTCGCTGCGCTCTGCCATCGGCATCGTACCGCAGGACACTGTGCTGTTCAATGACACACTGGCCTACAACATCCAGTACGGCCGGCCGACCGCCAGCTTTGACGAGGTCATGGCGGCCGCGCGCGCCGCACACCTCGCCGAGTTCATCGAGCGCCTGCCTGACGGCTATGAAACTCGGGTCGGTGAGCGTGGCCTCAAGCTGTCGGGTGGCGAGAAACAGCGCGTCGCCATCGCTCGCACGCTGCTGAAGAATCCTCCCATCCTGATTTTTGACGAAGCGACTTCCGCCCTTGATTCGCAGACCGAGAAATCAATCCAGGCTGAACTGGAGCTGGTGGCGCGCGGCCGCACCACGCTGATCATCGCCCACCGGCTTTCCACCGTGATGAACGCCGACGAGATTCTGGTGCTGGACCAGGGCGGGATTGTCGAACGCGGCACGCACCGGGCCCTGCTGGAACATTCTGGCGCCTATGCAAAAATGTGGTTGCTGCAGCAACAGGAAGATAGTGCACCAAGCGCGAAAGATGTATAGTCATGCACCCTTCTAATCGGAGATTCCCATGAATAAGACTTTTGCCTTAAGTTTAACAATCGTCTCTGCCTTCGTCCTGTCGCAGCCGGTTTTGGCCGACACCCTGGCCAAGGTCAAAAGCTCCGGCAGCATCACCATGGGCATTCGCGAATCGTCCTATCCGCTTTCCTATCTTGACGACAAACAACTGCCCATCGGCTACCACATCGACATCTGCAACAGGATCGTCGCAGCCGTCAAGACCAAGCTCGATCTGAAAAGTCTCAAGGTGACGCATCAGGCGGTTACCTCGCAAAACCGTATTCCGCTAGTCACCAATGGCACTGTCGACCTGGAATGCGGCTCGACCACCAACAACGCCGCGCGCCAGAACCAGGTCGCCTTCGCCCCGACGACCTTCGTCACCAACGTGCGCATGGCAGTCAAGAAGGGTTCCGGCATCACCAGCCTGTCCCAACTGGACGGCAAACCCGTGGCCACCACGACCGGCACCACCTCCGTCCAGTTGCTGCGCGCCCACGAGAAGGGCAAGAACATCAATTTCAAGGAAGTTTATGGCAAGGATCACGCCGACTCCTTCCTGATGCTGGAAACCGACCGTGCCGTCGCCTTCGTCATGGATGACAACCTGCTCGCCGGCCTGATCGTCACTTCAAAGAATCCGGCCGACTACGCCATCGTTGGGGAAATACTCAACATCGAGCCGATTGCCATCATGTTCCGCAAGGATGACCCGCAATTCCAGGGCTTGGTGAATACCGTCATCCGCGATCTTGCCAGAGCCGGCGAACTCGACAAACTCTATGCCAAGTGGTTCATGGCCCCGATTCCGCCCAGGGGGGCCAACATGAACTTCCCGATGAGCGACAAGCTCAAGGAACTCATCAAGAACCCGAGCGACGCACCCGCCGAAGCCTACAACAAGAAATAAGCCCGGCTGAAAAGTCGGCGCTGGCGGGACGGCGCCTGCCGTCCCGTTTTCCGGCAACTCTATGAATTATCACTGGAACTGGGGCATCTTCCTGCAGCAGGTGCAAGCTGGGGAGGAAACTTATCTTGACTGGCTGATCACCGGCCTGGGCTGGACAGTGGCGGTCGCGCTGGCGGCAGGGATAATTGCGCTGCTGATCGGCAGCTTGGTCGGTACCTTGCGCACCGTTCCCAATCGCTGGTTGGCGATGGCGGCTACCGCGCATGTCGAATTGTTTCGCAATGTTCCGCTGCTGGTGCAGTTGCTGCTCTGGTTTTTTGTTGTCCCCGAGTTGTTGCCCCGCGATCTTTCCCTCTGGGTCAAGCAGGACATGCCGGCCAAGGAGTTTTTCACCGCGGTGATTTGCCTCGGCCTGTTCACCTCGGCGCGCGTCGCCGAACAGGTGCGCGCCGGCATCCAGAGCCTGTCGCACGGCCAGCAGATGGCGGGGCTGGCGATCGGTTTCACGCTGCCGCAGACTTACCGTTACGTCCTCCTGCCGATGGCGTTTCGCATCATCATTCCGCCGCTTACTTCAGAGTTCATGAACGTCATCAAGAACTCGTCCGTCGCCTTCGCCATTGGCGTCCTCGAGTTGACCTTCCAGGCGCGCCAGATGCAGGAAGATTCCGAGCAGGGCATCGAAACCTATCTGGCGGTCACCCTGCTGTATTTCATCGTTGCCTTTACCGCCAACCGGGGCATGGCGCTCATCGAACGGCGCACGCGCGTGCCGGGTTACATCGGGGGCGCCAAATGAGCTTTTTCACCCAATTCGACTTTTCGGTCATCGCCCCCAGCCTGCCCTTCCTTTGGGAGGGCCTCAAATTCACCGCCAAGTTGACCTTGATCGCGATGGCCGGGGGTATTTTTCTCGGCACCCTGCTGGCCTTGGCGCGTCTTTCCTCCATTACCCCGTTGGCGCTGGCCGCCACGTGGTATGTGAATCTGATGCGCTCGATTCCCTTGTTGATGGTGATCCTCTGGTTCTTTCTGGTAATCCCCATCTTCACCGGTAAACCGATGGGCGCGGAAACCTCGGCGATCATCACCTTCACGGCCTTCGAGGCGGCCTATTTCAGCGAGATCATGCGCGCCGGAATCCAGAGCGTGCCGCGCGGTCAGGTGTTTGCCGGACAGGCGATCGGCATGACCTACTGGCAGACCATGTCCTACGTTGTCCTGCCACAAGCCTTCCGCAACATGCTGCCGGTGCTGCTGACGCAGACGATCATCCTGTTCCAGGACACTTCACTGGTTTACGCCATTGGCGCCAAGGACCTCCTCAAGGCAGCCGAGATCACCGGCAAGAATTACAACCGTCCGATTGAAATGTATGTATTCGTTGCGCTGGTGTATTTTGTGATCTGCTTTGCCCTTTCCTTTCTCGTCAAGCGGCTGCAGGCGCGCACCGCCATCGTTCGCTGAGCTTCCATGATAAAAATCGACAACATCAGCAAGTGGTACGGTCAATTCAGGGTGCTGAGCGACTGCTCGACGCAAATCAGCAAAGGCGAGGTCGTTGTCGTCTGCGGCCCTTCCGGCTCGGGAAAGTCCACCCTGATCAAGTGCGTCAACGGGCTAGAACCTTTCCAGCAGGGCGACATCATCGTCAATGACATCTCCATTGGCGATCCCAAAACCAACCTTCCGCGGCTGCGCGCTCACGTCGGCATGGTGTTCCAGCATTTCGAGCTGTTTCCTCACATGACCATTACCCAGAACCTGACCATTGGTCAGGTCAAGGTGCTCGGACGCAGAAAGGATGAAGCTCATCAACGCGCATTGCAGTTACTTGACCGCGTCGGACTCAACACACAGGCGGACAAATTCCCCGGTCAACTGTCCGGGGGGCAACAGCAGCGCGTCGCCATCGCGCGGGCGCTGGCCATGGATCCGATCTGCATGCTGTTTGATGAACCAACCTCTGCGCTGGATCCGGAGATGATCAATGAAGTGCTGGATGTCATGGTTGGCCTGGCCAATGAGGGCATGACCATGATGGTAGTCACCCACGAAATGGGCTTTGCCCGCAAGGTTGCCGACCGGGTGATCTTCATGGACAACGGCAGCATCGTCGAAGATGCGGCGACCGAAGATTTTTTTGGAACGCCGCGCTCTGAAAGAGCTCAGCAGTTTTTATCAAAGATACTCAGCCATTGAATCTTGCAGCCAACAAAAAAGCCGACTGCAGCGTCGGCTTTTTTGTATAGGTCTGCAAGGCTTATTCGGCTTTCGGCGCCTCTGCCGCAACTTCATCGGGCCGGTCAAGCAGTTCGACATAGGCCATCGGCGCATTGTCACCGACTCGGAAACCCATTTTCAGGATACGCAGATAGCCACCGTTGCGGTTGGCGAAGCGCGGGCCGAGTACATCAAAGATCTTGCCCACAATCTCGCGGTCGCGCAGGCGATCAAATGCCAGGCGACGATTGGCCAACGATGGCTTCTTGCCCAGCGTAATAATGGGTTCGACAACGCGGCGCAGTTCCTTTGCCTTGGGCAGCGTGGTCTTGATGGCTTCGTGACGCAGCAACGATACCGTCATGTTGCGCAGCATCGCCAGGCGATGCGATGATGTGCGATTGAGTTTTCTAAGTCCGTTACCGTGACGCATGATGATTCCTTTTCACTTGTGCGGTCGCCGCGCTATGCCTGCGACCGGTTAATTTTTATTGTGAGTGCCTCTTTCAGTGCAATGGGCTTGTATCAACCCATCTTTTCCAAACCGGCGGGCGGCCAGTTTTCCAGCTTCATGCCCAGTGTCAGACCACGCGAAGCCAGGACCTCCTTGATTTCGTTCAGCGACTTGCGGCCAAGATTTGGCGTCTTCAGCAATTCGGTCTCGGTACGCTGGATCAGATCGCCGATATAGTAGATATTCTCGGCTTTCAGGCAGTTGGCGGAGCGAACCGTCAACTCGAGGTCGTCCACCGGGCGCAGCAGAATCGGGTCGACTGTTGATTGCTTGGGTTGCTCGATGGAGATCGGCGTGCCTTCGAGATCCGAAAATACCGACAACTGGTCCATCAGGATGCTGGCGGCGTAGCGGATTGACTCTTCCGGATCAATGGCGCCGTTGGTTTCGATATCGATGATCAGCTTGTCGAGGTCGGTGCGCTGCTCGACACGGGCCGCTTCAACCCGATAGCTGACGCGTCGTACCGGACTGAACGAGGCGTCCACCAGGATACGGCCAATACTCTTGCTGTCTTTGGACGATGTTCGCACGTTGGCCGGCACATAGCCGCGTCCCGCCTCCACCTTGATCTGCATGTCCAGCTTGCCGCCGGGCGCGAGATGGGCAATCACATGATCCGGGTTGATGATCTCTATGTCATGATTGGCCTGGATGTCAGCCGCGGTAACTATCGTCTCTTCCCCATCGCCCTTTTTCGACAAGGTCAGAATGGTTTCACCGCGATTGTGCAGGCGCATCACCACGCCCTTCAGGTTCAGCATGATGTCTACGACATCTTCGCGGACACCCTCCAGCGTCGAGTACTCATGCAGGACACCATCGATGGTCATTTCTGTTACTGCCGCACCAGGCATCGACGACAACAGAATGCGACGCAGCGCATTGCCCAGGGTATGGCCGTAACCGCGTTCGAAAGGCTCCATGACAACTCGGGCATGCAGTGGCGAGAGTGCCTGAACGTCGATGATGCGGGGTTTTAGAAGCGCATGACTTTGCATCTTCGTTCCTCAAATAGACAAATGCGCCCGCGGGCGAAATGCCCCCAGGCGCAAGAGAATGGTATTAACGCGAATACAACTCGACCACAAGACCTTCCTTGATGGAAGGCGGCAATTCGTCACGAGCCGGATAAGCCTTGAAAGTGCCCTTGCCGGCCTTGATGTCAACCTCGATCCACTCGGGAAAACCACGCGATTCAGCGGCTTCCATGGCGGCCTTGGTGCGCAAATGAACACGTGCGGCCTCGGTCAACTGAATCGTGTCGCCGGGGCTGACATTAAACGAGGGAATATTGACGCGCTTGCCGTTAACCAGAATGCCATTGTGGCGAACGATCTGACGCGATTCTGCACGCGAAGCACCAAACCCCATCCGGTAGGTCACCGAGTCAAGGCGGCCTTCAAGCAATTGCAGGAGATTTTCGCCAGTTTGCCCCTTGCGACGACTGGCTTCGGCGAAAACCTTGCGGAACTGGCGTTCAAGTACACCGTAAAGGCGGCGAATTTTCTGTTTCTCGCGCAATTGCTGGCCATAGCCGGAAAGACGCTGGCCTGATTTCTGGCCATGCTGGCCGGGCGCATAGGAACGACGCTCGATAGAGCACTTGTCAGTGAAGCACTTCTCGCCTTTGAGAAAGAGTTTCTCTCCCTCACGGCGACACTGACGACATTTTGGATCTAGATTGCGGGCCACTGGGCGGTCTCCTTACTTCTACCTTAGATGCGGCGGCGCTTGGGCGGCCGGCAACCATTGTGTGGAATCGGGGTTATGTCGGTAATGCTGCTGATCTTGATACCCAAGGCATTCAAAGCGCGAACAGCGGATTCTCGACCAGGGCCAGGACCCTTGATACGCACCTCGAGGTTCTTGATACCACATTCTTGAGCGGCCTTGCCGGCAGCTTCAGCAGCAACCTGGGCAGCAAACGGGGTCGATTTGCGCGATCCCTTGAAACCAGCACCGCCAGAAGTAGCCCAAGAAAGAGCATTACCCTGACGATCGGTGATCGTGATAATCGTGTTGTTGAACGAGGCATGCACGTGTGCAATGCCTTCAGCAACGTTCTTCTTTACCTTCTTGCGAACTTTTGCTGTCGCTTTGGATGTCGTCTTGGCCATATTTTATTTACCTTACGGGTTATTTCTTGCTGCCGGCAACCGACTTGCGGGGACCCTTGCGGGTTCGCGCGTTGGTCCGCGTGCGCTGACCACGAACCGGCAAACCGCGACGATGCCTGACACCACGATAGCAACTGAGATCCATGAGTCGCTTGATGCTCATGGAAACCTCACGACGCAAATCGCCTTCAACGGCCACTTTGCCTACTTGCTCACGCAGCCGGTCCATATCAGCCTCGGTGAGATCCTTGATTTTGACCGAACGCAGAACCCCTGCTGCGTCGCAGATTTTCTGCGCGCGTGAGCGGCCAATGCCATAAATCGCAGTTAATGCAATCTCGACATGCTGGTGATTCGGAATATTTACGCCTGCAATACGGGCCATATTCTTACCTTGTCCTTGACATCGCTAATTCATCGCTCGATTGATATTCGGGCAACCCAGATGAGCCACCCATGCAAGCAAGCGAACTAATTTATCCGGCTAAAATGCGAACCGGCAATTTTAAAAGAAAATAAAAACGTTTTCAACCCTGACGCTGCTTATGCCGCGGATCGGTGCAAATCACACGAACCACGCCATGGCGGCGCACAATTTTGCATTTGCGACAAATGCGTTTGACCGATGCTTGAACTCTCATTTTCTCTCTCCGCAATAACTTTGTATCTTTACTTCGACCTGAATACGATGCGAGCCTTATTCAGGTCATAAGGCGTCAATTGAACGGTCACCTTATCCCCAGGAAGAATCCGGATGTAATGCATACGCATCTTGCCGGATATGTAGCCGTGGACAACATGTCCGCTTTCCAACTTCACTCGAAACGTGGCATTCGGCAGGTTCTCAAGAACCTCACCCTGCATCTCTATGAAATCTTCTTTAGACATGAAGCGGCGTCTTTGGCGTACTACCGGGTTGGCATCCCCGCTCCCTTGAAATTAGCCTTTTTCAATAAACTTTCATACTGATGGGACATGACGTAAGCCTGCACCTGCGCCATGAAATCCATCGTGACAACGACAATAATCAACAATGAAGTGCCGCCGAAATAAAATGGAACATTCCATTTCAGGATCAGGAACTCGGGCAGCAGGCATACCAGCGTGATATAAGCAGCACCCACCAAAGTCAACCGCATCAGAATTCTGTCAATGTATCGCGCCGTTTGATCGCCGGGGCGATAGCCGGGAACAAAAGCCCCGCTCTTCTTCAGATTGTCGGCAGTATCCTTTGGATTGAAAACCAAAGCTGTGTAGAAAAAACAGAAGAAAATAATTGCGGCAGCGTAAAGCAGCACATAGACCGGCTGACCAGGGGAGAGTGTAGCGGCGATATCTTTCAACCAAAGCATCCCTTCGCTAGCGCCAAACCAACCTGCAGCAGTTGCCGGAAACAGGATGATTGACGAAGCAAAAATTGGTGGAATGACTCCAGCCATATTAAGTTTTAGGGGCAAATGTGAACTTTGCCCGCCATAAACCTTGTTGCCAACCTGCCGTTTCGCGTAATTAACCAGAATCTTACGTTGCCCCCGCTCCACGAATACGACAAATCCGGTAACGACAACAACCAGAACGCAGATGACGATTGAGGTCAGCGGGTGCATGGCACCGGTGCGAACCAATTCGAACAAGCCACCCAGCGCGCTCGGCAAACCGGCAACAATGCCGGCGAAAATAATGATCGATATACCGTTGCCCAGCCCACGCTCGGTAATCTGCTCTCCGAGCCACATCAAGAACATAGTGCCCGTAACCAGTGTCATCACCGCGGTCAGCCGGAACATCAATCCTGGATCCAGCACCAAACCAGGCTGCAACTCAAGTGCAATCGAAATACCGATAGCCTGGAACAAAGCCAGCACCAACGTGCCGTAACGGGTGTATTGCGTAATCTTGCGACGGCCCGCCTCACCTTCTTTTTTCAGTTGCTCAAGTGTAGGGATGGCAATCGTCATCAACTGCATGATGATGGATGCCGAAATATAGGGCATGATGCCCAAGGCGAAAATAGTGAAACGTGACAGCGCACCCCCAGAAAACAGGTTGAATACGCCGAGAATGCCGCCCTGCTGGGAGTTGAATAGTTCGGCAAGCTGGACCGGGTCAATCCCTGGAACGGGAATGTGCGCGCCAATGCGGAAAACTATCAGCGCGCCAAGCAGAAAACCAAGGCGTCGCCATAGATCGCCAAACTTGCCAGCCCGGCCAAGTGCGCCCGTTGTGGTTGCGGTGGCGTTAGCCACGTTAATTGCTCCAAGCCATTAAGTTATGCGCGCTTAAGCTGCCGCCGCAATATCAGCGACGGAACCTCCAACGGCCTCAATAGCGACACGAGCACCTTTGGTCGCCCCAATACCCTTGAGATTGACCTTGCGCGTCAACTCGCCAGATAAAATTACTTTGGCGGAAAGACTGTCCGCAGGAACGACACCGGCCTGCATCAAGGTCAGCAAATCAATGTCCTCAACCGGCAGTTTTTCGATTTCGGAAAGTCGGACCTCGACATTTCTGCCGGCAGTCAGGGAAACAAAACCACGCTTCGGCAAACGACGCTGCAGGGGCATCTGGCCTCCTTCGAAGCCAACTTTATGGAATCCGCCAGCACGGGATTTTTGTCCCTTATGGCCACGTCCGCCGGTTTTACCCAAACCACTGCCAATACCGCGGCCAGCACGCTTGGCAGCATGCTTCGCGCCTGCTGCTGGTTTCAAATTATTGAGCCGCATAACCTTAACCCTCGCACTTCACTAAATAGGCTATTTTTTTGATCATGCCGCGTACTGAAGGAGTGTCCTGAAGCTCGCTGGTATGGTTTATGCGGCGCAAGCCCAAGCCCCGCACTGTTGCCCGATGATCCTGTTTGGTGCCGATAACGCTTTTGACGAGCGTTACTTTGATTGTCTTTTCTGCCACGATTACGCCTCCATTATTTCCTGCACGCTCTTGCCACGCTTAGCAGCAATTTCGGCCGGGGTATTCATGGCCATCAAACCTTTAATCGTTGCCCTCACAAGGTTGTAGGGATTGGTTGAACCAAGCGCCTTGGCCACAACGTCAGTAACACCCATAACCTCGAAAACTGCACGCATCGGACCCCCGGCGATAACGCCAGTACCGGCTGCCGCAGGCGACATCAACACAGTAGTGGCGCCATGCTTGCCTGTTACTGGATGATGCAAGGTTCCATCTCGCAAACTAACCTTGGCAAGCTTGCGGCGCGCCTCGTCCATTGCCTTCTGAACAGCTACCGGCACTTCTCGCGCCTTACCCTTGCCCATGCCAACACCACCGTCACCATCGCCGACAACTGTCAATGCGGCAAAGCCAAGAATGCGACCGCCCTTGACGACCTTTGTGACACGGTTGATTGCCACCATTTTTTCGCGCAAGCCATCGTCGCGCTCTTCAGTGGACTGTTGCTGTTTTTTTGATTGCGGTTTAGCCATTTTTATCTCGCTCTAGTGACGGCTTAGAATTTCAGTCCGCCTTCACGGGCAGCCTCGGCCAATGCCTTGATGCGCCCATGATATTTGAATCCTGATCGGTCGAATGCAACATCGCTCACACCTTTGGCCGCAGCTCGTTCTGCGATAAGCTTGCCAATCAGTTGTGCAGCACCAACGTTACCGCCATTGGGCTGTTGCTTGCGTACTTCAGCTTCCACCGTGGAGGCAGCAACTACGACTGACGTACCACAGCCCGAATAAATTTGTGCGTAGATATGACAGTTAGTCCGATGCACTGAAAGGCGCATCACCTTAAGCTCCGCAATTTTGGCGCGGGTTTTACGCGACCTGCGCAGACGAGCCATTTTCTTGTTCATCATTCGACCTTTTAGTTTGCTGGCTAAGAAGAAAATCCCTGCTTACTTCTTCTTGGTTTCCTTGATCACCACGACCTCATCCGCATAACGCACACCCTTCCCCTTGTAAGGCTCGGGTGGACGATAGGCCCGAACCTCGGCGGCTACCTGCCCTACCAACTGCCGATCGATGCCCTTGATCAGAATTTCAGTCTGCGTAGGAGTTTCAACCTTGATGCCATTAGGCATTTCATGTGCTACCGGGTGAGAGAAGCCCAACGACAAGTTAAGCTTGGGGCCTTGGGCTTGCGCCTTGTAGCCGACACCCACCAAAGTTAACTTTTTCTCAAATCCCTTGGTTACACCGGTAACCATGTTATTCACCAGGGCACGCATGGTTCCCGACATTGCAGAGGCATTTGGTTGATTCTCGATTGCCCGACAAACCAGACCATCACCCTCTTTTTCAACCCTCACCGAAGGCAGAACGAATTGGGTTAGCGATCCAAGGGGGCCTTTCAAGGTTATTTCTGCAGACGACACAACTGCTTCAACGCCTTTGGGCAACATTACTGGATTTTTGGCGATACGGGACATTAGCTACTCCTTACGCCACAATACACAGCACTTCACCACCAACATTGACACTGCGCGCCTTGCGGTCTGTCATAACCCCTTTTGGCGTCGAAACAATGGCAATGCCCAGGCCATTCATGACCTTTGGCAAGTCCTGCATACCGCGATAAATCCGCAAACCGGGCCGTGAGACACGTTCAATGCGCTCGATAACAGGGCGGCCCGCGTAATATTTCAACTCGATATCTAATTTGGCCTTGCCTGCGTCATCACGCACTGCGAAGCTTTCGATATAACCTTCGTCTTGCAACACTTGCGCTATAGCCTGCTTCAACTTAGAAGAGGGCATCGAAACGCCGAGCTTTTCCGCCATTTGTGCATTGCGGATACGCGTCAGCATGTCAGCGACTGGATCAGTCATACTCATATCGCACCCCTTACCAGCTGGCCTTGGTCATACCTGGCACCATGCCGCGCATTGCAAAATCGCGCAGCTTGAGACGGCACAGACCAAATTTCTTGAAAACACCCCGGGGACGACCAGTCAAAGCACAGCGCATGCGCTGACGCACCGGGCTAGAATCTCGAGGCAACAGTTGCAGCTTGAGGCGTGCAGCCATACGCTCCTCATCGCCAAGCTTGCTGTCATTGATAATGGCCGTCAGTTCTGCCCTTTTCGTGGCGAACTTGGCAACCATTTTGGCCCGCTTGGCCTCTCGGTTAATTAGTGAACGTTTTGCCATTACTCCCTCAGTTCTTGAAAGGGAACTTGAATGCGGAAAGAAGTGCTTTCGCTTCCGCGTCAGTTTTCGCCGTCGTGGTGATGCTGATATTCATCCCGCGCAAAGCATCGACCTTGTCATACTCGATCTCAGGGAAAATAATCTGCTCCTTGACGCCAATGTTGTAGTTTCCTCGCCCATCAAAACCCTTGCTCCCGGGAATGCCACGAAAGTCGCGAATTCGCGGCATCGCAACACTGACCAGGCGGTCAAGAAACTCGAACATACGCGTGCCGCGCAATGTCACCATGCAACCAATCGGGTAGCCTTCGCGGATCTTGAAACCAGCGATTGCCTTACGGGCCTTGGTTACCACGGGTTTCTGACCAGCAATCTTGGTCATGTCGCCAACGGCATTTTCCAATACCTTCTTATCGGCAACAGCCTCACCTACGCCCATATTCAGAGTAACCTTGGTAATTCTCGGCACTTCCATCACAGACGCATACTTGAACTGCTCATGCAACTGCGGAACTACCTCATTTTTATAAAACTCTTGCAAACGCGCCATGACCTATCCCTTAAGCTTCGACCAGTTCGCCATTAGATCTGAAGATTCTGACCTTTCGCCCGTCTTCCAGAAACTTGACCCCAACGCGATCTCCTTTTTGCGTTGCCGGGTTGAAGAGGGCCACATTTGACAAATGGATCGGCATTTCCTTCTCGACAATACCGCCCTGCTGCCCCTTCATCGGGTTCGGCTTGGTATGTTTCTTTACGCGGTTAATGCCGGCAATGACCAGCATATCGCTATCCAGAAGTTGCGTTACCGTGCCACGCTTTCCCTTGTCACGACCAGCGACAACCACTACATCATCACCTTTGCGAATTTTTTGCATGTTTAGCTTCCCTTCCCGATCCCGGTTCAGAGCACTTCAGGGGCAAGAGAAACGATCTTCATGAAGCGCTCACCGCGCAACTCACGTGTGACCGGCCCGAAAATGCGCGTCCCAATCGGCTCAAACTTGTTGTTGAGCAAGACTGCGGCGTTTCCATCAAATTTGATCAGGGAGCCGTCAGCCCGCCGCACGCCTTTGGCTGTGCGGACCACCACCGCGCTGTATACCTCGCCTTTTTTCACGCGACCGCGTGGGGCAGCATCTTTGATGCTGACCTTAATGATGTCCCCAATACCGGCATAGCGCCGCTTTGAGCCGCCCATCACCTTGATGCACATGACCGAGCGTGCACCTGTATTGTCGGCCACATCGAGCCTTGACTGCATTTGAATCATTTAACTCTCCAACTTAACCTGGATCTGGCGAACCGGATACGCAGTCAGTTTTGGAACCCCAGCTATTAGACATCGGGGGACTTAACTCTACCGGCACCCGCCCTCATCACACCGGCAGCTTTCCGACAAAGAGGCGGGATTCTACTTACCCCACCTGGCAGTGTCAACAAATAATTCAGGCGGCAACGCCTTTTTCAAGCACCTTTGTTACACGCCAAGCCTTGGTCTTGGCGATTGGCGCGCACTCCTCGATCTGCACCATATCCCCAACGATGGCACTAAGACCTTCGATATGAGCATGATACTTTCTTGAGCGGATCATTACCTTGCCAATGACCGGGTGTTTGACGCGGCGCTCAATCAACACAGTCACGGTTTTTTGCATTTTGTCGCTTACCACCCGCCCCTCAAGGGTGCGGTGAATTGACTGGGTAGCTTCACTCATTTTGCAGTCGCCCTCTCGTGCTGTATTGTTTTGATGCGCGCGATATCCTTGCGCAGTTTATCTACCTGACTGGTATTGCTTAATTGCTGGGTGGCAAGTTGCATGCGCAAGGAAAATTGCGCCTTGCGCAATTCAAGCAACTCCTTGCCAAGGTCAGCATCATTTTTTTGTCTCAGTTCGGTTGCTTTCATTGCTTACCCCAAATGACGTGTGACAAAAATCGTAGCAATTGGCAGCTTGGCCGCTGCCAGCTCGAACGCCTCGCGCGCCAGGACCTCATCAACACCATCCATTTCATATAGCACTTTGCCGGGCTGAATTTCGGCTACCCAATACTCAGGATTACCTTTGCCATTACCCATTCTGACCTCAGCGGGTTTTTTCGAAACCGGCTTGTCCGGAAAAATCCTGATCCAGATTCGCCCACCACGTTTGATGTGACGCGTCATGGCACGGCGCGCTGCCTCGATCTGGCGCGCCGTAAGACGACCCCGCGCGGTAGCTTTGAGACCATATTCACCAAAGCTAACTTTGGCGCCTCGCGTCGCCAGACCAGTATTCCGGCCCTTTTGTTCCTTGCGATATTTCCTGCGTGCAGGTTGCAACATATTGACTTACTCCTTGGCATCCGGGCTGACGGTATCCCCGCCTGCCTTGGTCGCTGCTGTTTTACGCACACGCTTGACCGGTGACTTGACTGAAGCTTCGGCGGATACTGCCGCTTCCGGTTTGTTTTCTGTTGCTTGAGCATCCTGCTTTTTAGCTGCTGGGCGTCGCGGTGCCGAGGTTTTTGCCTCAGTGTCGGTTGCAGAAACATTCTTGGCTGGACGACGTGTACGCTTGGCCGGCTCTTCAGTAGCCTGATCAATGGATGTAGTCTGGCTTTCCCCTCGCGTTTTGATCTCACCCTTGAAAACCCAAACCTTGATGCCAATGATCCCGTAGGTCGTCTTTGCCTCAGCAGTCCCATAATCAATATCGGCGCGCAGCGTATGCAGCGGCACCCGGCCCTCTCTATACCACTCGGTACGGGCGATTTCAGCGCCGTTCAGTCTGCCGGCACTCATGATCTTGATACCCTGCGCGCCCAGGCGCATGGCATTTTGCATGGCACGTTTCATCGCACGACGAAACATGATGCGCTTTTCAAGTTGCTGGGCGATGGAGTCAGCAATCAGCTGGGCATCAGTTTCAGGCTTGCGAATCTCTTCAATATTGACATGCACTGGCACACCCATGCGGCGCTGCAGGTCAATTTTCAGTTGTTCAATATCCTCGCCCTTTTTGCCAATCACGACGCCAGGCCTGGCACTATATACGGTTACCCGTGCATTCTTTGCCGGGCGCTCGATCACTACTCGGCCAACCGAGGCATGCGCCAGCTTCTTCTTTAGATAATCGCGTACCGCAATATCCTCCCCCAGCATAGAGGAGAAATTCTTTGAGTTCGCAAACCAGCGTGAGGACCAGTCACGAGTTACAGCCAAACGAAAACCGGTCGGATGAATCTTCTGTCCCATGAGTGCTCCTTACTCGCCGACTGTCACATAGATGTGACAGGTTTGTTTGCTGATGCGATTACCCCGACCCTTGGCTCGCGCGGTAAATCGCTTGAGCACGGTACCCTGCTCAACATAAATACGCGTCACCTTCAGCGCATCAATATCGGCAGCATTGTTATGTTCGGCATTCGCGATTGCGGACTCGAGCACCTTTTTAACGATCACCGCACCTTTTTTGGGGGAGAAGGCCAGAATGTTAAGCGCTTGATCAACTGACTTGCCACGCACCAGGTCGGCAACAAGTCGCCCCTTTTGGGCCGAAAGACGCACACCTCGTAGAATTGCGTTAGTTTCCATTGACATATCCTTACTTCTTCGCCTTCTTTCCTGCCGCATGCCCCTTGAAGGTACGCGTCAGGGCAAACTCGCCGAGCTTGTGGCCAACCATATTCTCCGAGACATAGACAGGAATATGCTGCTTACCATTATGGACAGCAATGGTCAGGCCAATAAAATCCGGCAGGACTGTGGAACGACGCGACCATGTTTTGATCGGACGTTTGTCACTCGCCGCACGCGCTGCATCCACTTTCTTAAGCAGATGGTCGTCAACGAAGGGACCTTTTTTGATTGAACGTGCCATGTTTTACCCCTTAGCGCTTGTGACGGCGCTGAACAATCATGCTGTCCGTGCGCTTGTTGCTGCGTGTCCGATAGCCTTTAGTTGGCTGTCCCCATGGACTCACTGGCACACGACCTTCACCAGTACGTCCCTCACCACCACCATGCGGGTGGTCAATCGGGTTCATGGCAACGCCACGCACCGTCGGCCGAATGCCCCGCCAGCGGTTTGCGCCAGCCTTGCCGATCTTGCGCAGGTTGTTTTCTTCGTTACCCACTTCGCCAATCGTTGCCCGGCACTCGATATGAATGCGGCGTATTTCGCCAGAACGCAAGCGCACTTGGGCGTACGCGCCTTCGCGCGCGAGAAGCTGGACGGAGGTACCTGCTGCACGCGCCATCTGCGCGCCCTTGCCTGGCATTATCTCGATGCAGTGAATCGTGCTGCCCACCGGGATGTTGCGAATCGGTAGTGCGTTACCTGATTTGATGGGAGCCTCGGGGCCACTCAATACCTCTTGACCTACTACCATGCCCTTTGGTGCAATGATGTAGCGCCGCTCACCATCCGCATAACAAAGCAGTGCGATATTTGCCGAGCGGTTTGGATCATATTCAAGCCGTTCAACTTTGCCGACAATACCGTCCTTGTTGCGCTTAAAGTCGATTACACGATACTGCTGCTTGTGACCGCCGCCTTGGTGGCGAGTAGTGATGTGCCCGTGATTATTCCTGCCAGCCTTATTGAATTTGCTTTCGGTCAGAGCATCATGCGGGCGGCCCTTATGCAGGTTCGGGTTTACTACTTTTACAACCGCACGCCTTCCTGCTGAGGTGGGTTTTACTTTTACCAGGGCCATTACGCAACTCCTTCTGCGAAATTGATTTCCTGCCCGGCTTCAAGACTTATGAAGGCCTTGCGCACGTCACTGCGCCGCCCCATGGTCCGGCCGAAACGCTTGGACTTGCCCTTGGTATTGGCAACCTGAACAGAGGTAACACGAACCTTGAAGAGCATTTCAACAGCCGCCTTGATTTCCGGCTTGGTAGCGTCAGGTGCAACGACGAATATCACCTGATTATTACGCTCCGCCAGCATCGTCGCCTTTTCGGAGATTTGCGGTGCCAGGAGAATTTGTAGCAAACGCTCTTGATTGAATTGAGTAGCGCTCATCCCAGCAGCTCCTCTAATTTGGCAACTGCTCCCTTTGTTATCACAACACGCGGGAAGCGGATCAAAGAAAGCGGGTCAGCCTGCTTTGGTTCAAGAACCAGAATATTTGGCAGATTTCTTGATGCCAACATCAGATTATCATTCAGGTCGTGGGTAACCAGCAGCGCAGAGTCCACACCCAAGCTTTTCAGCTTCTGGACTACAAGACGCGTCTTTGGCGCCTCGATAGTAAAGCTATCTACAACAGTCAGTCGATCTTCGCGCGCAAGCTGAGACAGAATTGCCGCAATTCCGGCGCGGTACATCTTACGATTGACTTTATGCGAAAAGTTCTCGTCGGGCGAGTTCGGGAACGCCCGGCCACCACTTCGCCACAAAGGGCTCGCGGTCGTACCGATACGCGCACGCCCCGTACCTTTTTGCTTCCATGGCTTCTTCGTACTATGCCGGACCTCTGCCCGTGTCAATTGGGCGCGATTACCTGCACGTGCGTTCGCCTGATAAGCAACTACTACCTGATGCACCAGCGACTCGTTGTAATCACGACCGAACAGGCCATCAGACACGCTGACTGTTGCCCCCGTCTGCCCCTGCTCATTAATGAGTTTAAGTTCCATGGGCAACCTCACTTACTAGCATCGGCAGATTTCACTGCCGGCTGAACCATAACATCACCACCCCGGGAACCGGGTACAGCGCCCTTGATCAACAGGAGTTGGCGCGCTTCATCAATGCGCACAACCTCGAGATTCTGGGTAGTGCACTTGACATCTCCGAGATGTCCGGCCATTCGCTTGCCGGGAAATACACGTCCAGGGTCCTGTGCCATACCAATAGAACCCGGCGCATTATGGGACACCGAGTTACCGTGGGATGCGCGGTTGGATGAGAAATTATGGCGCTTGATTGAACCGGCATAACCCTTGCCGATTGACACACCAGTCACATCAACCTTTTGCCCAACCGTGAAAACAGAAGCTGCAATTATTTCACCAAGCTTGAACTCGGCAACGCGCGTCTCTGCAACGCGAAACTCCATCAGGGTAGTACCAGCCTCAACGCCTGCTTTGGCAAAATGGCCGGCTGCTGATTTGCTAACCCGAGAAACACGGCGCTTGCCGTAAGCTACCTGAACCGCGGAGTAACCGTCAGTTTCTGGTGTCTTGATTTGCGTAACGCGATTGTTCGACACATCCAGCACAGTAACCGGGATTGAAGAACCATCCTCGGCAAATATGCGCGTCATGCCGACCTTGCGTCCTACAAGGCCTAAACTCATTTTTTCTCCTAAATCCGGCTACGATTGGCCGGGCTAGTTTCCTTCAAATCACAACTGCCTCAATAAGCTGGGACAGCCAACGTATTTCTATACTTGATTACTTGCGAGGAACTTGCTAAATCGCAATTTGTTTATTGCAACTTGATCTCAACGTCAACGCCTGCAGGAAGATCGAGTTTCATCAGCGCATCCACCGTCTTGTCGGTCGGATCGATAATGTCCATCAAGCGCAGATGCGTGCGGATTTCGAACTGGTCTCGGGATGTTTTGTTGACGTGTGGTGAGCGCAGAATGTTGTAGCGCTCAATTCTGGTGGGCAACGGGACCGGGCCGCGAACGACAGCACCAGTGCGTTTTGCCGTATCCACAATCTCCATCGCCGACTGATCTATCAAACGGTAGTCAAACGCCTTGAGGCGAATGCGGATTTTCTGATTCTGCATAAAATATCCTTAAAGAGCGTTGGTGCCTGCTTCAGGTAATAGCACCAAAAACGAAAGGGCAGGATTATCCAACCCTTTCGCACGAAAGGCAATAGCTTACTCGATGATTTTTGCCACGACGCCGGCGCCGACGGTGCGGCCGCCTTCGCGGATGGCGAAGCGCAGGCCGTCTTCCATGGCGATCGGGGCAATCAGCTTCACGGTCATCTGCACGTTGTCGCCCGGCATCACCATCTCGATGCCCGCCGGCAGCTCGCAGGCGCCCGTTACGTCGGTGGTCCGGAAGTAGAACTGCGGACGGTAGCCGTTGAAGAACGGGGTGTGACGTCCGCCTTCGTCCTTCGACAGGACATAGACCTCAGCGACAAAGTGGGTGTGCGGCTTGATGGAGCCCGGCTTGGCCAGAACTTGACCGCGCTCGACCTCTTCCCGCTTGGTGCCGCGCAGCAGCACGCCTACGTTGTCGCCTGCTTGACCCTGGTCGAGCAGTTTACGGAACATTTCCACGCCGGTGCAGATGGTCTTGACGGTGGGGCGGATACCGACGATTTCGATTTCTTCGCCAACTTTGACGACGCCGCGCTCAACCCGACCGGTGACGACGGTGCCACGACCAGAGATGGAGAAGACGTCTTCGATGGGCAGCAGGAAGGGCTTGTCGATGGCGCGCTCGGGAGTCGGGATGTAGCTGTCCAGCGCGGCTGCCAGTTGCATGACGGCGACTTCACCCAACTCGCCTTTGTCACCTTCCATGGCTTTCAGTGCCGAACCCTTGATGATGGGGATGTCGTCGCCCGGGAATTCGTACTTGGAGAGCAGTTCGCGGACCTCCATTTCGACGAGTTCGAGCAGTTCGGCGTCATCGACCATGTCGCATTTGTTCATGAAGACGATGATGTAGGGGACACCGACCTGACGGGCGAGCAGGATGTGCTCGCGGGTCTGCGGCATCGGGCCGTCAGCGGCCGAGACGACCAGGATGGCACCGTCCATCTGCGCCGCACCAGTGATCATGTTCTTGACGTAGTCAGCGTGGCCCGGACAGTCTACGTGTGCGTAGTGCCGCGCCGCCGTCTCGTATTCGACGTGCGCCGTGTTGATGGTGATGCCGCGTGCCTTCTCTTCCGGCGCCGCATCAATCTGGTCGTAGGCTTTCGCCTCCCCACCATATTTCGCCGCCAAGATCGTCGTGATCGCCGCCGTCAACGTCGTCTTGCCATGATCCACGTGCCCAATCGTCCCCACATTCACATGTGGCTTCGTACGCTCAAATTTGCCTTTTGCCATTTTTAGATTCCCCTAAAGAACAGAGTTATTTCTTGTTGATTACCGCTTCAGCCACATTTTTCGGGGCCTCAGTGTAGTGCTTGAATTCCATAGTGTAAGTTGCGCGCCCCTGCGTCAAAGAACGCAATTGAGTGGAGTAACCGAACATCTCGGCCAGCGGCACCTCTGCTTTTACAGTCTTACCACCCCCGACAATATCCTCCATACCTTGGACTATGCCCCGGCGTCCCGAAAGGTCGCCCATGACGTTACCCATAAAGTCCTCTGGGGTTTCCACTTCAACTGCCATCATTGGCTCCAGCAACACGGGACTGGCCTTGCGCATCGCGTCCTTGAAAGCCATTGAAGCAGCCATTTTGAATGCGTTCTCATTCGAGTCCACATCGTGATATGAACCATCGAAGAGCGTGACCTTGACGTCAACCACGGGGAAACCAGCCAGAACACCATTGGGCAAGGTTTCCCGCAAGCCCTTGTCCACCGCGGGAATATATTCGCGCGGCACAACGCCCCCCTTGATCGCATCGACGAACTCGTAGCCTTTGCCCTGTTCATTAGGCTCAAGCTTGATCCAGACATGGCCGTACTGGCCACGACCACCTGATTGCTTGACGAACTTGCCTTCCTGCTCAACCGACTTGCGGATCGCCTCACGATAGGCTACCTGCGGCGCTCCGACATTGGCCTCCACGTTGAACTCGCGCTTCATTCGATCAACAAGAATCTCCAGGTGCAGCTCGCCCATGCCAGAAATAATCGTTTGGCCAGATTCCTCGTCTGTGCGTACACGGAATGAAGGATCTTCCTGGGCAAGGCGGTTCAAGGCAATACCCATTTTTTCCTGGTCAGCTTTTGTCTTCGGCTCTACTGCTACATGAATTACCGGCTCGGGAAACACCATACGCACCAAGGTAATAACCTTGTCTACAGCGCACAGGGTCTCGCCGGTGGTTGCCTCCTTGAGGCCTACAGCAGCAGCGATATCCCCAGCGCAGACTTCCTTGATTTCCTCACGCTGGTTGGCATGCATTTGCAATATTCGGCCGATGCGCTCCTTGCGCCCCTTGATCGGGTTGTAAATCGTGTCGCCGGACTTGATCACTCCCGAATAAACACGGAAGAATGTCAATTGCCCGACGAACGGATCGGTCATGATTTTAAAAGCCAACGCAGAAAACGGCTCTTCATCGGCAGCCTTCCGCTCGCCCTCGGTCTCATCTTCCAATATGCCTTTGACGGGAGGAATATCGGTTGGCGCAGGCATCAGCTCGACAACAGCATCCAGCATGGCTTGCACGCCTTTATTCTTGAAAGCTGAGCCACACACCATCGGCACAATCTCGCCGGCGATAGTGCGCTGGCGCAGCGCCTGCTTGATATCCGCCTCGGAGAGATCACCCTCCTCAAGGTATTTGTTCATCATTTCTTCAGATGCCTCGGCTGCAGCCTCAAGCATCTTTTCGCGCCAAACCTTGACCGTCTCGGTCAAATCAGCAGGAATCTCACTATACGTGAACTTGGTGCCTTGCGAGGCCTCATCCCAGATGATGGCTTTCATTTTGACCAGATCAACCACACCCTCGAATTTTTCCTCGGCACCGATGGGCACTTGGATCGGAATTGGGTTGGCTTTCAGTCGCTCGCGCATCTGGTCGTGCACACGGAAAAAGTTTGCGCCCGTACGGTCCATCTTGTTTACAAACGCAAGCCGAGGTACCCCGTACTTGTTGGCTTGGCGCCACACAGTCTCGGATTGCGGCTGAACACCGCCGACTGCGCAGTACACCATGCAGGCACCATCCAGCACACGCATCGAGCGCTCAACTTCGATGGTGAAGTCTACGTGCCCCGGCGTATCGATGATATTGATACGGTGATCGGCAAAATTGCCGCCCATGCCCTTCCAGAAACAGGTCGTCGCTGCCGACGTTATAGTAATGCCGCGCTCCTGCTCCTGCTCCATCCAATCCATGGTCGCCGCCCCATCATGCACCTCGCCAAGCTTGTGATTGACGCCGGTGTAGAAGAGGATACGCTCGGTAGTCGTCGTCTTACCGGCATCAATATGTGCCGAAATGCCGATATTTCGATAGCGCTCAATGGGTGTCTTGCGGGCCACTTGAATTACCTGTCTTTCTCAAACCCAAACCCCAGTACTTTCCTGATTAATGGCTGTACTGGGGATGGTCAAATAAACGAAGCCGCCAGAGCATGACTGGCAGCACACAATTTCGGATTTAGAAACGGAAATGCGAGAAAGCCTTGTTTGCTTCAGCCATACGGTGCACTTCTTCGCGCTTCTTCATTGCAGCGCCACGGCCCTCAGAAGCCTCGAGTAGCTCGGTAGCCAAACGCTGGTCCATCGACTTTTCACTGCGTTTGCGCGCAGCTTCACGTATCCAGCGCATCGAAAGCGCCAAGCGACGAGAGGGCCGTACCTCGACTGGCACCTGATAGTTCGCACCACCGACGCGACGACTCTTGACCTCAACGACTGGCTTGACATTGTTGATCGCGAGACCAAAAACCTCAACGGGATCCTTGCCACTCTTTTTCGTAATGACGCTGAATGCGCCATATACAATGCGCTCGGCAACCGACTTCTTGCCGCTAGTCATGATGACGTTGACAAACTTGGAAACTTCGACATTGCCGAACTTGGGATCCGGAAGGATGTCGCGCTTCGGGACTTCTCTACGACGGGGCATATTAACCTCTTCTCTAACCGATCAGACCTGGCTTAAGTGACTAGAATGCTTAGGCCTTCTTGGGGCGCTTGGCGCCATACTTGGAACGACTTTGCTTGCGATCCTTGACACCCTGGGTATCCAGGCTGCCACGCACAATGTGATAGCGAACACCAGGCAGATCCTTGACACGGCCACCACGGATGAGCACTACGGAGTGCTCCTGCAAATTATGTCCTTCTCCGCCGATATATGAAATGACTTCAAAGCCGTTCGTCAAACGAACTTTGGCAACCTTCCGTAAAGCGGAATTCGGTTTTTTGGGCGTGGTCGTGTAAACACGAGTACAAACCCCGCGCTTGGCCGGGCAACTATCCAAGGCTGGGACCTTGCTTTTTGTTTTTTCCGCTTGCCGCGGCTTGCGCACAAGCTGGTTAATGGTAGGCATGTTTAATTTTCCTGATTCGAGGATCGCTTGGAAGTCACCCCATCAATTGCCCCGACAGGGGGCAAAAAAGAGGCGGAATTATATTGAGGTAATGAGGTAGCGTCAACTGACTTGCTCATCAATTGCGGAATCTGTCAGGGGGAGCAAATCAGCCGCCGGTGTATGGCGCGCTGCATCATCGCCAGCACCTTGCATGAGACGGGAGCGGTGATAAGCCAAACCGGTACCGGCAGGAATCAATCGGCCAACAATGACGTTTTCCTTGAGTCCACGCAACTCGTCGCGCTTACCCATGATGGCCGCTTCGGTCAAAACCCGTGTAGTTTCCTGGAAGGAGGCAGCAGAAATAAAGGAATCGGTAGACAAACTGGCTTTAGTGATGCCCAACAGTAAATGCTGATATTCGGCCGGGCGCTTGCCTTCGGCAAGTAGCTTGTCGTTCTCATCGAGCATTTCAGAGCGCTCCACCTGTTCCTCACGGATGAATCTGGAATCACCCGGTTCGGTAATCACCACCCGACGCAACATTTGACGCACGATCACCTCAATATGCTTGTCATTGATCTTTACGCCTTGCAGGCGATAAACATCCTGAACTTCGTCAATAATGTAGCGAGCAAGTTCCTCGACACCTTTCAAACGCAGGATGTCATGGGGATCAACCGGGCCATCAACGATGACTTCCCCTTTGTTGACTATCTGCCCGTCATGGGCCATGACATGTTTGTCTTTGGGAATCAGGTACTCGTGTGCAGTCCCATCCAGCTCGGTAATCACAAGTCGCTGCTTGCCCTTGGTATCCTTGCCAAACGACACTGAGCCGGTCACTTCGGCGAGCATGCCGGCATCCTTGGGGGAGCGTGCCTCAAAGAGTTCCGCCACGCGCGGCAGACCACCAGTAATGTCGCGCGTCTTGACAGATTCCTGCGGTATCCGGGCAAGGATTTCACCGACACTGACACTCTGGCCATTTTTGACGGTGATGATCGATCCGACATGGAAAGTGATGGCGACCGAGAGATCACTGCCATGAATCTTTACTTCCTGACCGGCATCATCAAGCAATTTGACCTGCGGGCGCAGACCCTTGGCTTGTGCCTTGCCACCCCGCTTCGGGTCAATAACCACAAGTGTCGAAAGACCGGTTACCTCGTCCATCTGTTCAGCAACCGTGACACCTTTGTCGACGTTTTCAAAGCGTACCGTACCGGCATACTCAGTCACAATCGGGCGCGTATGCGGATCCCATGCTGCAAGTTGCGCTCCCGGCTTCACCTGCAAGCCATCGCCAACTAGCAGAGTTGCGCCGTAGGGAACTTTGTGACGCTCGCGCTCCCGGCCATGGTCATCGGCAATGAATACCTCGGCGGAACGCGCAATGATGATCTTTTCAGACCTCGGGTTAGTGACATAGCGCATCGTGGCAGAAAACCGCACTGTGCCCGCACTCTTCGCCTCGATACTGCTTTGCGCTGCGGCACGCGAGGCGGCACCACCAACGTGGAATGTACGCATCGTCAGCTGAGTACCCGGTTCGCCGATAGATTGCGCGGCAATCACACCCACCGCTTCCCCAGCATTAACCATAGTCCCGCGGCCCAGATCGCGGCCATAGCAAGCGGCGCACAGACCAAAACGAGTTTCACAGGTTAGCGGGGTCCGCACCCAGACCTCATCGATATCCAACCTTTCGATATTGTCAACTGCATCCTCATCGAGCAGGGTGCCGGCGGCATACACGATTTCCTGAGTATCGGGATTTACCACATCGGCAGTGACAACGCGACCAAGGATACGTTCGCGCAGTGGCTCAACAACCTCACCACCCTCCACAAGCGCTTTCATGGCAAAGCTGTTCTGCGTGCCGCAGTCATCTTCTCTGACCACGAGATCTTGCGTCACATCCACCAAACGGCGCGTCAGATAGCCGGAGTTCGCGGTCTTTAGCGCGGTATCGGCAAGGCCCTTGCGCGCGCCGTGGGTCGAGATGAAGTACTGGAGAACATTCAATCCCTCACGGAAGTTCGTCGTGATCGGGGTTTCGATAATGGAACCATCCGGCTTTGCCATCAGGCCGCGCATGCCGGCCAGTTGGCGAATCTGCGCAGCAGAACCCCGCGCTCCCGAGTCGGCCATCATGTAAATGGAGTTGAAGGAATCCTGGGTAATTTCCTTGCCGGTTACGGCATCCTGAACCTTCTCGTGCTGCAGTTGGTCCATCATTGCCTTGGCAACCTGGTCCCCGGCACGCCCCCAGATGTCAACCACCTTGTTATAGCGCTCTCCAACGGTCACCAAGCCAGAGGTGTACTGTTTTTCAATTTCTTTAACTTCAGTTTCTGCGGCTTCGATGATCCCTTGTTTCTGCCGCGGTACCTGCATGTCGTCAATACAGATGGATATGCCGCCGCGAGTCGCCAGTGTGAAACCGGCTTGCATCAACTTGTCTGCAAACACGACGGTATCCTTGAGACCACAACGCCGGAAACTCTCGTCAATCAGCTTGGAGATTTCCTTTTTCTTGAGTGGCTTGTCGATCACCTTGAAGGGTAGGCCCTTGGGCAGAATTTCCGACAGCAGGGCACGACCCGCGGTAGTGGAGTAACGCGTAACCGTTTCCTTCCAGCCATCACCATCCGCCTCGTACTCCTTGATCCGGACTTGAATGCGCGAATGCAGATCGAGGTGGCGCAATTGCAGGGCCCGCGTGATCTCGGCAATATCCAAGTATATGCTGCCGGAACCCTTGCCTGCCGCATTTTCGCGTGTTGCATAGTAAAGGCCGAGCACCACGTCTTGCGACGGCACAATGATCGGCGCACCGTTGGCGGGCGACAACACGTTGTTCGACGCCAGCATCAGCGTGCGGCACTCCATTTGCGCTTCGAGCGATAACGGCACATGCACGGCCATCTGGTCGCCGTCGAAGTCCGCGTTAAATGCGGTGCACACCAGTGGGTGCAGTTGGATCGCCTTACCTTCGATTAGGGTCGGTTCGAAGGCCTGGATGCCCAAGCGGTGCAATGTAGGCGCACGGTTGAGCATGACGGGATGCTCACGGATCACCTCTTCCAGGATATCCCAGACCACTACGGTTTCTGCTTCGACTTCCTTCTTGGCTGCCTTGATGGTACTGGCAATGCCCATTTTCTCGAGCCGTTCGAATATGAAGGGCTTGAAAAGCTCAAGTGCCATTTTCTTCGGCAACCCGCATTGATGCAGCTTGAGTTGGGGACCAACAACGATGACCGAGCGTCCCGAGTAGTCGACCCGCTTACCCAGCAGGTTTTGACGGAAACGCCCTCCTTTGCCCTTGATCATGTCGGCCAGTGACTTCAGGGGACGCTTGTTGGCACCGGTCATTGCCTTGCCACGGCGACCGTTGTCCAGCAAAGAGTCAACCGATTCCTGCAACATGCGCTTTTCATTGCGCACAATGATGTCCGGTGCCTTGAGTTCCAAGAGGCGCTTCAGACGGTTGTTGCGGTTGATCACACGACGATACAAATCGTTAAGGTCGGAGGTCGCAAAACGTCCACCGTCCAGCGGCACCAAAGGGCGCAGATCGGGCGGCAATACCGGCAACACTTCCAGAACCATCCACTCCGGCTTGATGCCCGACTGCAGGAAGCCCTCGAGAATCTTCAGTCGTTTGGCATATTTCTTTATCTTCGCTTCGGAACCGGTCGCCTCAAGGTCGGTACGCAGTGTTTCAACAGCTTGTTTGATGTCGAGCGTACGCAGCAGTTCACGCACCCCTTCGGCACCCATGACAGCTGTGAACTCATCACCATATTCTTCCACCTTGGCCAGATAGTCATCCTCGGTGAGCAACTGGCCACGTGTCAGTGGCGTCATGCCCGGATCAACCACCACAAAAGCCTCGAAGTACAAAGCACGCTCGATATCGCGCAAGGTCATGTCGAGAACCATGCCGAGCCGGCTTGGCAGGCTTTTCAGAAACCAGATGTGCGCCACTGGCGAAGCAAGTTCAATGTGGCCCATGCGTTCGCGGCGGACTTTGGCCTGCGTAACCTCGACACCGCACTTTTCGCAAATGACGCCACGGTGCTTGAGCCTCTTGTACTTGCCACAAAGACATTCATAGTCCTTGACTGGCCCAAAAATCTTGGCGCAGAACAAGCCGTCACGTTCTGGCTTGAAGGTCCGGTAATTGATGGTCTCCGGCTTTTTGACTTCGCCATAAGACCAAGAGCGGATTTTTTCGGGTGACGCAAGCCTGATGGTAATTGCGTCGAATTCCTCTTCCTGCGTGACTTGTCTGAACAGATCGAGCAGAGCTTTCATGGTTTAACTCCTGTCGCGGGTCGAGGGTGATTAAAAACGTTCAAGATCAATGTCAATGGCAAGCGAACGAATTTCCTTCACCAACACATTGAACGATTCGGGCATGCCGGCATCAATCGCGTGTTCACCCTTGACGATGTTTTCATAGACCTTGGTGCGGCCGGTGACGTCGTCAGACTTGACGGTCAGCATTTCCTGCAAGGTATAGGACGCACCATAGGCCTCCAGCGCCCACACCTCCATCTCGCCAAAGCGCTGGCCACCAAACTGCGCCTTACCGCCCAGAGGTTGTTGTGTTACCAAACTGTAGGGTCCGGTTGAGCGCGCATGCATCTTGTCATCCACCAGATGGTGCAACTTGAGAACGTGCATGTATCCAACCGTCACGGGGCGCTCAAAAGCCTCCCCGGTGCAGCCATCGTAGAGCATCGCTTGAGTCTTGGTTGCGGTCAGGTTCAAGCGTTTGGCAACCTCTGCCGGATAGGCCAGGTCGAGCATGGCGCGAATTTCTTCCTCTTTGGCGCCATCGAAAACCGGGGTCGCAAACGGAACACCCTTCTTCAGATTGCCCGCCAACTCGACAACCTCTTCATCGCTCAGGCTGGCGATATCGCCTCCACGTCCGGATGTGTTGTAAATTTTGTCAAGTAACTTGCGCAACTCGGTTACTGCCGAGTGTTGTAGCAGCAATGCGCCAATCTTCTCTCCGAGTCCCTTGGCTGCCCACCCGAGATGGGCCTCAAGGATCTGGCCAATGTTCATTCGTGAAGGCACCCCCAGCGGATTCAGCACGATGTCAACCGTGGTGCCATCCTCCATATGCGGCATGTCTTCCACCGGAACAATCCGTGACACGACGCCCTTGTTGCCGTGACGACCGGCCATCTTGTCACCAGGCTGTAGACGGCGCTTTACCGCCAGGTAGACCTTGACCATCTTTTGCACACCGGGTGGCAATTCATCACCCTGGGTCAATTTTTTCTTCTTGGCTTCAAAGGCGACATCGAAATCCTTGCGCGTCTGGTCAAGACTGTCGCGCAGGCTTTCCAATTGCTGCTGCGCATCTTCATCGGCAAGGCTGATATCGAACCAATGGTAATGCTCGATCGACCCCAGGTATTCCTTGGTGATCTTGGTACCCTTGACCAGTTTTTTCGGTCCCTTGCTGGCCACCTTGTTGGTCAGCAACTTTTCAATACGGGCAAAGGTGTCGCGCTCGACAATACGCATCTGGTCGGCAAGGTCAAGCTTGTAGCTCTTCAACTGATCATCGATGATCGATTGTGCGCGCACATCGCGTTCAATGCCTTCGCGGGTGAAAACCTGGACATCGATTACAGTACCCGTCATTCCCGAGGAAACGCGCAGACTTGTGTCCTTTACATCAGATGCTTTTTCACCAAAGATAGCCCTCAGCAGTTTCTCTTCCGGGGTTAATTGGGTCTCTCCCTTGGGCGTCACCTTGCCCACGAGAACATCGCCAGCTTCGACTTCAGCACCGATATAGACGATTCCGGATTCATCCAGACGAGATAGTTGCGCTTCACCGAGCGTTGCGATATCGCGGGTGATTTCCTCGGGTCCAAGTTTGGTATCCCGGGCAACAACTGTTAGCTCTTCAATGTGGATCGAGGTAAAACGGTCCTCGACAACCACACGCTCGGATATCAAAATCGAATCTTCAAAGTTGTAGCCGTTCCACGGCATGAAGGCGACCCGCATATTCTGGCCAAGTGCCAACTCACCAAGGTCTGTTGAGGCACCATCTGCCACCACGTCACCTTGTGCAATCACGTCCCCCACTTTGACGATCGGGCGCTGATTGATGTTCGTGTTCTGGTTTGAGCGCGTGTACTTGATCAGGTTGTAGATGTCGACCCCAACCTCTCCCGGCACGGTCTCGGCATCATTCACGCGGACCACAATCCGGTCAGCATCAACGTAATCAACCACGCCGCCGCGCAAGGCCTGGACCGCGGTGCCCGAATCAACGGCCACCGTCCGCTCAATGCCAGTACCAACCAGCGCCTTCTCGGGACGCAGGCAGGGCACGGCCTGGCGCTGCATGTTAGCCCCCATCAGGGCCCGGTTGGCGTCATCGTGCTCAAGGAAGGGGATCAACGAGGCCGCAACCGAGACGATCTGCCCCGGCGCAACGTCCATGTACTGCACATCGACAGGCATCTTCAGTTCGAACTCGCCCTTGAAACGACACGAAACCAGCTCATCGACCAGTTTGCCCTTCTTGTCGAGCTGGGCATTTGCCTGGGCAACCACGTACTTGCCTTCCTCGATTGCCGACAGGTATTCAATTTCGTTGGTCACATGACCGCCATCAACCCTGCGATAGGGCGTTTCAAGGAAACCGTACGAGTTGGTGCGCGCATACAGCGCCAGCGAATTGATCAGGCCGATGTTCGGCCCCTCCGGCGTCTCGATTGGACAGACGCGGCCATAATGGGTCGGGTGCACGTCACGTACTTCGAAGCCGGCACGTTCACGCGTCAAGCCACCCGGGCCCAGTGCGGAAACACGGCGTTTGTGGGTAATCTCCGACAGCGGGTTCGTCTGGTCCATGAACTGCGAAAGCTGGCTTGAACCAAAAAATTCGCGGATAGCCGCACTGATCGGCTTGGCATTGATCAGATCATGCGGCATCAGGTTGTCGGATTCGGCCTGATTCAGGCGTTCCTTGACAGCACGCTCGACACGGACCAAACCGGCACGGAACTGGTTTTCCGCCAACTCGCCTACCGAACGCACCCGACGGTTGCCCAGGTGATCGATGTCGTCCACCTCACCGCGACCATTGCGCAACTCGACGAGGATGCGCATGACATCGACAATATCCTCATTGGACAACACACCCGGTCCGACCAATTCCTCCCGACCGACTCGACGATTGAATTTCATCCGACCAACGGCAGAGAGGTCGTAGCGCTCTTCTGCATAAAACAGGCCATGGAACAGGGATTCAACAGCATCCTCAGTAGGCGGCTCACCAGGGCGCATCATGCGATAAATGGCAACGCGGGCAGCCCAGTGATTGGTGGTTTCATCGGCCCGCAATGTGGCAGAGATGTATCCGCCGCGATCGAGGTCGTTGATATACAGGGTTTTCAGATCGCCGATACCCGACTCCGACAGCTTGGCCAACAGACTATCCGTAATCTCGTCGTTGGCGTTTGCCAGCACTTCACCGGTTTCCTTGTCGACAATATTTTCGGCAAGCACGCGGCCAATCAGGAACTCGTCAGGAACGGCAATCTTCTTGATGCCGGCTTCCGCCAGTTCCCGAATGTGCTTGCCGGTGATCCGTTTGTCCTTGGCGACAATCACCTTACCGGCCTTGTCGTGAATATCGAAGCGGGCAACCTCGCCGCGCAGGC
Source organism: uncultured Methyloversatilis sp. (assembly GCA_964580925.1). GTDB lineage: Bacteria > Pseudomonadota > Gammaproteobacteria > Burkholderiales > Rhodocyclaceae > Sulfuricystis. The sequence continues at coordinate 47,129 of CAZOMI010000013.1, forward strand.
GTTCCGGTACCACCTCGAACTGGATGCCCTTCTTGAGCAAATGGAACGAGTCGGTTTCAAAGAAGGTGGCGAGAATCTGCTCCACCGTCATGCCAATCGCCTTGAGCAGGATCGTGGCCGGCATCTTGCGACGGCGGTCGACGCGAAAATACAGCAGGTCCTTCGGATCGAACTCGAAATCAAGCCATGAGCCGCGGTAGGGAATGATGCGTGCGGAGAACAACAGTTTTCCGGAGCTGTGCGTCTTGCCCTTGTCGTGCTCGAAAAAGACGCCAGGGGAGCGGTGCAGCTGGGAAACGATCACGCGCTCCGTGCCATTAATGACAAAAGAACCGGTTGTCGTCATGAGCGGTATCTCGCCCATATAGACTTCCTGTTCCTTTACTTCCTTGATCTTTTCGCTATTGCTTTCGCGATCGAGGATCACCAGTCGCACCTTGGCGCGCAGCGGCGAAGCGAAGGTCAGGCCGCGTTGCTGGCACTCCTTGACATCAAACGCCGGCTCACCCAGACGGTATTCGACAAACTCCAAACGGGCAACTCCGGAGTGGGCGACGATCGGAAAGATCGACGCAAACGCCGCTTGCAATCCTTGCACGTTGCGTCTTGCCGGCGGTATATCCACCTGCAGAAACTGTGTATAGGATTCAAGCTGGGTTGCCAGCAGGAAAGGGACGTCCAGCACATTTGTCCGCTTTGCAAAGCTCTTGCGGATGCGCTTTTTCTCGGTGTACGAGTAGGCCATGTTCGCTCCGA
>CAZOMI010000014.1:0-45172 GCA_964580925.1 uncultured Methyloversatilis sp.
GCTTGAATTCCTCGCGCAGGCGCACGTTCGACGAGCGGTAGCCGCCGCCGATCGGGGTTTCCAGCGGCCCTTTCAGGGCCAGGCGGGTGCCGCGTATGCTCTCGATGCAGGCGGGTGGCAAAGGGTCGCCGCAACTGGTGACGCCGCCGAGCCCGGCGGTCTGCCAATCCCAGTCGAAGGGGGCGTCGAGGGCATCGAGTACGGCCAGGGTGGCAGCGGTGATTTCCGGGCCAATGCCATCTCCTGGAATCAGTGTGGCGCGAATACGGGTACCGGCAGTCACGGGATGCTCCTCCACTGGTTGATATTGACAGGAGATTCTACCGGTGACGCGAGTGAGTAGCCGTCAAATATACGGAATCCGTAACCCCGGAAAACTTCCCAAGCAGCCTTGCCGCCAAGCCTCTCTTCTCCCGCAAGCGGGTGAAGGGTTTTTTGGTGGCTATCCCTCTCCCGCAAGGGGCGAGGGGAGAAAGGCAGCAGTCTCGCCGCCGGGCCGCCCTATCTCGCTTTGCGAGATAGGGCTCTCTGGTGGCTCCCCCTTTCCCCCGCCCCTTTCCCGCCAAGGGAAAGGGGAGACAGGCAACCCGGCAGTCTCGCCGCCGGGCCGCCCCAAGGCGAGACGGCACGCGGCGCCAGCCGCAATCCGCTCTCATGCATGAACGGGCGCTCCCCGTAACAAACGAGCGCAGCGAGTCAACAGTCACCTCCCCCGCGCGGGGGAGGCCGGGAGGGGCGGGCCTTAATGGCTGCTGCCGAAGGATGGATCGAGCGTTCCCGGCGGCAGCGGCAGGCCGGCGATGCGGCTGGCCTGGGCGATCGGACCACGCGGAAACAGTTCGAACAGGCGGCGGCGGTCGACGTGGTCGAACAGCTTGTGCTCGAGTTCAAGCAGCAATTCCCTGGCGTTTGCGGTGTTGTCCGCGGCGCGGAAGTGGTGGCGCAAATGGAAAATCACCAGCCAGTGATCATCTTCGAGAACCAGACCCTCTGCCTCGGCCAGCCGCGCGGCCACCAGCGGGGACCAGTGTTCAAGGCCGTACAGGTTGCCGTCGGGGTCGACTTCTGCCAGCCGCTGATTGCCTACGTATTTGTTGATGTCGAGCATGATTTTCTCCTCTATCGGGTCCATGCTAAATTGATAGCAGAAATACCCGAGTATTCAAGTCGACTTAACTCTACGTGGGCCGTGGGCAGCAATCCATGGCCGGTGGTTTGGCCTGAATCAGTTCAAGGCGTCAGATTTTTCATCGCCGGGTCCGCGACGGCGCGAGTTATCTTTGCCGTCCTGCTTCGATCGTTGCCGATCATCACGTTCCGAACGCGGGCCGTCATTTCGTCCAGGTGTTGGGCGTGAGTCGCGCTCGATGCGCGCGTCGCTTCTGCGCTCAGAGCGCACTTCGCCACCTTCAGCGGAGGGCCGCCGGCTTTCACGTTCATATCCGGGGCCGGGGGCAACGCTGGGTTCCGCTGCCGGGGGATGCTGCTGTGGTGGCTGGTAGGCCGGTCCGGGCTCGGTGCGTTGAGCAGACGGGCCGGATTCATGACGACGATAGTCTCGATCACGCGGTTCAGGGCGGTGGATGCCTGGGCCGGGCGGATCGACGCGCTGAATGATCACGGGTTCGGTGCGCTGAATGATCTGGCCTTGCGGGTGGCCATGTACCGGCGGACGAACCACCGGCGGGGCGGGGCGGTGTTCCTGCCGGATGCGCGAATCCCGCTCCCAGCGGCCGCCATGTTGCCGCCAGTGGTCGCCCTGCCGTTCCCAGCGATGCGGCGCCCAGTAATGGCCATGGCGTGGGGCCTCCCAGCGGCCCGGTACCCAGAGGTAACGCACCCCGCCCCAGTTCCAGTAACCGGAGATCCAGACATAGCCGATGCTCGGCGGGGAACCGTAATACTCGTATTGCGGCGGCGGCGGCGCCACGCGCACAACCGGCTGGTCATAATAGGGATCATGTACCGGATAAGTCGTGCAGGCGCCCAGCAAAACCGCAGTGGCAGCCAGTGCGGTCAGTAATCGTGTGTCCTTCACGGCGCAGTCCTTTCAATTGAGAAACGGGAGTGGTGTCGGATGAAACGTCGTCAGCGCAAGTAACGCCAGTCCCGAAAGGCGGACATACATCAAACCGCCGTAGTTACAAAGTCTTGCAGTTGTGTCCGGGCAGCTAGGTCTGAATAAGCTTCAGACAGTCGCCGTCCAGCCAGCGCCGACTTTACCTAAGCAGTCTCGCCGCCGGGCCGCCCCAAGGCGAGACGACACGCGGCGCCAGCCGCAATCAGCTCGCAAGCATGAACGGGAGCTCCCCGTAACAAACGAGCGCAGCGAGCAACAGTCACCCCTCCCGCGAGGGAGGGGCCGGGGGAGGGTGGGCCCACACGGACACCTACCCGCTGTTGCGCAATCCCGCCGCCACCCCGTTGATGGTCAGGTGGATGCCGCTTTGTACGCGCTCGTCATCGCTCCAGGGCGGACCGGAACGGTGGCGGCGCAGCAGTTCGATCTGCAGATGGTTGAGCGGATCGAGGTAGGGATAGCGATTGCGCAACGAACGCTGCAGCAGCGGATTGCCTTCGAGCAGTTTGGTCTGGCCGGTGATGGCCAGCAGCGCATCGATGGCGGCGCGCCATTCCGTCTTGAGGCGCGGGAAGATCGCCGCGCGTAGTGCGGCATCTTGCACCAGTCCGGCATAGCGCTCGGCCAGCGCAATGTCGGTCTTGGACAGCACCATGTCCATGTTCGACAGCAGGGTGCGGAAGAACCCCCAGTCGCCGTGCATGCGTTGCAGGAGCGCCAGACCCGCCGGGCCGTGCTTTTCAATGAAAGCCCGATAGGCGGAGCCGAAGCCATACCAGCCGGGCAGCATCAGGCGGCATTGCGACCACGAGAACACCCAGGGAATCGCGCGCAGGTCTTCGATGGCGGTGGTTTTCTTGCGCGAAGCCGGGCGGCTGCCGATGTTGAGACGGGAAATTTCGCTGATGACGGTCGATTCCCGGAAATAGCGCTCGAATCCCGGTGTTTCGTAAACCAGATTGCGATAGGCCTTGAAGGAATATTCGGCCAGCTCGGCCATGGCGGCGAGGCAGTCAGGCTGCGGGTCATCATGGGCGTGCGGCAGCAGGGTGGCTTCCAGGGTAGCGGCCACCAGCACTTCGAGGTTGCGCCGGCCGAGTTCGGGGTTGGCGTATTTTGAGGCAATGACTTCGCCCTGTTCGGTGATGCGGATGGCGCCTTGCACCGCGCCGGCGGGCTGCGCCAGGATGGCCTGATAGCTGGGGCCGCCACCGCGCCCGACGGTGCCGCCGCGGCCATGAAAGAGACGCAGGCGCAGGCCGTGCCGTTTGAAAACCTCCACCAGTTCGACTTCGGCGCGATACAGCGACCAGTTCGACATCAGGAAACCGCCATCCTTGTTGCTGTCGGAATAGCCGAGCATGACTTCCTGCAGCTCGCCACGGCTGTCGAGCAGGCGCCGGTAGGCCGGCAGGCTGAACAGTTGCTGCATGATCGTGCCGCAACTGGCGAGGTCGCCGATGGTTTCGAACAGCGGCACGATGTTGACGTCGAGCTCGCCCGCGCGCGGCCGCAGCAGGCCGGCTTCCTTGAGCAGCAGGGCTACTTCGAGGATGTCGGAAACGCTCTTGTTCATCGAGATGATGACGTTCTGGATCGCCGCCTTGCCGTACCGGCGGTGCATGTCACGCGTGGCATGGAAGATCTCCAGCTCGGCGGCGGTTTCCGCGGAATAAGCGCAATACGGCGAGGCGAGCAGGCGTGGCGTGGCAAGCTCGGCGAGCAGCAGGGCGATGCGGCCGGCCTCGTTGCGCTGCTGGTATTCCGTGCCCGGGCGGGCGGTTTCGAAGAGCTCATGTACCGTGCGTGCGTGCACTTCCGAGTTTTGCCGCAGGTCGAGCGCCGCGAGGTGAAAGCCGAACAGTTCGACGGCGCGGCGCAGGCGGCGCAGCCGACCGCGTGCCATGAGCGCGCTGTTGTTGGCCTTCAGCGAACGATCGAGGATGTCGAGGTCGGCGGCGAAGGCCGCGCTGTCGGCATAGGGCGGCGCGTCGGCCACGGCGTGCGGTAGGCCCCCCCCGAAAACGCCGCTTTGCGTCGTTCCCCCCCCAGGGGGCCAAGAAACACTTGGGGCGGCCCGGCGTGTTTCGGGCCCACCCCGTAACCGCGCTGCGCTCGGTTCCCCCTCAAGGGGCCAAGAAACACTTGGGGCGGCCCGGCGTGTTTCTTGGGCGGCCTCCATGTGGTCGAGTTCTTGTGCGGTGGCGGCCAGCCGCGCATAGATGCCGGCGATGGCGCGGCGATAGGGTTCGTCGTCGCGGTGCGGATTGCGATCCGGTGAGCGTGCCGCCAATTCGCGCATTTCGTCCGAGATGCGCACCAGCAATTCGGAAGCGGACAGCTCGCTGCCGAGGCGGTGGGTCTGGTCGAGGTAGAAGGTGAAGGCTTTGCGGCTTTGGGCGTTCAGCGCCGTTCTGAGGATGTCGGCGGTGACAAAGGGGTTGCCGTCGCGGTCGCCGCCAATCCAGGAACCCGGATGGAGAATGGCCGGCAGTTGCGCATCCGGCGTGGTCAGGTTGGCAACGGCGTCTTCGATGCTGTTGTGCAGGCGCGGCAATTCGCGCAGGAAGGTGGTGTCGTAGTAGGAGAGGGCATTCTTCACCTCGTCCATCACCGAGAGTTTCAGCGTGCGCAGCATTCTGGTTTGCCAGAGGGTCAGCACGGCGCGGCGCAGGGATTCTTCATTGACCGCCAGTTCGTCTGGCGTCAGGTGGCCGCGGTCACGCACATCGAGCAGGCGCGCAATCTGCCACTGGCGATCGAGGATGCTTTTTCTTTGCACCTCGGTGGGGTGTGCGGTCAGAACCGGACTGATCCTGGCGCGTTTGATAAAATCGGCGATGGCCTGACGTTCGATCCCCAGTTCGTCGGCGCGTGCCACCGCATGGGCGAAGCTGCCCGGCCGTGGTGGCGCACCGGCCAGCGCATGCGCGCGGGCGCGCCGCAGGCGGTGCTGGTCCTCGGCGATGTTGGCGAGATGCGAAAAATAACTGAAAGCGCGCACTACCAGATTGGTCTGCTCGCGCGACAGGTTGTTCAGCAGGTCGGCCAGCTCGTCGCGTGCCGCCATGTCATCGTCGCGATGGAAGCGGATCGACAACAGGCGGATGCGTTCGACGACGGCAAAGACGGCCTCACCCTCCTGATCGTGAATGACATCGCCGAGCAGGCGTCCGAGCAGACGAATGTCATCAAGCAGCGGCAGATCCTTCTCGTTGGCGTGGCTGGCGATGCTGTCCTGGATGTTAGAATCCGTGGCGACTACAGGCGCGGCCGGCGGAGCGGATTGCCGTGCGCTAGCCGCTGCCGGGGCTGCAGCAGCAGTTGCGGCCTTCTTCTTCATGTTTGCCTCTCATTTCGGTTGATTGCCCAGGTTGATTGCCCAATGATTCCACATCCCGAGCGTATCGTTATCGCCACCCGTGAATCGCGCCTGGCCCTCTGGCAGGCGGAACATGTACGTGGTCTTTTGCAAGGATTATACCCAGCGTGCCGCGTCGAACTGCTGGGCATGACGACGCGCGGCGACCAGATTCTCGATCGCCCGCTGGCCAAGGTCGGCGGCAAGGGTTTGTTCGTCAAGGAGCTGGAAACGGCACTCTTCGACCGTAGTGCCGACATCGCTGTGCACTCCATGAAGGACGTGCCGATGCAACTCGCAGCGGAGTTCGCGCTGGTGGCCATCGGGCCGCGTGAAGTGCCGCTCGATGCGTTTGTCTCGAATCAATACGCCTGCCTTGAAGACCTGCCGCCGGGCGCGGTGGTCGGCACTTCCAGTCTGCGCCGCGAAGCGCAATTGCATGCCAACCACCCGTACCTGGCCGTGACCAGCCTGCGCGGCAATCTCGACACGCGGCTACGCAAGCTGGATGAAGGGCAGTACGACGCCATCATCCTGGCGGCGGCCGGCCTGACGCGCCTTGGTCTGGGTGCACGCATCCGTGCCGTGCTGTCCGCCGAAGCTTCGTTGCCCGCCGCCGGGCAGGGGGCTCTGGGCATCGAGGCACGCGCCGACCGCCCCGAAGTGGCTGCCTGGCTGCAGCCCTTGAACGATGCCGCGACAGCGGCCTGCGTGCGCGCCGAACGGGCCGTCTCGCGGGCGCTGGCCGGCAGTTGCGAAGTGCCGCTGGGCGCCTATGCTGAATTCGCCGCCGGTCAGTTGCGGCTGCGCGGACTGGTGGCGACGCCCGATGGCACCCGCATCGCGCGCGCCGAGCTTGCCGGGTCGGCCGCCGATCCCGAGGCGCTGGGGCTGGCACTGGTCGCCGATTTGCGCGCCCAGGGCGCGAGCGAAATTCTCGCCGCCCTGCCGTGAACCACGCAGCGTCTGCGCCGACGGCGGGTTTGGACGTCCCCCCGACGCGCCAAAAGTCGGCGCTGGCGGGACGGCACATCCTCGTCACGCGCCCGGTCGGGCAGGCGACGCACCTCGCCGAAGCCCTGATCGCTCTGGGCGCGCAGCCGGTGCTCTTTCCCGTGCTGGTCATCGCGGACGTTGCCGATGTGACGCCGGTTCTTGATGCGGCAATCCGGCTCGACCAGTATGACTGGGCGGTGTTCGTCAGTCCCAATGCCGTCGAGAAGGCGCTGGCGGTGGTGCTGTCCCGCCGCAAATGGCCGGCGCGCGTACGCGTGGCCACCGTCGGTCACAGCAGCGAAGTGGCGCTGCTGCGTCACGGCATCAATGGAGTGATTGCGCCGCGGGAACGCTTTGACTCCGAGGCTTTGCTTGAATTGCCGCCGTTTGCGGACATGACCGGCCAGCGCGTGATCATCTTTCGCGGCGACGGTGGCCGCGACCTGTTTGGCGATACATTGAAAACGCGCGGCGCCGTGGTCGATTATGTTGTTTGTTATCGCCGCGCCAAGCCGGCCCTCGATGCGGCGCCGCTGCTCAAACTGTGGGGCGAGGGCCAACTGGATGCGCTGACCGTGACCAGCAGCGAGGGGCTGCGCAACCTGTACGAGATGGTCGGCAAACTGGGCCAGAGCTGGCTCAGGAAGACGCCGACCTTTGTCCCTCATGCGCGCATCGCCGAGCAGGCGCGCGCGCTCGGACTGACTAGGGTTATGCTGACCGGCCCGGCCGATGCCGGCCTGCTGGCCGGGCTGATCGAATATTTTTCCTGAGGCATTATTGATCATGGCCGATTCTGAAAAAGATACCGTTGAGACTGCTGCCCTGTTGTCGCAACCAGCGCCACAGCCAGCGCAGCCGCCCGTGCCGCCGCGGCAACCCGAAGGAACGCGGCCGGATGACGCTGACAGCCCGCGTCAGCCGGCTGCCAAGCTGGCCATCGGGCTGGCTGTATTGTCCTTGCTGGCATCGTCCGGGCTGGGTTGGCAGGCTTGGCAGGGTAACCAGCGCCTCGAAGCGACGCGGCAGGAGCTGTCGCGCCGCCTCGCCGACGCTGACGCCGTGCAACGTGAGGCAGCTGCCAGCACGAAGCAGGATCGTGTGGCGCTCGATGCGCTGCAGGCCAAGGTGGGTGCGCTGGACGCGCGTGCCGCGGAAATGCAGAGCCAGCAACTGGCGCTCGAAACGATGTACCAGGAGCTGTCGCGGGTGCGCGAAGATCGGCTGCTCTCGGAAATCGAGCAGGAAGTGGCGATCGCCGCTCAGCAATTGCAATTGGCCGGCAATGTCGAAGCTGCATTGATCGCGTTACAGGGCGCCGAGGCGCGCCTGGCGAAAAGCGCCCAGGCGCAATTCCTGCCGCTCAGAAAACTGCTCAACCGCGACATCGAGCGCTTGAAAGCCTTGCCGGGTGCCGATGTACCGGGCATCGCCATGAAGCTCAACGAAATCCTCGAAGCCGTGCCGACCTTGCCGCTCGCCTATGAACAGCGGCCGGCACCGACAGAAGCCGAAAAGCCACCCAAACCAGGCAGTGCGGCGAAATCCGCCAAGCCACCGGCAACAGCAACAACTCCCGCAGCGTCTGCTGTTGAACCGGCCAAGGCCTTTGACTGGCAAGCCATGGGGCAGACCTGGCTGGCCGAGTTGTGGCGCGAAGTACGCCAGCTGGTGCGCATCGAGCGTATCGATCGTCCTGATCCCGGCCTGCTGTCACCGCGCGAAAGCCTGTTCCTGCGTGAAAACCTGCGGCTGCGGCTGCTGTCGGCGCGGCTGGGTTTGCTGGCGCGCGACGGCAGCAGTTTCCAGAGTGATCTCAAGCAGGCGGACGAATGGCTGGAGCGTTATTTCGACAACCGTGCCCCCGCCGTCGCCGCAGCGCGGGCCACCCTGAAAAATCTGGCCAAACAGGACGTGATGCGCAAGCCGATCGAGCTCAACGAAATCCTTTCGGCGCTCCGAAATTTCAAACTGGCGCGCGATCGCGGCGCCAGCCGGTAAGCCATCATGCGCGCCCTGTTCTGGCTGCTGACCCTCACCGCGCTGGCCATCGGCCTGGCATTGCTCGGCCGTATTTCGGATGGCTATGTGCTCTGGGTGATCCCGCCCTGGCGTATCGAACTTTCGCTCAACCTGTTCGTGCTGGTGCAGGTGCTGGCGCTGGCGCTGGGGTATCTGCTGCTGCGGGCGATCAACAAGACGTTGAATCTGCCGCGCGTTGTCAGCGAATACCGCGCCCGGCGGGCACGTTTGCGCGACGAGCGGACTGCCGCCGAAGCCCTGCGCCTGTTCTGGGAAGGCCGTTATGGCCACGCCCTGAAAAGCGCCGGAAAAGTCGGCGTGACCGAAGGAAATCCGACCGGTGGTACGGCGTCAAGCGCCGTGCTGGCAGCGCTGGTCGGCCTGAAGGCGGCTCACGCCCTGCGCGATCCCGAGCGCATCGCCGAATGGCTGGCGCGCGCGCGCGCCACCGCGCCGGACAAGAGTGACTGGCGTACCGCGCGGCTGATGATCGAGGCTGACCTGGCACTTGAAACGCGCTCCTTCGATCTCGCCCAGGCGGCACTGGAAGAGTTGACGCCCAAGGAACGCCGGCAGATATCCGCCCTGCGCCTTGACCTGCGCCTGGCGCGGGGACGCAGCGACTGGGCCGGGATGTTGCGCATCACCCGCCTGCTGGAAAAGCACAAGGCGCTGACTGCCGCCCAGGCGCTGCCGCTGCGCTTGCGTGCGCAGCGCGGCATGCTCGACGGCATGCAGGACGAGCCGGCCCAGCTGGTGCGTTACTGGCAGGACGTGCCGGCCGCGGAGCGGCTCGACCTGCCGCTGGCACAGCTTGCCGCGCGGGCGCTCAACAACGCCGGCGCCTGCGCCGAAAGCGCCCGCCTGATCGAGGATTTTCTCGATGACCAGTGGGAATCGGCGCTGCTGGAGGATTACGTCAGTTGCGCTGGCGGCGATGTGCTGGGCCGCATCGCGCATTGCGAGAAGTGGCTGCACGAACACGCCAACGACGCCGCCTTGTTGCTGGCGCTGGGCCGCTTGTGCGCGCGCCAGCAACTCTGGGGCAAGGCGCAAAGCTACCTGGAGGCATCGCTGGCCGTCGCGGCAAGCTATGCCGTGCATATCGAGCTGGCGCGCTTGTGTGACCAGCTCGAGCGGCCTGACGAGGCCGACGGGCACTACCGGGCGGCGGCGAACTGTATGGCCCACCCCCTCCCAACCTCCCCCTCGCGGGGGAGGTGACTGTTGACTCGCTGCGCTCGTTTGTTACGGGGTGCCCCCGTTCATGATTTGGTGCGGATTGCGGCTGGCGCCGCGTGCCGCGTTTGCTTGGGGCGGCCCGGCGCAAACGCTGCGGCCGGTGTGGATTTCGCGCCGTCCCGCCAGCGCCGACTTTCAAACCTGCAACCCTACCCCAGAAGTCTCGCCGCCGGGCCGCCCCAAGGCGGGACGGCACGCGGCGCCAGCCGCAATCCGCACTTCAGCAAAAATAATGCACCCCGTGATATTCGAGCGCAGCGAGCCGTTAATAACCCCCCCGCGAGGGGGCGAAGGGGGGCGGGCGATTTATACCCAGGCGCGGGGCGGCAGGAAGTCGGTGTAGAGCCGTTCTTCGGCGCTTCCGGGTTCCGGGTGCCAGTCGTAGCGCCATTTGACGATGGGCGGCAGCGACATGAGGATTGCTTCGGTGCGTCCGCCGGATTGCAGGCCGAAGAGTGTGCCGCGATCCCACACCAGGTTGAATTCGACATAGCGGCCACGCCGGTAAGCCTGGAAGTCGCGTTCGCGTTCGCCGTAGGCCATGTCACGGCGGCGCGCGCAGATCGGCAGGTAGGCGGCGGTGAAATGGTCGCCGACTCTTTGTGTCAGGGCGAAGCACCGCTCGAAAGACCAGGGCGTGGCGGCGTCGCCGCCCGGGCCGCCTTCATTCAGGTCATCGAAGAAGATGCCGCCGATGCCGCGCGGTTCGTTGCGGTGCTTGAGGAAGAAATATGCGTCGCACCATTGCTTGTAGCGGGCGTGGGTGTCGGTACCGAAGGGCGCCAGGGCGTCCTTGCAGGTCTGGTGGAAATGCACTGCATCCTCGATGACACCGTAATAGGGGGTGAGGTCCATGCCGCCACCGAACCACCAGACCGGTTCTTCGCCAGCGCGGGAGGCGACGAAGCAGCGTACGTTCAGGTGGGTGGTCGGACAGTAGGGGTTCCGCGGGTGCATTACCAGTGAAACGCCCAGCGCTTCCCAGTTCCGGCCGGCCAGTTCCGGTCGGTGCGCGGTAGCGCTGGCCGGCAGGGCGTCGCCGGTAACGTGCGAAAAATTCACGCCGCCGCGCTCGAAGAAGTTGCCGCCTTCGATCAGGCGGGAAATGCCACCGCCGGGCCGCCCCAAGGTGGTATCCGCCCCCTCAGGGGGCGGCGAGTGCGTAGCGGGAGCGTGGGGGGGCCTATTGGTGCCGCCGCCCTGCGGGCGCGCCCACTCATCGCGGCGGAACGGCGTGCCATCGAAAGCTTCCAGTTCGGCAACGATGCGTTCCTGAAGTTCTTTGAAATAAGCGTGAATGGTAGCGGTGTCCATGGTTGGTCCTTGCTCAGGTTGAACTGGCGGAATGCCGGTGTGATGCGACCTCCCATTCTGCCACCGGTCCTGGCACCAGATGAAACAGCGGGTGGACTTCCGGGTGGGTTGGCGCTGCCAGACTGGCCAGCCACGCTGGATCGCGGACCTGTAATTTTGCCCTGAGGTGCGCCCACTCGTAGTCGAGTTGTCCTTGCGTGGCCTTGATGGGTACGGCTGGGCCGCGGGAAACAATCTTGGACTGGTCGAAGCGATAGGCCCGCCACGTGGCTTCGGCATGAATGGCTCGCAGGTAGGCAGCGATCGCGGGCATGGCTGCCGGTGACTGGCGGAAGCGTGTCAGCTGGGGGTGATGCGTGTAACCGCGCGTCTTGCCGCCCAGCACGGCCTGGGCCAGCAGGGCTTCACGCCAGAGCGCAACCAGGCCGCGCGCGTCGAGATATTTTGGATGCAGGGTCCACAGGCGCATCGCCCCGTCGACCCATCAACGCTTGATGGCGCGATGCCCGATGTCGCGCCGGAACTGCATGCCATCGAAGCGGATGTCGTCGGCAATTTCGTGGGCGCGTTTCTGTGCCGCGCGCACCGTGTCGCCAAGGGTGGTGACGCACAGGACGCGACCGCCGGCGGTGATGACTTCGCCATTGTCATTGAGTGTGGTGCCGGCGTGGAAGACATGGCTGTCGGCATCGGCCTTGCCGAGGCCGTGAATGACATCGCCGCTGCGCGGGGTGTCGGGGTAATTGTGCGCGGCCAGCACGACGCCAAGCGCGACGCGACGATCCCAGTCGGCCTCGACCTTGTCCAGTCGGCCGTCGATGGCGGCATCGATGAGCGCCACGAGGTCGCTTTTCAGTCGCAGCATGATCGGTTGTGTTTCCGGGTCGCCCATGCGGCAGTTGAATTCGAGCACCTTGATTGATCCATTCGGGCTGCCGTCCGGCTTGATCATCAGGCCGGCGTAGAGGAAGCCGGTGAACAGGATGCCGTCCTTCTCCATGCCCTGGATGGTCGGCAGGATCACCTCGCGCATGACGCGGGCATGGATTTCTGGCGTCACTACCGGAGCCGGTGAATAGGCGCCCATGCCGCCGGTGTTGGGGCCGGTGTCGCCATCGCTTAAGCGCTTATGGTCCTGGCTGGTGGCAAGCGCCAACGCATGGTGGCCGTCGGCCATGACGATGAAGCTGGCTTCCTCGCCGTCGAGAAACTCCTCGATGACCACCCGGCTGCCCGCCGCGCCCAGCTTGTTGCCAGCCAGCATGTCGTCAATGGCGCGGTGCGCGGTTTCAATGTCCAGGGCGACGACCACGCCCTTGCCGGCGGCCAGGCCGTCGGCCTTGATGACGATGGGTGCGCCTTCGGCATCGAGGTAGGCATGCGCCGCGGCAGCGTTGGTGAAGGTGCGGAATTTCGCCGTTGCGATGCCATGGCGGTGCATGAACTGCTTGGCAAAGTCCTTCGAGCTTTCGAGTTGCGCGGCGGCTTGCGTGGGGCCGAAGATGCGCAGGCCGGCTGCGCGGAAGGCGTCGACCACGCCGGCGGCGAGCGGCGCCTCCGGCCCGACCACGGTGGCGTGGATGCCATTGTCGCGCGCAAAGGCGATGAGATCGGGGATGGCGGTGATGGGCAGGTTTTCCAGGCCGTCTTCGCGCGCGGTGCCGGCATTGCCGGGAGCGACGTAAACTTTCTGGACCTTCTCCGACTGCGCCAGCCGCCAGGCCAGCGCATGTTCACGACCACCTGAACCGATGACGAGTAATTTCTTTGTTTAGTGGCGGAAATGGCGGAAGCCGGTGAACACCATCGCGATGTTCTGCTCGTCGGCGGCGGCGATGACTTCGGCGTCGCGCACCGAGCCGCCGGGCTGGATCACTGCGGTGGCACCGGCCTGGGCCAGCACATCGAGGCCGTCGCGGAACGGGAAGAAGGCATCCGAGGCGACCACCGAGCCCTTGACGGTCATCTTGTTGTTCTCGGCCTTGAGCGCGGCGATGCGCGCCGAATCGACGCGGCTCATCTGGCCGGCGCCGACGCCGACCGTCATGCCGTCGCGGCAGTAAACGATGGCGTTGGACTTGACGTACTTGGCGACGCGCCAGGCGAACAGCATGTCGCGCATCTCCTGTTCGGTCGGCACGCGCTGGGTGACGATCTTGACGTCGCTCCGGACGATGCGTCCTGCGTCGGCCGTCTGCACCAGCAGGCCGCCACCGACGCGCTTGAAGTCGAGGGCGCCGGTACTGCTGCCCATGGGGACTATCAGCACGCGCAGGTTTTGCTTGGCGCCGAAAACCTGGCGCGCCTCGGTGGTGATTTCCGGGGCAATGATGACTTCGGCGAACTGGCCGGAGACCGCTTCGGCAGTGGCTTTGTCGATGGCGCAGTTGAAAGCGATGATGCCGCCAAACGCCGAGGTCGGGTCGGTCGAGAAGGCGCGCCGGTAGGCGTCCAGGGCGGTGGCGGCGAGCGCCACGCCGCAGGGGTTGGCATGCTTGACGATGACGCAGGTTGCCGGCGCATCAGCCGTGCCGAAGGCCTTGACCGCTTCCCAGGCCGCATCGGCGTCGCCGATGTTGTTGTAGGAAAGTTCCTTGCCCTGCAATTGCTGGTAGCTGGAAATGGTGCCAACCGAGCTGCCCGCCACCGATGATGCCTCGCGATAGAACGCGGCCTGTTGGTGCGGGTTTTCGCCATAGCGCAGGGTGTCGGCCTTGTCGAAGGCCAGTTGCAGACGCGCGGGGAAGGTGGTCGGCTGGTTGTCGGCGTCGAGGCTGGTGAGCCAGTTGGCGATGGCGCCATCGTAGCGCGCGGTGTGCACGAAGGCTTTCTTGGCCAGCGCAAAGCGCGTGGCGTAAGAGATTTTGCCCTGGTTCGTTTTCAGCTCCGCGACGATGCCGGCGTAGTCGGCCGGCTCGGTCACTACCGCGCAACCCCCACTCTCATTGCCGTGATTCTTGGCCGCCGCGCGCACCATGGTCGGGCCGCCGATGTCGATGTTCTCGATGGCGTCGGCCAGCGTGCAGTCTTTCTTGGCAATGGCCTGCTGGAAGGGATAAAGGTTCACCACGACGAGGTCGATGTTCGGGATGTCGTGCTTGGCCATGGTCGCGGCATGCGCGGCATTGCCGCGGATGCCGAGGATGCCGCCATGCACCTTGGGATGCAGGGTCTTGACGCGGCCGTCGAGCATTTCCGGGAAGCCGGTGTAGTCGGAAACGTCGGTGACGGCGAGGCCGGCATCGCGCAACAGCTTGGCGGTGCCGCCGGTAGACAGCAGCTTGATGCCGAGCGCGGCGAGTTCGCGCGCAAAGTCGACGGCGCCGTGCTTGTCGGAAACGCTGAGGAGGGCTTGGGTAACTTTCATTTGTTCACCTGTTCAGGAGGGGTTGTCCAAGTTGTATTGGGCGAGTTTGCGCCGCAGGGTGCTGCGGCTGATGCCGAGCATTTCGGCGGCGACGGTCTGGTTGCCCTTGGCCTGCTTCATGACGACTTCGAGCATGGGCGGTTCGACGCTGGCGATCACCATGTCGTAAATGGCGTTTGGCGCTTCGCCATCCAGGTCGCGGAAATAACGGTTGAGATTGCGGCGTATGCAATCGGCTAATTCATTGCTCATGCGGCATCCATGTAAGTTAACTGGTCATTGGCGGCGCCGAGAAAGAATTCATCTGCGGCATCGAGTTGCGCGGCGACGTTGTCCAACTGGTTCATCGCATGGCGGAAGTGCGCCGCCCCGACGATGCCCTTGGTGTACCAACTGATGTGCTTGCGGGCGATGCGGACACCGGTGTCTTCGCCGTAAAACGCATACAGGTCGGTGAGATGGGCGCGCAGGATGGTGTGTATCTCGGCAAAAGTCGGCGCTGGCAGGACGGCGCCGGTGGCGAGGAAATGCTCGATTTCGCGGAACAGCCAGGGGCGGCCCTGTGCCGCGCGCCCGATCATGATGCCGTCGGCGCGGGTGTAGTCGAGTACCTCCCTGGCTTTCCGCGGGCAGGTGATGTCGCCGTTGGCGATGACCGGAATCTTCACCTGCGACTTCACCAGCGCGATGGTGTCGTATTCGGCCGCGCCCTGATACTGGTCGGCACGGGTGCGGCCGTGGATGGCGATGGCGCGTACGCCGCAATCTTCGGCGATCTTCGCAATGTTCGGTGCGTTCTTGTTGGCGCTGTTCCAGCCGGTGCGGAACTTCAGGGTCACCGGCGTGTCCGGCACGGCAGCCACCACGGCGTCAAGAATCCGCGCCACCAGCGGCTCGTTCTGCATCAAGGCCGAACCGGCCATGACGTTGCAGATCTTCTTGGCCGGGCAGCCCATGTTGATGTCGACGATCTGTGCGCCGCGCTCGACGTTGTAGCGCGCGGCCTGCGCCAGCAATGCGGGGTCGGCGCCGGCGATCTGCACGACGATCGGATCGACCTCGCCGGTGTGGTCGGCGCGCCGCCGCGTCTTGGCGCTGCCATAGAGCAATGAGTTGGAGGTGACCATCTCCGAAACCGCCAGGCCGGCACCGAGTTTTTTGCACAACTGGCGGAACGGCCGATCCGTCACCCCGGCCATCGGTGCGACGAACAAATTATTGCGCAGCGTGAAGCCGAGATAGTCCATTGCGGTTGGGGAAGAGTGGCCGGACGGGGGAGGGCGGGAATTTTACTACTGTCGTCTGAAAATGTGCAGCGAGAGTATCTGGTGGTGGACGCACGCGGAGTCGCGTGTTTCCCTCATTCGCCGCCGGCTACCAGGCGCGCGCGCCGAACATCATGCGGCGGGCGACGAAGGAGCGCAGCGGCGGCAGCAGGTCGAGTGCCAGCAGTGCGGCGCCGCGGGCGTGGGCGAGCGGCGGGAAGTCGTTGGAAAAGAGGCGGGTCAGGCCGTCGGTGAAACGGATCGTCGCGTGGCGATCGAGGCGACGACAGGCGGCGTAGCGCGCCAGCAGCGCGGGGTTGCCGGGATCGCCGGCGTAATCGGGATTACCCAGCGCCGCGGCAAGGTCCCGGATATCGCGCAGCGCCAGGTTGAAGCCCTGGCCGGCGACCGGGTGCAGGGTCTGGGCGGCATTGCCGATCCAGACCTGCCGTTCGGCGACGACTTCTTTTCGGTAGCGCAGGCCGAGCGGGTAGCTGACGCGCGGACCGATGGCGGTAAAGTTGAGGCGCGTGCCGAACTGGTTTTGCAGCCGCGCCAGGAAGTCGGCATCGTCAAATGCGATGAGTTGCGTGGCATCCGCGGTGCTGCAGGTAAAGACGACGGCGTACTGATTGCCTTTGTCTTTTCCATAGGGCAGCAGCGCCAGCGGTCCGTCCGGGGTAAAGCGCTCCCAGGCGGAGTGGTGGTGCGGCTCACGGGTGGTGGCGGTACACAGAACGGCGCGCTGATCGTAGTCGCGCACGCTGGCTGCCGCGTCAGCCACGGCACCTTCTGCCCAGGCGGTGAGCGCGTACGGTGCCGTATCGCCAACGCCGACTTTTTGCTGTTCGTGGCAGGGGATGCCGGCCGTGGCGACCGCAGCATCCAATATCGCGGCGAGGTCGCCGGTATTGAGCACATAGCCCAGTGCCGGCACGCCTTCAGCGCGCGCCGTCAGGCGGGTGCGCCCCAAATGCCCGCGTTGCGAGATGTGGATGGCGTCGATGGGGGTGGCCGGCATGCCGTGCCAGACGCCGAGCCGCTCGAGGATCTGGCGCGTGCCGTAGGAAAGCGCGAGGATCCGTTTGTCGTTCCTCGCCGCACCGCGGGAGCGGGCGTCGAAAATTTCGCTGTCGATACCCTGCTGGTGCAACGCCAGTGCCAAGGCCATTCCCGCTGGCCCGCCACCGACAATTGCGACACATTGACGACCATCCCCCCGTCCCCCTTCCCCGGGAAGGGGGCGACTGGTCAGGCTTGCTGCGCTCGCATCAGGCATGCCTGGCATCGCGCATCAATGCCTCGATGTCGGCGATGGTCTTCGGTGCGGCAGCGGTGATGTTTTCACAACCGCTTGCTGTCACCAGCACATCGTCCTCGATGCGCACGCCGATGTTCCAGAAGGCCTCGGGCACATCGTCGGCCGGGCGGATATAGCAACCCGGTTCGACGGTGAGCAGCATGCCGGGCGCCAGCACGCGCCAGTCGCTGTCACCCGGGCCGGAACGGTAGGTGCCGGCGTCATGCACGTCCATGCCGAGCCAGTGTCCGGTGCGGTGCATGTAGAAGCGTTTGTAGGCTTCCGTTTCGATCACGCCGTCGAGGTTGCCAGCGAGCAGCTTCAGGTCGAGCATGCCCTGCGCCAGCACCCGCACCGCGGCGCTGTGCGGGTCGAGAAACGTCGCGCCGGGACGGATCGCGGCAATGGCTGCCGCTTGCGCGGCGAGCACCAATTGATACACGTCGGCCCGCGGTCCGGAAAAACGCCCGCTGACCGGAAAGGTCCGCGTGATGTCGCTGGCATAGCCGTCGATCTCGCAGCCGGCATCGATCAGCAGCAGATCACCCGCCTTGAGGGGCTGGTTGTTTTCCACATAGTGCAGGATGCAGGCGTTGGCGCCGCCGGCGACAATCGGCGAATAGGCCGGGTACTGGCTGCCGTGGCGCCGGAATTCATGCAGGAACTCGGCTTCGACTTCGTATTCGAACTTGCCCGGCGCGGCAAACTGCATGGCGCGCCGATGGGCGGTGCAGGCGATGGCGGCGGCCTTTTGCATCAGGGCGATTTCATGGTCGTCCTTGACGAGGCGCATCTCGTCGAGCCGGGCGCGCACGTCGTGGATCACGGCCGGCGCGGTTTTCCCGGCGCGCGTCTGGGCGCGCACGGCGTTCAGGGCGGCGGCGATCCGTGCATCCCAGCCGGCGTCGTGGCCGAGCGAGAACCATAATGCGGGCTGGTCGGCCAGCAGTTCCGCGAGCTTGCCGTCGAATTCCTTGATCGAATGGGTTGCGTCGCAGCCGAAGGTTTCGCGCGCCGCGTCCGGCCCGTAGCGAAAACCATCCCAGATTTCCTTGTCGACGTCCTTGTCACGGCAGAACAGGATGGATTGCGGTTTCTCGCCGGCAACCAGCACCAGCACTGCCTCGGGTTCGGGGAAGCCGGTCAGGTAATGAAAATAGCTGTCGGCGCGATACGGAAAGCTGGTGTCGCGGTTGCGCAAATGTTCCGGTGCAGTGGGAATGACGGCCACGCCGGCTTGCATGTGGGCGAGCAGTGAAAGTCGGCGCTGGGTAAATGGTGAAATTAGCGGCGTGATGTTCATGGATTTGATCCTAGCATGCGTGCTGCAACTCGGCATCGAGGGCGGCGAGCCGTGCGGGGGTGCCGACATCGACCCAGCGGCCGTCGTGATGTTCGCCGCTGATCTGTCCGGCGGCAATGGTTTCGTGCAGCAAAGGCGCGAGCTTGGCGGGCTGGCCGCGGACGATGCCGGCGAAGAGTGCCGGCCGATAGATGCCGATTCCGCTGAAGGTTAATTTGGTCGTGCTGTTAAGCGCTACTTTGCCATTGACCAGCGCGAAGTCACCGTCTGGATGCTGGGGTGGATTGTCGACCAGCACCAGGTGCGCGAGATGGTCCGGCGCAAGCGCGGCGGCTGCGCGGCCGACATCCCAGTCGCAGAAAATGTCGGCATTGATGACCAGGAACGGCGCGTTGTCATTGCCCGGATCCAGCAGGGGCAGGGCATTGGCGATGCCGCCAGCCGTTTCGAGGGCGCCGGCCGGTTCGGCGGAATACTGGATGGCGAGGCCCCAGGCGTCGCCAGTGCCGAGCAAATTCTCGATCTGGTCGCCGAGATGCGCATGGTTGATGACGATCTCGTGCCAGCCCGCGCGTGCCAGCCGTTCGAGATGCCAGACGATCAGCGGTTTGCCGGCGACCGGCAGCAGCGGTTTGGGTGTGCGGTCGGTGAGCGGACGCATGCGCTCACCGCGGCCGGCCGCGAGAATCATCGCTTTCATGTCCGCGCCGGGCCGCCCCAAGCGGACATGCGCCCCCCTGTGGGGGGCAGCGAGCCGATTCTGCGAGCGTGGGGGGGCAATAAAGTCCGCGCCGGGCCGCCCCAAGCGGACATGCGCCCCCCTGTGGGGGGCAGCGAGCCGATTCTGCGAGCGTGGGGGGCCATTAAAATTTTAAAAGGTATAGCCAACCTGCACTTGCCGGTTTTCCAACTGATCGAGCAGGCGCAGCAGCGGAAACAGCTCGGCGTAACGCGCGCAGGCCGTGCGCAGGTACTTCGCCACCAGCGGCATGTCCTTGAGGTAGCCGTCCTTGCCGTCGCGATGGCACAGGCGGGCGAAGATGCCCAGCACCTTGACGTGCCGTTGCACGCCCATCCACTCGTAATCGCGGAAGAATTCGCCGAAGTCGGCGCGCACCGGCAGGCCGGTTTTCCTCGCCTTTTCCCAGTAGCGCACCAACCAGTCGAGCGAGCGCTCCTCGTCCCATTCGATGTAGGCATCCTTGAGCAGCGAAACGAGGTCGTAGCTGAGCGGGCCGTAGACGGCATCCTGGAAATCGATCACGCCAGGCGCGGCATTGGTTACCATCAGGTTGCGCGAGTGATAGTCGCGGTGTACATAGACTTGCGGCTCGGCCAGATTGACAGCTAGGATTTTCTGGAACACGGCTTCCAGCCCATTGCGCTGCTCGTTGCTGAAATCGATCGGCACGTGCTTGTCGATGTACCAGTCGGGGAAAAGATCCAGTTCGCGCTTGAGCAGCGTACGGTCATAGGCAGGCAAGGCATCCGGCCGGCTGGCGCGCTGAATGCCGATCAGGGTGTCGATGGCGGCGCGGTAGAGTGCGTCGGGGTCAATGGCGGCGTTCAGCGCAGCGAGATAGGTGGTCGAGCCAAGGTCCGAGATCAGCAGGAATCCCCGCGCCGGATCCTGCGCCAGTACGGCCGGCACGTTGGCGCCGGCACCGCTGAACAACTGCTGCACATGCAGCCAGGGGCGCACGTCTTCGTGGGCTGGCGGCGCGTCCATGACAATTAAGGACCCCCCCGCAAACCTGGCTGCGCCCGGTTCTCCCCCCGGGGGGCCAAGAAACTCTTGGGGTGGCCCGGCGAGTTTCTTGTGTGTCGCGCCATCTTCAAATGTGACGCGCAGATAGCTACGGAAACTGGCGTCATTGGAGGCGGGCGCCAGGCTAAAAATTCGCTCAGGGAATTGTGCCGCCAGCCAGCCCTGAATTTGCTCGATCCGCTCCACGCAAGGCATCCTGCTTGATTCGCTCAAATGATAGAATCGCAAATTCTACCATTGGCTCAGCTGGCACCAGGGCGTGGGCGCCCGGGCACCCCGGCGCCCTGTACGGATAAAAATACGGCAACGATGTTATTGGCATGGCTTCGGCAGACGGTGAAAACAGTGGGCTGGCTGGCGTTCGCCAGCACCAGTGGCGCCATTGCGACCAGCGCTATTGCCTTGGCCAATGAGAGTTTGCCAACCCTGCGCGTTGATCCTGCCCTGTTGGGTGGCGCCCCGCTCAAGCCGGCGCCAGCGCAAACCGCACCTCCTGTTCTGCAACCGCCTGCGCAAACTGCGGTAATGGCTCAGCCAGCAGAAAAGGCTGACTCAGACAAGAGTGCCAAACCGGCCGACCCGCAAGGTAAAGAGGTAGAGGTGCGCCGGGTAATGCCACCGGTCACACCGCAAGAGCTTTCGGCCAGTGCCGACCCGCGACCACAGCGAGTGGCACCAGCGGCGTCCACACAGGTACCGGCCCCCGCCAGGCCGGTGACCGGCACGCAACGTCCGGCTGTCGTATCCACGCCGGCCCTGGCTACCGCGCCCGTGGTCGGTACAGTTGCAAAAGGCCCGCGGAATCTGCCATCGCTGCGCGTTGATCCTGGCTTGCTGGGTCCCGCAGGGCCTGTTCCGCAGTTGGCGGAGCGTCCGCCCGAAGTAGCCGAGCGAACCGCATTGGCCCCCCTGTATTCCGCTCATGTCGCGGCTGGCGTCATTCCAGGGTTTGCCGTCAGGTCGGAAACGCCGATTGACAAGAAAACTGCACCGACCCTGGTGACGGCGCGCAACATCAGCGGTGTAAACGAGGTTGAAGTGATCGCCACAGGCGAAGCCGAGTTGCGCCGTGCGGACGACACCCTGCGCGCCGAGCGGATCATTTACCGGCAGGATGAGGACGAAGTTGAGGCGGTTGGCGACGTGCGCCTGACCAGTCCCGATTCCATCATTCGCGGACCCCGTTTGCGCATGCGCATGGCTGACAGTACCGGCGAATTCGAGTCGCCCATCTACACCATCAGAAGCCTGCCGAAGGACGTGCCGGAGCCAGCGCTAACCATGGGTGGATTGCCAGCTGTCGGTCCCGATGGCCAGGTTTATGCGACGACCGGCAAAATGTTGCCGCGTGCGCCGGTGACGGCGAGCGGCAGCGCCGAGCGCCTTGAGTTTCGTGGCGAGGATCTGTATCACCTGAAGAAGGCAACCTACAGTACCTGCCAGTCGTCCCAGCGCGACTGGGAACTGGTTGTCGATGAACTCGATCTCGATTACACCACGGCGACCGGCGTAGCGCGGCATGTCGCGGTGCGCTTCAAGGATGTACCCTTCCTGTACACCCCCTGGCTCAGCTTCCCGCTCAACAATGAGCGGAAGAGCGGACTACTGACGCCAACCATCGGTACCACCAGCAAGAGCGGTCTCGAAATCACGGCGCCGTGGTACTGGAACATTGCCCCCAATATGGATGCCACCATCGCGCCGCGCCTGATGACGCGCCGTGGTTTACAGCTCAATACCGAATTCCGCTATCTCGACTACACCTACAACGGCCAGGCCCGCGTCGAATACCTGCCTGACGACAAGCTGGCCAAGCGCGATCGTTATGGTTATGCGCTACTCCACAATCAGAATCTGGGCCATGGTTTCTCAACAGCACTGAACCTGAATGGTGTTTCCGACGACGATTATTTCAGCGATCTATCTACGCGCGTGGCTGCGGTGTCGCAGGGTAACCTGCTGCGCCAGGGTATCTTGAACTATGGGGGATCCTGGTACGGCGCCGCCTTGAATGTGCAAACGTATCAGACCCTGGCGGATCTGCCGTCGCCCTACCGGCGTCTGCCCCAGCTGACCGGGACGGCCAATCGCCATGACCTGCCACTGGGCTTGGCGTTCAACGTGAACGCGGAGCATGTAAACTTCGATCATCCGACTGAATTGCTCGGCAAACGCACCACCTTTTATCCGCAACTGTCGCTGCCGCTGACCACCGCGGCATTCTGGCTTACACCGAAAGTCGGATTTCATTCCACCAGCTATCAGTTGAGCGGGCAGGAGCGGCTGGCAGCGACGGATTACCGTAAGACTGTACCGACCAAACAGGACCGCGCACTGCCGATCTTCAGCGTCGATGGCGGTTTTGTCATGGAACGCGATACCGACTGGTTCGGCCGCGCGCTGCTGCAGACGCTCGAGCCGCGCGCCTTTTATTTGTATGTGCCAACCCGTGACCAGAGTAATGTGCCTGTCTTCGACACGGGCGTCGCCAGTTTCAGCTATGCCCAGATGTTTGCCGAGAATCGCTATGCCGGCGGTGACCGCATCGCCAATGCCAACCAGATCACCCTGGCTTTAACTTCGCGCCTGCTCGATCCGACCAGTGGAGCGGAGTTGTTGCGGGCAACACTTGGCCAGCTTCATTACTTCACCCTCCAGGATGTGACCCTGCCGGGAGAAACGGCGCGCACCGGTCGCTCTGCGGACATTCTGGCAGCCCTTTCCGGGCAGGTGATGCCCAAGACCTATGCCGATTTTGGCTGGCAATACAATCCGCGCGACAAACTCACCGAGCGGCTGGCGGTGGGTGGCCGGTACCATCCGGCACCCGGCAAGATATTCAATGCAGGCTACCGCTTTACCCGTGATCTGCTCGGCCAGATCGACGTGTCCGGCCAGTGGCCGCTCACCGGGGTCATTGGCCCGGGCTGGAGTGGGGTGGGCCGCTACAATTATTCGACCAAAGAGAAGCGGGTCATCGAAACCATTGCCGGCCTTGAGTACAGCGCCGGCTGCTGGGTCGGGCGCTTCGTTGTACAGCGCCTGGCCACGATCGCCGACAAGCCGACCTCCGCCGTGTTCTTCCAGCTGGAACTCAATGACTTTTCCCGTATCGGTTCCAACCCGCTGGAACTTCTCCGGCGCAACATTCCGGGCTATGGCGTAATCAATCAGCCCACCGCAGATCCGGTTTTTGCCGCCCAATGACTTGCTGCCCAATTTGACTGAATTGACTGAATCCCCATGAGACTTCTGTCCGTATTCCTGCTGTGCCTGGCACTTATCCCGCCGTCGGCCTTGGCGCAAACCCGCAAGCCCGTCACGCCTGTTGCCATTGACCGGGTGATCGCTGTCGTCAATGATGAAGTCATTACACAACATGAGTTGCGCGATCGTCTGGTCAATGTCGAACGCCAGTTGCGGCAGCGCGGCACGCCGCAGCCGCCGCGTGATGTTCTGGAAAAGCAACTGCTGGAACGCTTGATCGTGGATCGCCTGCAAAAACAGTTCGCCAATGAAACCGGCCTGCGCATTCTTGATGCCGAGCTCGATGTTGCCTTGCGGCGCATTGCCGAGAATAACCGCATGGCGCTCGCCGACTTTCGCGCCGCCCTGGAACGGGATGGCATCGACTGGCGGCGTTTCCGCGAAGAGATTCGTGATGAGATGACAATTTCCCGATTGCGCGAGCGCGAAGTGGAAAATCGCATCGTCATTTCCGATGGCGAGATCGACAACTATCTCGCTCACCCCGAGCAGGCCAACCAGACTGCGCTGGTTGCCCTCGGCCATATCATCGTGCGCGTGCCGGAACAGGCCAACCCGATCAAGCTGGCGCAGTTGCGCGCACGTGCCGAGGAGGCCCTGACGCGCATCAAGGGCGGCCAGGATTTCGGCCAGGTCGCCGCCAGTTATTCCGAGGCCGCCGACGCCATGTCCGGTGGCCTGCTGGAGCCGCGCCCGGCCGACCGGTTGCCCACCCTCTATGCTGACGCCATTGCCAGGCTGAAGCCGGGCGAGACGAGTGACATCCTGCGCAGTCCGGCCGGCTTCCATATCGTCAAGTTGGTCGAGCGGCGCGGCGGCAGCATGGTCGGCGCCACCATTCGCCAGACGCGTGCCCGGCATATCCTGCTCAAGGTCAATGAACTGGTGTCGTCCGAGGAAGCACGCCACAAACTGGTCGGACTCAAGGAGCGCCTGGACAACGGCGCCGATTTCGCCGAATTGGCCCGCCTGCATTCGAACGACCTGTCGGCTGCCAAGGGTGGCGAGCTGGGCTGGCTGTATCAGGGCGATACCGTGCCGGAATTCGAACGGGCAATGGATGCCATGAAGATCGGCGAGACCAGCGCCCCGGTGCAATCGCCGTTCGGCTGGCACCTGATCCAGGTGCTGGAGCGCAAGACCGCCGAGGCGGGCGATGAGCGCAAGCGACTGGTGGCAAAACAGGCCCTGCGCGAGCGCAAGTCCGACGAGGCTTACGAAGACTGGTTGCGACAACTGCGTGACCGCGCCTATGTCGAGTATCGACTTGAAGAGCGCTGATTATCCGGCGCCTGTTCATGCGCTGAACCAGCAATCCGCCACGCCAGAACGTGGCGGGCAGCCTGCGCCGTTTCCGGTGTGGGGCAGACTGGGCGGTGGCGATCCGGTGATTGCCGTTACCTCGGGCGAGCCGGCTGGCATTGGCCCGGAAATCTGCCTTGCGCTGGCGGAATGCAACTTGCCGGCGCGCATCGTGGTGCTGGGCGACGAAACCCTGCTCGCTGACCGGGCGCGCCAACTGGGCCTGAGTCTGGAACGCCTCGACATCCTGCATGTGCCGCTGGCCGCCCCCTGCCAACCGGGCTTCCCGGATGTGGCGAACGCGCCCTATGTGCTGGCGCTGCTCGATCGTGCGCTGACGGGCTGTCGTTCAGGTGAATATTCCGCCATGGTCACTGCACCGGTTCACAAGGGCATCATCAGCGACGCCGGCATACCCTTCACCGGTCATACCGAGTATCTGGCGGAAAAAACCGGCACACCCCGCGTGGTGATGATGCTGGCCGGCGCCGGCTTGCGCGTGGCACTGGCAACCACGCATTTGCCGTTGAAGGATGTCGCCGCCGCCATCACGCCGGCTGAACTGGAGACCACGCTGCGCATCCTGCACGCCGACCTGCACAGCAAATTCGGTTTTGACAAGCCGCGCATCCTCGTGGCGGGGCTCAATCCGCATGCCGGCGAAGGCGGCCACATGGGGCGCGAGGAGATCGAGGTGATCATTCCGGCGCTCGAGAAATTGCGCGCGGAGGGCATGAACCTGATCGGCCCGCTGCCAGCCGACACCCTGTTCACCAAAAATGTGCTGGCCGGCTCGCACGCCCAACTGGCGATGTACCACGACCAGGGACTGGGGGTGCTGAAGTACGCGGCCTTCGACGAGGGCTACAACGTCACGCTGGGCCTGCCGATCATCCGCACTTCAGTGGATCACGGCACCGCGCTCGACCTGGCCGGCACCGGCAAGGCATCCGCGACCAGCCTGTTTGCCGCAGTCGCGGCAGCAATCGACATGGCGCAGCGTCGCCAATAATGCCCCCCCGCGCGCGCAAAATCAGCTCGCTGCCCCCCATGGGGGGGTGTCCGCCTCCTTGGGGCGGCCCGGCGGAGGCGGAGTGAACCGACATCAGCCGCGCAAGCGGTTTGGCCAGAATTTCCTTGTCTCACCGGGCGTCATCCGTAAAATAATCGACGCGATTGCACCGCGGGCTGGCGATACCGTCGTTGAGATCGGACCTGGGCTGGGCGCACTGACAGAGCCCTTGCTTGAGCGGCTCGACCATCTGCATGTCGTCGAAATCGACCGCGACCTGATCGAGCGCCTGCGCCAGCGGTTCCCTGCCGAACGGCTTACCATCCATGCCGGCGATGCCTTGGCGTTTGATTTCGGCAAACTTGAAATTGCAGGGCCGCTCAAGATTGTCGGCAACCTGCCTTACAACATCTCCAGTCCATTGTTGTTCCATCTCGCCGAATATGCCGCGGCGGTAAGCGAGATGCACTTCATGCTGCAAAAGGAAGTGGTTGACCGCATGGTGGCCAAGCCGGGCGGTGGCGACTATGGCCGGCTGTCGGTGATGCTGCAATACCGCTATGCCATGGAGCGACTGTTCGTCGTACCCCCCGGCTCGTTCAATCCGGCACCGAAAGTCGATTCGGCAGTGGTGCGCATGATTCCATTGAAAGTCGGCGTGACCGAAGGAAATCCCTGTGGAACTGGTGAAGCGGCGGCCGACCCGGCGCTGTTTGCCCGCCTGGTGCAGGCGGCCTTTTCCCAGCGGCGCAAGATGCTGAGAAACACGCTGAGGGAGTTTGGTGGCGAGGCCTTGTTGGACGCGCAGGGTTTTGCGCCGACGGCGCGTGCCGAAACGCTGACAGTTGCTGATTTTGTGCGGCTGGCAAATGTGCTGACTGCGCAGATGCAAAAAAAATAATCCCCGGGGGAGGCGATTCCCCGGGGGTTAACTATCGTTGCTCAGTCTGCCTGTTTGCGCAAGAAGGCCGGGATATCGTACTTGTCCATGCCGGTATCGGACATGGCCTGTGCACGATTGTCACCCCTGCTGCGATTGCTGACGAACATGCCTTCCAGATCGAGGCTACCGGTCGTGCCAGCGGTGGCAGCCGACATGCCGGTGCCGAGGGGCAGGTTGTCGGTACCGGTTCGCAGGCCGACCCCCTCGGTGACTTTCAATTCCGGCTTGCGCCGTGCCAGTGCAGCCGAGCCGAGACCCGTCGCGACGACAGTTACACGCAACTGGTCCTCCATCGCATCGTCGAACACCGCGCCGCAGATCACGGTGGCGTCGGGCGCGGTGTAGTTGCGGATGGTGGCCATCACTTCCTTGTATTCCTTGAGGCCGAGCGAGCCGCTGGCGGTGATATTTACCAGCACGCCGCGCGCGCCGGAGAGCTCGATGCCTTCCAGCAGCGGGCTGGCAACGGCGGACTCGGCGGCCAAGCGGGCGCGATCGACGCCGGCTGCGGCGGCCGAACCCATCATGGCCTTGCCCATTTCGCCCATCACGGTGCGCACGTCTTCGAAGTCCACATTCACCAGGCCCGGCACGTTGATGATTTCGGCGATGCCGCCGACGGCATTCTTCAGCACGTTGTCGGCCGACTTGAAGGCGTCGAGCATGCTGACTTCCTCGCCGAGCACTTCCATCAGTTTTTCGTTGAGGACGACGATCAGCGAATCGACATGCATGCCGAGTTCGGCCAGGCCTTCTTCGGCGAGCTTGTTGCGGCGCCCCTCGAATTCGAATGGCTTGGTGACGACAGCCACTGTCAGGATGCCCAGCTCGCGCGCCACTTCGGCGATGATCGGCGCGGCGCCGGTGCCGGTGCCCCCGCCCATGCCGGCGGTGATGAAGGCCATGTGCGCGCCGGCGAGTGCCTCGGCGATCTTCTCGCGCTCGTTCTGTGCGTGCTCGCGCGCGCGCTCCGGTTTGCCGCCCGCGCCCAGGCCGGGGCCGAGTTGCAGCTTGGTGCCGGCCGACGAATTCTTGAGCGACTGGGCATCGGTGTTGCAGCAGATGAATTCCACGCCGCCGACACCTTCACGGATCATGTGTTCGACGGCATTGCCACCGGCGCCGCCAACACCGATGACCTTGATGATCGTGGCATTGGGGTCCCTATCGATTATTTCAAACATATCGCCTCTCCTTGTTGCTGAAAATTAAAGATTCCGTGCAAACCATGCGCGCATGCGCGTCACGGCTTGTCCCATCGTCATCGGGCCTTGGTCCTTGAGCCCGCGCTGCTTCTGTGCCACACCTTCCATCAGCAATCCCATCGCCGATGCGTAGCGGGGATTTTTCACGAAGTCGCGCAGGTTGCCGGCGTAATGCGGCATGCCGACCTTGACCGTGTTGTGGAAGATTTCCTCGCCAAGCTGCGTCATGCCCGGCATCTGCGCGGTGCCGCCGGTCAGCACGATGCCGGCGCGCAACAAACGCGCGTAGCCGCTTCTGACCAGTTCGTCCTGCACCTTCTGGAAAATTTCCTCGACGCGCGGCTGGATGAAACCCGCCAGCGTCTGGCGCGACAGGCTGGAGGCCGGCCGCTCGCCGACGCCCGGTACTTCGAGCATTTCCTCCGGATCGGCCAGTTGCTGCAGGGCGACCCCGTAGCGCAGCTTGATTTCTTCGGCGTCCTGCGTCGAGGTGCGCAGCGCGATGCCGATGTCGGCGGTGATCTGGTCGCCGGCGATGGCAATCACCGCGGTGTGGCGGATGGCGCCCTGGCTGAAGACGGCGATGTCGGTGGTGCCGCCGCCGATATCGACCAGGCAAACGCCGACATCCTTTTCGTCGTCGGTCAGCACCGCATTGCCCGAGGCGAGCGGTTGCAAGACCAGGTCGACGACTTCCAGCCCGCAGCGGCGCACGCACTTGACGATGTTCTGCACGGCGGTGACCGCGCCGGTGACCAGGTGCACCTTTACCTCCAGCCGCTTGGCGTCCATGCCGATCGGCTCTTTGACGCCGTCCTGGCCGTCGACGATGAACTCCTGCACGAGGGTGTGCAGGATCTGGTCGTCGGCCGAGATCGGCGTCGCATTGGCGGCTTCGATGGCGCGCGCGACATCGAACTGCGTGACTTCCTTGTCGCGCACCACGGCCATGCCGTTGGAATCCTTGCTCTTGATGTGCCCGCCGGCGATGCCGGTATAGACTTCCTTGACCTTGCAGCCGGCCATCATTTCGACTTCGGCGATGGCCTTCGAGATGCTGCTCACGGTAGCCTCGATATTGACCACCACGCCTTTTTTCAGGCCGCGTGTGTCCTGGGTGCCCTGCGTGCCGATGCCGAGGATGGCGAGTTGCCCTTCCTGGTTCAGTTCGGCGACGATGGCGACGATCTTCGAGGTGCCGATGTCGAGGCCGACGATCAGTTCGCGATGTTTTTCCTTGCTCATGACTCCCGCCCCGTGGTTTCTGGCTGTGCCGGTCGGGTGCGCTCCAGGCCACTCAGGACAAATCCGTTGGGATAGCGCATGTCGGCCACGCGCACGGCACCGACCCGCTGGCGCAGCTCAAGGTAATGCGTGGCGAAGCGATCGAGCCGCTCGCCGAGCGGATGGCGGAGCTGGTCGCGTCCCAGTTGGACGGCCACGCCGTCATCCAGCTTGAGCTGCCAGGCGTGACGTGGCGACAGCGCGACGCTGTCGATGCGCCGGCCAATGCCGGCCAGCACGTGACGGAACTCGGCATAGCGCGCCAGCAATTCGCGCGCACTGCCCTCGGGGCCGCTCAACTGCGGCAGTTGCGGAGCACCGGCAGGCAGCTCGGCGACAAATATCTCGCCCTGCCGATTGACCAGTCCGTGATCGCCATTCAAATGCCGCCAGCGCGCCACGGGTTCATGCTCTTCCAGCGTCAGTTTCAGTCCATCCGGCCATTGCCGACTCACGGCGGCCTTGCGCACCCAGGGCAGTTTCTCCAAAGCGCTGCGCGTTGCATCCAGGTCAACGGTGAAAAAATTGCCGACCATGATGCCGCGCACCGCATGTTCCAGTTGTTGTGTGGTCACATGATTGGGGGTAGCGGTCAGCACCAGTTCGCGCAGGGGAAATACCGGCAGCCGCTGCAGGACGGTCAGCGATGCCCAGGCCAGGCCGGCCGCCGCCAGCACGACCAGCACATCGGCGAGCAGGTTCATCAGCGCCGGCTGATGCCACAGACCGGCTGGCGCGGTCGCTGGCGCATTGCGGGAATTCGCTTTTTGCCTAGCCACAGCGCGCCTCCGCAAGAATCTTCAGCACCAGGGTTTCAAACGAAATGCCAGCGGCGCGGGCGGCCATTGGCACCAGCGAGTGGCCGGTCATGCCCGGCGCGGTATTCATCTCGAGCAGGCTGTAGCTGCCGTCGGCAGCGAGGATCAGGTCGGCGCGCCCCCAGCCGCGACAGTCGAGGGCATCGAAAGCCGCCAGCACCGTCTTGCCGATGGCCGTCTCGACAGCGGCGGGCAGGCCGGCCGGACAGTGGTATTGCACGACATCGGTGAAATATTTGTTCTGGTAGTCGTAGCGACCTTCCGGCGCCTCGATGCGTACCAGCGGCAACACCTCGCGTCCCAGCACGGCCGCGGTCAGCTCGATGCCGGCAACGAATTCCTCGGCCATCACGTCTTCCTGGCGGCCATCGGGGAGCGTCTGCGCTTGTTTGAAGGCAGCAGAAAATTCCTCTAGCCGCGCCACCTTGGTGACACCAATTGACGAGCCTTCGCGTACCGGTTTGACGATCAGCGGCAGGCCATAGTCGGCGACCACGGCGGCGCCTGCGTCAACCGACGCCACGCGGCACGAATGCGGCGTCGGCACGCCCGCGGCCTGCCAGACCCACTTGGTGCGGATCTTGTCCATGGCCAGCGCCGAGGCCAGCACGCCGCTGCCGGTGTAGGGGATCTGCAGCAAGTCGAGCGCACCCTGCACCGTGCCATCTTCACCGGCGCCGCCATGCAGGATGCAGAACACGCGGTCGACGCCCATCCCGGCCAGTTTCCAGATCGGCTGCTCGGCCGGGTCGAACGCAAAGGCATCGACGCCGGATTCCTTGAGCGCCGCCAACACCGCCGCGCCGGAAATCAGCGAAATCTCGCGCTCGGCGGAAGATCCGCCCAGCAGCACCGCCACACGTCCAAAGTCTTTAGCTTTCAATTCTTTACCCCGAGGATGCGCACTTCGCGCACCAGTTCCACGCCAAATTGTTCCCGCACCGCGACCTGAATTCGGCCGATTAAGCTTTCTATCGCGGCAGCCGTCGCTTTGCCGTCCGGATTAACGATGAAATTCGCATGCTTTTCGGACACCCGTGCGCCACCTTCGGCAACGCCCTTCAAGCCGGCTGCTTCGATGAGGCGCGCGGCATAGTCGCCCGGAGGATTGCGGAACACCGAACCGGCGTTCGGCAACTGCAGGGGTTGGCTGGCACTGCGCTTTTCGAGCAGTTCCTTGATGCGCGCCCGCGCCGTGGCGCCATCGCCCGCCGGGAAGCGCAGCCAGGCGGCGACGAAGATTTCGTCGGTGGATTCCTTGAGGCCAGTGTGCCGATAGCCAATGGCGAAATCCGCCGGCGTGCGCACGATCAGTTCGCCTTGCCGGTTCAACATCTGTACGCGCTCGACGAAAGCCCAGGTCTCGCCGCCATGGCAGCCGGCATTCAGCGCCAGCGCGCCGCCCAGCGTGCCGGGAATGCCGGCGAGAAATTCGGCGCCGGCGCGGTCGTGCTGCGCGGCAAAGCGCGCCAGCTTGGGCGAGGGCACGCCGGCCTCGGCGTAGATCGTGCCATCCGGTTCAAGCTGCAGTTTGTCAAGTGCGCCATGGGTGAAAATCGCCGTGCCGTCGAAGCCGCCATCGCGGATCAGCAGGTTGGAGCCGAGGCCCACCATCAGCACCGGCTCGTCATGGCGCAATGTGGCCATGAAGGCGGCCAGGTCGGCCAGATCCCGCGGGAAGCAGGCACAGGCGACCTTGCCACCGGCGCGCCAGGTCACATGCTTCGCCATGGGTTCGTTGCCGCGAATTTCCATCAGGCGTTCACCATTTTGGCGGGCAGCAATTTGGCCGGTACCGAGCCGATCGAACCGGCGCCGAGGGTGATTACGACATCGCCATCCCGTGCGGCAGCGAGAATCGCTTCCGGCATGGCGGCAATATCCTCGACGAAGACGGGCTCAAGCTTGCCGGTGACACGCAGCGCGCGCGCCAGTGCTCGCCCGTCGGCGGCGACGATGGGGGTCTCCCCGGCGGCATACACCTCGGCCAGCAGCACGGCATCCGCCGCGGAAAGCACCTTGACGAAATCCTCGAAGCAGTCACGGGTGCGCGTGTAACGGTGCGGCTGGAAGGCCAGCACGATGCGCCGGCCGGGAAAGGCGCCACGGGCGGCGGCCAACGTTGCGGCCATTTCGGTCGGATGGTGGCCGTAATCGTCGATCAGGGTGAATGTGCCGCCGCCGGGCCGCCCCAAGGCGGCACCAGCCCCCCCGTGGGGGGCAGCGAGCGGGGTTTGCGAGCGTGGGGGGCCATCAGTGCCGCCACCAGGAATCGGAATTTCGCCACAACGCTGGAAGCGGCGGTCAACGCCGTTGAATTCGGCCAGGGCTTTCTGGATCGCCGTATCGCCAGCGCCGACTTCTGTCGCCACGGCAATCGCGGCCAGTGCGTTGCGCACGTTGTGTTCGCCCGGCAGATTGAGCGTGACCGGGAAGCGCGATTCCGTGCCGTTGGTGCGCACGCAGTCGAAATGCATGTGGCCGCTGCCGTCGGTGTCAGCCCGCACGTTTTCGGCGCGGATGTTGGCTGTCGCCGTGAAGCCATAAGTCACCACCTGCTTGGCGATGGCCGGCAAAATTTCGCGCACGTGCGGATCGTCGATGCAGACCACGGCGACGCCATAGAACGGCAGGCGATGAATGAAGTCGACAAAGGCCTGCTTGAGGCGGTCGAAGCTCTGGCCATAGGTGTCCATGTGGTCGGCGTCGATGTTGGTCACCACCGCGATCACCGGAGAAAGAAAGAGGAACGAGGCGTCGGATTCGTCAGCCTCGGCGACGAGGAATTCGCCGCTGCCGAGACGTGCGTTCGCGCCGGCCGAATTCAGCCGCCCGCCGATGACGAAGGTCGGGTCGAAACCGCCTTCGGCGAGGCAACTGGCGACCAGGCTGGTCGTCGTCGTCTTGCCGTGGGTGCCGGCAATCGCGATGCCCTGCTTGATGCGCATCAGCTCGGCCAGCATCTGGGCGCGCGGCACGACCGGCACATGGCGCTCGCGGGCGGCGACGACCTCCGGATTGTCTTCCTTGACCGCGGTCGACACCACCACTGCGTCGGCATTTTGCACATTGCCGGCGGCGTGGCCAAGGGTAACGCGCACGCCTTTTTCGACCAGACGGTGCGTCGTCGCCGATGCCGCCAGATCGGAACCGCTGACTTCGTAACCCTGGTTGGCCAGCACCTCGGCGATGCCGCTCATGCCGGCGCCGCCGACACCGACGAAATGGATGCGTTTGACTTTGTGTTTCATTTGCAGATCTCCCGGCAAGCTTTTGCCACGGCCTCGGTTGCCTCGGGCAGCGCCAGCGCGCGCGCCTTTTCGGCCATTTCCAGCAGTTGGGCGCGCGTCAGGGTGCGGATCAGCGCCAGCTTCTCCGCTGTCAGTTCCTTTTGCGGCAGCAGCATCGCCGCGCCGGCATGCACCAGGAAGCGTGCGTTCGCGGTCTGATGGTCATCCACCGCATGGGGGAACGGCACCAGGATGCTGGCCACACCCGCAGCCGCCAGTTCAGCAATGGTCAGCGCTCCGGCGCGGCAGATCACCAGATCGGCCCAGGCATAGGCGCCCGCCATGTCTTCGATGAAGTCCGTCGTGTGCGCCTCGACACCGGCCGCGGCGTAGGCGGCGGCGAGCGCCTCGACATGCATTTCGCCAGCCTGATGGACCACCGCCGGCCGTTCATCCGCGGGTAGCAGGGCCAGCGCCGCCGGCAGCGTTGCATTGAGCGCCTGGGCGCCGAGGCTGCCGCCCAGCACCAACAGATTCAGTTTCCCGCTGCGTTCGCCGTAGCGCAAAGTCGGCGCTGGCAGGACGGCGACGGCGTGGCGCAGCGGATTGCCGACCCATTGGCCTTTCTTCAGTACTTCGGGAAACCCGGTCAGCACGCGATCCGCGACGCCCGCCAAAACCCGGTTGGCCAGGCCGGCAATCGAATTCTGCTCGTGCAGCACCAGCGGAATGCCGCGCAAGCTGGCCATCATGCCGCCGGGGAAGCTGATGAAGCCGCCCATGCCGAGCACGACATCCGGCCGGATGCGGGAGAACTGCCGCCAGGCCTGCACAAAGCCGGAGAGCAGGCTGAGCGGCAGCAGCAGTTTGCGCAGCAGGCCCTTGCCGCGCAATGCGCCGAAACGCACCCAGGCCATCGTGTACCCGTGTTCGGGCACCAGCCGCGCCTCCATGCCGTTCGGGTTGCCCATCCAGAACACCTTCCAGCCGTGGCGGTGCAGTTCGTCGGCGACAGCGAGTCCGGGCATGATGTGCCCGCCCGTGCCGCCGGCCATGATGACGATGGTCTTCATGCCGGAAGACCTCTCATTAGCCTGCGATTCTCGTAGTCGACTCTCAACAACACCGCAATCGCCAGGCAGTTGGCGACCAGCCCCGAGCCGCCGAAACTCATCAGCGGCAGGGTGAGGCCCTTGGTCGGCAAGAGGCCCATGTTCACGCCCATGTTGATGAAGGCCTGCCAGCCGATCCAGATGCCGATGCCCTGTGCCGTCAGGCCGGCGAAGATCCGTTCCATCCGCAGCGCCCGGCGGCCGACGACGAAGCAGCGTTGCACCAGCAGCGCGAACAGGCCGACCACGGCGACGACGCCGACGAAGCCGAGTTCCTCGGCGGTTACCGCGAGCAGAAAGTCGGTATGCGCCTCGGGCAGGTAGAACAGTTTTTCGACGCTCGCGCCCAGGCCCACCCCGAACCACTCGCCGCGCCCGAAGGCGATCAGTGAATGCGAAAGCTGATAGCCTTTGCCGAACGCATATTGCCAGGGGTCCATGTAACTCGTGATGCGTTCCCAGCGATACGGCGAGGCATGGATCAACGCGGCGAAGGCGAGCACCAGCGCGCCGATGAGGAAGGAAAACAGCCGTCCGTTCATGCCGCCGAGGAAGAGGATGCCCATGGCGATGACGACGATGACGACGAGGGCGCCAAAGTCCGGCTCGCGCAGCAGCAGCCCGCCGACCAGCGTCATCACCAGCGCGATCGGCACAAAACCGCGCCGGAAGCTGCTCATGTCGGCGAGCTTCCTGGCTGTGTAATCGGCGGCGTAGAGCACCGCGCAGAGCTTCATGAATTCGGAAGGCTGCAGGGTGAGCGGGCCAAAGTCGATCCAGCGCTGCGCGCCATTCACCGTGCGGCCGACACCCGGAATCAACACCACGATCAGCAGGATCACGCCGGCGAGAAACAGCCAGGGCGCCAGTTGCTGCCAGAAGCGCAATGGAATCTGGAAGGCGACCAGGGCCGCCATGAGTCCGACGAGCAGGTAGACGGCGTGGCGGACCAGGAAATAGGTGGACTGGTGGCCGGTGAATGCGCTGCCCTCGGCGGTGGCAATGGAAGCGGAATAAACCATGACCAGACCGGTCGCCAATAGCGCCAGCACCGGCCAGAGCAGGAGTGGATCCAGTTCATCGGGCGCGCGCGAGACGTTTTCAAAGCGCCTGGGCAGATTTACCGAGATCATTGCGGTTCACCTTGTGCGAGTTTCTGCACGGCCGTCTTGAAGGCTTCAGCGCGATGCTCGTAATTGCGGAACATGTCGAAACTGGCGCAGGCCGGCGAGAGCAGCACGGCGTCGCCGGCGCTGGCGCGTGCGGCGGCGGTGCGCACCGCCTCGTCCATGCTGGTGGCGTTCAACCGCGGGACGCCGCAACCGTCGAGGGCGGCACGAATCAGCGGTCCATCGCGCCCGATCAACACCACGCCGCGCGCATGACGCGCGACAGCATCTTTGAGTGGAGAGAAATCCTGGCCCTTGCCTTCACCACCGAGAATCACGACTGACTTGCAACCCAGACCCGACAGCGCAGCGACCGTGGCACCGACGTTGGTGCCCTTCGAATCGTCGTAATACGTCACGCCGCCAATCTCGGCGACTTTCTCGACGCGGTGCGGCAAGCCGCGAAAGGCGCGCAGTGCCGGCAGCAGCGTTACCGCATCGATGCCGATGGCGGCGCACAGCGCCAGCGCGGCCAGGGCATTGGCGGCATTGTGCAGGCCGGCCAGGCCGGCCGCTTGCAGTTCGCTCACCGGTAACAGGAAGCGGTCGCCCTGCACCAGCCAGGCTTCACCGCGATTTTCGCGCAGGCCGAAATCATCGACATTGCCCGGTGCATCGAGGCCGAAGCTGATGAGCCGCCGTCCGGGCAGGGCCATGCCTTTCACGCGCGCATCCTGGCGATTGAGCACCTGGACGCCTTCGTAACCCGCGCTGGCCTGGAAGATGCGCGCCTTGGCGCTGGCGTACTCGTGCAGGTTGATGTAGCGGTCGAGATGGTCGTCGGAGATGTTGAGCACGGTGGCAGCCGCCGCGTTCAGGGTCTCCAGCGTTTCGAGCTGGAAGCTCGAAAGTTCCAGCACCCAGGCCTGAGGCAGAGCGCCGCGGTCCTGAAAATCCATCAGGGCGGTGAGTGCGGCAGGCGAGATGTTGCCGGCCACGCCGACGCTGCGCCCGGTCGAGGCGATCAGACGGCCGGTCAGCGCCGTGGTCGTCGTCTTGCCGTTGGTGCCGGTGATCGCCAGTACCGGCACATTCTGCTGCAGCGCGCGCAGGCCCTGCGCAAACAGTTCGATTTCGCCGACGACCGGGATGCCCTGCGCGCGGGCATGAATGACCACCAGCAGACCGGGCGAAAGGCCGGGAGAAATGGCGAGCAGGTCGATACCGTCCAGCAGGCTTTTCTCAAACTCTCCGCTGCAAAAGTCGGCGCTGGGCCGCCCCAAGCCGACGCCAGCCCCCCCGTGGGGGGCAGCGAGCTGGGGTTGCGAGCGTGGGGGGCTATAAAAGTCGGCGCTGGTGGTACGGCGCAACTGCTCAAGGTACGGCGGCGTGGCACGTGTGTCGGCAACCCGCACGGCGGCACCGTTGCGCGCGCACCATTGCGCCATCGCCAGCCCCGATTCGCCGAGGCCGAGCACGAGAACATGTTTGCCTTGCAGTTCCATTACTTGATCTTCAACGTAGACAAGCCGAACAGCACCAGCATGATCGTGATGATCCAGAAGCGCATATTGACGTTTGGTGTCGCCATAACCTTACGGCCTGCGGCCTTCAGGTTAGTCTCCCCCAACGCCAATATGTTGCGCATCGCCATGGTTGTTCTCATCTGATTTTCAGCGTAGACAAGCCGAACAGCACCAGCATGATCGTGATGATCCAGAAGCGCACCACGACCTGCGTTTCCTTCCAGCCCGACTGTTCGAAATGATGATGCAGCGGGGCCATGCGCAAGATGCGGCGCCCCGCGCCGTAGCGCAGCCTGGTGTATTTGAACCAGCTGACCTGCAGCATCACCGAGAGCGTTTCGGCGACGAACACGCCGCCCATGATGAACAGCACGATTTCCTGCCGGGCGACGACCGCCACCGCACCCAGCGCCGCACCCAGCGCCAGTGCGCCGACATCGCCCATGAACACTTCGGCGGGATAGGCGTTGAACCAGAGGAAACCCAGTCCGGCGCCGGCCAGCGCGCCGCAGAACACCACCAGTTCGCCCGCGCCGGGAATGTAGGGTAGCAGCAGATATTTCGAGAAACCGGCGTGGCCGGCGACATAGACGAAGATGCCCAGTGCCGCGCCAACCAGCACCGTCGGCATGATGGCCAGGCCGTCGAGGCCGTCGGTGAGGTTCACCGCGTTGCTGGAACCGACAATCACCAGATAGGCGAGGACGATGAAACCGAGAATGCCCAGCGGATAGGAGACGCTCTTGAAGAACGGCACGATCAGGTCGGTGCGGGTCGGCATCTCGAGCGTCAAGCCGCTGGCCAGCCACTGGAGGAAGAGTTCGATCGCCTTTTCGTTGTTCGGCGCCGAGATCGAAAAGGCGATGCAGATGGCCGCGACGAGGCCGATGACCGACTGCCAGAAGAACTTGGCGCGCGCCGACAGGCCCTTGGGGTTGCGCTCGACGACCTTGCGCCAGTCATCCACCCAGCCAATCGCGCCGAAGCCGAAGGTGACGATCATGACGATCCAGACGAAGCGGTTGCCGAGATCGGCCCACAACAGGGTGGAGATGCCCAGCGACAGCAGGATCAGCGCGCCACCCATGGTTGGCGTGCCGGCCTTGACGAGGTGCGTCTGCGGACCGTCGTCGCGCACCGCCTGGCCGATCCGTTTCGCCGTCAGCCAGCGGATCACGGCTGGTCCGAGGATGAAGGAGATGGTCAGCGCCGTCATCGTCGCCAGCACCGCGCGCAGCGTGAGGTAGCCGAAAACGTTGAAGGCGCGGATGTCCTGCGCCAGCCACTGAAAGAGTTCAAGCAGCATGATGCCCTCCCCTCCCAGCCCCCCCTCCCGGGGGGGTGACGGGTGTTGGCCGCTGCGCGACTCCGGGTTCCTGGCCGTCCCCGCCTTGGGGCGGCCCCGCGGCGGGGACATCCGCCACAATCAGTTCCACCACTCGTTCCATGCGCATGAAGCGTGAGCCCTTGATCAGCACGGTGGTGTCCTTGTCCATCAGCGGTTTCAGGTTGGCGACCAGAGCCTCGACGCTGCTGAAGTGTCGCCCCCCGCCGTCAAAATTATGTACGGCGGCGATGCTTTTCTCGCCGAGGGCGAACAGCTGGTCGATGCCCTGGCTCTTGGCGTAGCCGCCGATCTCGTCATGCATCTGGCCGGCCGTTTCGCCGA
Organism: uncultured Methyloversatilis sp.; assembly: GCA_964580925.1. Taxonomy (GTDB): domain Bacteria; phylum Pseudomonadota; class Gammaproteobacteria; order Burkholderiales; family Rhodocyclaceae; genus Sulfuricystis. The sequence goes on from CAZOMI010000014.1 coordinate 38,496, forward strand.
CTTCGCCCATGTCGCCCATGACCAGGATGCGCCGCCCGGGAAGGGTGGCCAGTACGTCGATGGCGGCACGCATCGAGTCGGGGTTGGCGTTGTAGCTGTCGTCGATGACCAGCGCGCCGTTGTACCCGGAGCGTTGCTGCAGGCGGCCCGTGGTACCGCCATAATTGCTTAGTCCGCGCACGACCGGGGCCAGCGGCACCCCGGCGGCGAGGCAGGTGGCGGCGGCGGCGAGTGCGTTATATGCGTTGTGCATGCCGGGGAGCGGCAATTCCAGCGTCGCCTTGCCGCGTGGCGTCTCGAGCGTCAGGATGCCGCCGAGACCCCGGTTTTCGTGACTGGGTTGCCAGCTACCGCGCACGTCGGCGTCCGCAGTGAACCCGAAGGTCGAGATGCGCCGGCCGAGATTGATTTCGCGCCACAGGTTGGCATGCGGGTCATCGGCGTTGATCACCGCGATGCCGTCCTCGCCCAGTCCCTCGAAAATCTCGCCCTTGGCGCGCGCGATGGCGGCGACCGAGCCCAGGCCGGCCAGATGGGCGCGCTGGGCGTTGTTCACCAGCGCGATCGTCGGTCGCGCCAGGCGTGTCAGATAGGCAATCTCACCTGGATGGTTCATGCCCATTTCGATCACCGCGGCGTGGTGTGTGCTGCGCAGTTTCAGCAGGGTGAGCGGCAGACCGATGTCGTTGTTGAGGTTGCCGCTCGTCGCCAGCACGGCGTGCTGGCCGCAGTGGGCGCGCACGATCGCCGCGCACATTTCCTTGACGGTCGTTTTGCCGTTGCTGCCGGTGATGCCGAGCAGGGGCAGGTGAAAGCGGGAGCGCCAATGGGCGGCCAGCTGTCCGAGGGCGAGGCGCGTATCGGCGACGCCGACCAGCGGCAAGCCGGGATTGGCGGCGGCCCAGGCCGCGGTGACCAGCGCGCCGGCGGCCCCCTGTGCCAGCACTTCGCGCACATAGTCGTGGCCATCGAAGCGCTCGCCCGGCAAGGCAACGAACAGCATGCCCGGAATGACCGCGCGCGAGTCGCTGCCGACGCTGGTGTACTCGGTGTCGTGGCCATAGTGCGAGGCGTGGTACTGGCCAGCAAGGGCTTGTGCTGTTTCTGAAAGTGTCAGCATTGCGATTGTTCTCCGGATGCACCATTGGGTTGGCCCGCTGCCTGCCATACTCCATGCGGGGCATGCCATCCCGCCAGCGCCGACTTTGCATGCGCGCCATCCGAAAACGGCAGGCGTACGCCGGCGATTTCCTGATATGGCTCGTGTCCCTTGCCGGCGATCAGGATGACGTCGTTCGCCGCCGCCTGCGCGATCGCCTGGCGAATCGCGGCGGCGCGGTCGGCTTCGCTCGCCACATGATTTTCCATCCCGGCGCGGATGGCGGCGATGATGGCTTGCGGGTCTTCGCTGCGCGGATTGTCGCTGGTCACCATGACCCGGTCGGCCAGTTGTTCGGCGATGGCGCCCATCAGCGGCCGTTTGCCGGCATCGCGGTCGCCGCCGCAGCCGAAGACGCAGACCAGTTTGCCACCACGCGCCAGCGCCGTGCCGCGCAGGGTGGTCAGCACCTTTTCCAGTGCATCCGGCGTATGGGCGTAGTCGATCACCACCAATGGCATTGCAGTGCCGCCCAGTGTCTGCATGCGGCCGGGCGGCGAACTCAGTCCGGGCAGCACGGCGGCGATGGCGGCGAGGGTTTCGCCACGGGCCAGCAGGGCGCCGGTCACGGCCAGCAGGTTCGACGCATTGAAACGACCGACCAGCGGTGCGCTGAAGTGCACGCCGTCCAGCGTGTAGGCGATGCCGGTTGCCGTTTCGACCAGATTCACGGCATGCAGCACGCGATCCGTCCCGCTGCCGCCCTGCAGTGTGTAGCCGATGGTGCGTACGCGGCCCTTGAGTCGGGCAGCGAGTTCGACGCCGAAGGGATCGTCGAGGTTCAGTACGGCGGTATCGAGCCCCGGCATGGCGAACAGCCGTGCCTTGGCAGCGCCATACGCGGCCATCGTGCCGTGGTATTCGAGATGGTCGCGCGTCAGGTTGGTCAGTATCGCGACGTCGAAAAGCACGCCATTCACCCGTCCCTGATCGAGGCCGATCGACGACACCTCCATCGCACAGGCTGATGCGCCCTGTGAGACGAAACGTGCCAGCGTGGCGTGCAGGCTGATTGCATCGGGGGTGGTATTCGGGCTTTCATCCAGGTCCGGCGGAAAGCCATTGCCCAGCGTCCCGATCACGCCGCACTTGCGTCCAAGCGCGGCCATGGCCTGGGCGATCCACTGCGACACCGAGGTCTTGCCATTGGTGCCGGTGACGCCGACGCTCCAGAGTTGCTCGGATGGCCGGCCATAGACCAGATGGGCGATTTCGCCGGCCAGCGCCGCCAGGTTGTCTACCGCAAAAGTCGGCGCTGGCAAGACGGCGTGCCGCGCGGCGATGTCCTGCTCCCCGCGCTCGTAAATCACCGCTGCCGCGCCCCGTGCCACCGCGTCGGCGATAAAGGCGCGGCCATCGGCATGCGCGCCGGGCAGGGCGAGGAACACATCACCCGGCTGCACGCGACGCGAGTCGAGGGCCAGACGGGTGATTTTTATGCCTTGTTGCCGCAAGCTGTCGAGGAGTGCCGCCGCCGGGCCGCCCCAAGGCGGCATGCGCGGATTGCCCCCTCCGGGGGTGGGGGGCAGCGAGCTGGTTTTGCGAGCGTGGGGGGGCATCCATCCCGCCGCGATGCTCACATCTCCTCCCTGGCTGGCGGGATGTTGGCCATCTGCAATGGTTTTTCCGTGGCGTCGGGCGCGACGCCAAGGCTGCGCAAGGCGCTGCTCATCACACCGGAAAATACCGGCGCTGCCACTTCGCCGCCGTAATACTTGCCGGCGGCGGGTTCGTCGACCATCACGGCGATGATCAGGCGCGGGTCGGATACGGGGGCGAAGCCGACGAACGAAGCAACATATTTGTTGGTATAGCTGCCGCCTTCCAGCTTGTTGGCTGTGCCGGTCTTGCCGGCGACGCGGTAGCCCGGCACCTGTGCCTTGGGGGCCGTGCCGCCAGGCAGCACGGCCATTTCGAGCATGGCCCGCATCTCGCGCGCCGTCTGTTCTGTGAATACGCGAACCCCCAGCGTCGGCGCCGCGTCGAGACGCGTCAGCGACAGGGGGAGCAGATCGCCATTGCGGGCGAATGCCTGATAGGCGCGCGCCAGCTGGATCAGTGTCACAGAAATGCCATGGCCATACGACATGGTCGCCTGCTCGATCGGTCGCCAGCGCTTGTGGGGCCGCAGGCGTCCGGCGGCTTCGCCCGGGAAACCCAGATTGAGGGGCTGGCCGAAGCCCAGCTTGTCGAACATCTGCCACATTTCCTCGGCCGGTATCGCCAGGGCCATTTTCGCCGCACCGATGTTCGAGGATTTCTGGATCACCTGGGCGACCGACAGCATGCCATGCGGGTGCGCGTCGGAAATCGTCGCCGTGCCGATGGTGAGCCTGCCGGGCGCGGTCTGGATCGGCGTGTCGAAGCGCACGTTGCCCTTGTCCAGCGCCAGGGCAACGGTGAATGACTTGAAGGTCGAGCCGGGTTCGAAGGTATCGGTGAAGGCGCGGTTTCTGAGCTGCGCGCCCGACAGGCGGGTGCGATTGTTCGGGTTGTAGGTCGGCAGATTGACGAGCGCCAGCACTTCGCCGCTCTTGGCATCGAGCACGACGATGCCGCCCGCCTTGGCCTTGTGCTGGGTGATCGCCTGCTTGAGCTGCGCGTACGCCAGATACTGCAGCTTGGCGTCCAGCGCGAGCACGGTGTCCTTGCCTTCCTGCGGCGCCTTGATCGATTCGACGTCCTCGACGATCTGGCCGCGGCGATCCTTGATGACGCGCCGTCCGCCCGACTTGCCGGTCAATTGGCTGTTCATCGCCAGTTCGATGCCCTCCTGGCCCGTATCGTCGATGCCGGTGAAACCCAGCATGTGGGACGCGACTTCACCGGACGGGTAATAGCGGCGAAATTCATTCTTGAAATGCACCCCGGGCAACTTGAGGCCGGCAATCTGTGCCGCCACGTCCGGGGCGATCTGGCGCTTGAGATAAACGAAATCGCGCTCCCCCGCCAGCTTGCGGGACAGTTCGCGCTGGTCGGTTTCCAGCAGGCTGGCGAGCTGACGCACCTGGGCAGGCGTGAGCTTGGCATCTTCCGGAATGGCCCAGACCGCCTTGACCGGCGTCGACATGGCCAGCACATCGCCATGCCGGTCGAGAATGCGTCCGCGCGTGGCCGATATCTCAAGCACCCGCTCATAGCGCGATTCGCCCTGGTCGATCAGGAATTCCTTGTTGACGCCCTGCAGGTAAAACGAGCGTGCCAGCAGAACCGCGAAGCCCAGCAACAGCAAGCCCAGGACGAAATGCGCCCGCCATGCCGGCAGGCGCTCTTCGAGCAGGGGGCTGCGGCTGAGTTTCATGCCGCCGCCGGGCCGCCCCAAGGCGGCATGCGCCCCCCCCTGGGGGGCAGCGAGCTGGTTTTGCGAGCGTGGGGGGGCAACCATGCCGCCGCCGGGCCGCCCCAAGGCGGCATGCGCTCCCCTGTGGGGGGCAGCGAGTTGATTTTGCGAGCGTGGGGGGGCATGCTCATTGGTTCGCCGTAATGATCTGGTTGCTGCGCGGGGTGTGCATCCCGAGCCGCTGGCGCGCAATCTCTTCGATGCGCGCATGGGTGGCCCAGGTGCTTTGTTCAAGCTGCAGTTGTCCCCATTCGACTTCCAGCGCCCGCATGCGTTCCTGCTCGCGTTCGTATGCCGTGACGAGCTTGCGGGCGCGGTGGTTGACCGATACGTCGGCGAGTGCGCTGATCAAAACGGCGGCCAGCAGGAAGAGGTTGATCCGCAGCATCAATGACTCCCCGCCCCCCGGCCCCCGCCTCCAGGCGGGGGTGACGGGTGTTCGCCGCTACGCGGCTCCGTGTGTTGGCTTGCCCTGACTTGGGGCGGCCCGGCGTCAGCGCCGATCCTCTCCGCCACCCGCAGCACCGCACTGCGCGCCCGCGGGTTGGCGGTCACCTCGGCGGTACCGGCCTTCACCGGCTTGCCGACCAGCCGCATCACCGGCGCCGGCAGGTCGATGGCGCGTATCGGCACCCCTTTCGGCGGTTGCGGTGGGTTGGCCGCGTCGCGCAGAAAGCGTTTGACGATGCGATCTTCAAGGGAATGAAAACTGATTACGACCAGGCGTCCGCCCGGCTTCAAGCGGCCGAGCGCCTGCGGCAGGGTCAGCGACAGCTCCTCAAGCTCCCGATTGACGTGAATCCGTAAAGCCTGGAAGGTGCGCGTCGCCGGGTGCTGCCCTGGCTCGCGCGTCCGGACGACCGCCGCCACGAGCGTGGCAAGCTGTCCTGTGGATGAAATACGCTGCTCGCTCCGAGCAGCAACAAGCGCCTTTGCAAGCGCATGAGCAAACCGTTCTTCGCCATAGTCACGTATCACCTCCTCGATTTCACGTTGATCTGCCCGCGCCAACCAGTCCGCCGCGGTTTCCCCTTGCGTCGTGTCCATGCGCATGTCGAGCGGCGCATCGAAACGAAAACTCATGCCCCGTGACGGGTCGTCCAGTTGCGGCGACGACACGCCCACGTCCAGCAAAATCCCATCCACCCGATCGATGCCCTGCGCCGCCAGCACTTCGTCCAGCCGGCTGAATGCGGCATGAACCAAAGTAAAACGCGCATCGGCTATCTGCTTGCCCGCGGCGACTGCCTGCGGATCGCGATCCAGCGCGATCAGTTTCCCGGCCGCACCCAGTTGCGCAAGGATCGCCCGGCTGTGGCCGCCGCGCCCGAAGGTGGCATCCACATAGACGCCTGCCGGTTTCACGGCAAGCGCGGTCACGGCTTCGGTGAGCAGCACCGGCAAATGAGCTGCGGGAAAGGCGGCGCTCACAGGGTGCGATCACAGGGACATGCCCTCGAACCCTGGCGGCGGCATATCGCTCGCCAGAGCCTCGAAGGCGGTTTCATGCTGACGACGCCAACCGGCATCGCTCCATATTTCGAAGTGAGAGCCCATGCCAACCAGCCACACCTGCTTTTCGAAGCCGGCGTAATCGCGCAGTTCGGGGGCAATCAGAATGCGACCGGCACTGTCGGTCTCTCCATCCCGAGCGTTACCCACCAGTACGCGTTTGGCGGCAGCGGAGCGGGGGTCGAAGCTCGGCGCGGCAAGAATCTTGTCGCGGATCGGTTCCCAGGCCGGTTCGGGGTAGAGCAACAGGCAGCGATGCGGATGAGCGGTCAGCACCAGCCGGCCGCTGCCCGCCGCGGTTAGCGCGTCCCGATGCCGGGCCGGTATCGCCAGCCGACCCTTCGCATCCAGATTGAGTTGCGCCGCCCCTTGGAACATCCCGCTCCCGCCTCGTTAAGGGCGACTGAAAGATTTCAGTTCACCCACTATTTCCCACTTGCGCCCACTTTAATCCACCAAATTTGCAACGTCAAGGATAAAAGTGAGAATTTTTGAGGCGAGACAAGGACTTAGGTCTGGCTTTGGATAAGCTCCTTTATATTGTTTTCCTTAAAAATCAATCAATGGAAGGTGACTTCGAATGTGATGTGTGAGGTTTGTGGTTGAGCGAAATGTACCGGCTCCGATTGTCTGGACACGCTTTTGCAACTCAGGCCGCCTTTCGCA